>JAEYYW010000063.1 GCA_023428265.1 Bacillota bacterium | reverse complement strand
ACCGGGCGGCAATAGGATACAATGATGCATGGGGGACTCGACAGAGTCCCCCGTTTCTTTATCCTTCCATACCCGTTAACCCCACATCCTTCCCACAAAGAGTTGGGAGGGAGATTGCCCGGAAATTGAATTGGAGGAATCCGTTATGATCATCATCCTCAAGCCCCATTCCCCGGAAAATAAAATCGTGGATCTGGAAAACCTTGTGCGCGGCATGGGCGGCGTGACTGTAGAAAGGTCTGTCGGTCTGGACTATACGGTGCTGCATGTGCTGGGCGACACCAACGCCATTGCGGAAACACCGATTGAGTCCAACGAGATCGTGCTGAGGGTCATGCGCATTCAGGAGCCCTACAAACGGGCAAACCGCATGTTCCACCCCGAAGACTCTGTGATACGGTGCGCCGGGCAGGAGATTGGCGGCAGCGTGTTCACCGTTGTGGCTGGTCCATGCGCAGTGGAAAACGAGGAGCAGATCCTGGAAGTGGCCCGCAGCGTGAAAGAGGCCGGCGCCCACTTCCTGCGGGGAGGGGCCTACAAGCCCCGGAGCTCGCCCTACAGCTTCCAGGGCCTGGGGCAGGAGGGCATAGAGATCCTCAAGGTGGCCAAACAGGAGACCGGCCTCGGGTTGGTCAGCGAGATCCTGGATCTGAGCGCCCTGGATTCCTTCGTGCAGGACATTGACATCATCCAGGTGGGCGCCCGCAACATGCAGAACTTCGCGCTGCTGAAAGAACTGGGGCACATCAAAAAACCCGTGATGATCAAAAGGGGGCTCTCCGCCACAATCGAGGAGTGGCTGATGAGCGCAGAATATGTGATGGCCGGCGGCAACGAAAACGTGATCCTGTGCGAAAGGGGCATCCGCACGTTTGAGAAATACACCAGGAACACGCTGGACATCAGCGCCGTGCCGGTGGTGCGCAGATTGAGCCACCTGCCCATCTTTGTGGATCCAAGCCACGCCGGCGGCATCTGGTGGCTGGTGGAGCCACTGGCCAAGACTGCCGTGGTGGCCGGTGCCAACGGGCTTCTCATCGAGGTGCACCCCGATCCCGATCATGCCATGAGCGACGGAGGCCAATCGCTGAAGCCCAAGAAATTCCACAAGCTGATGGGCGAGATCGAAGTGCTTGCCCGCACCGAGGGCAAAACGTTGACGCAGCGCCGGGTGGTGCAGCCCCAATGGCGCTGAGGGAGATCCCGCCGGCCGGGGGCGTGGCGGGGCTGAAGGTCACCATCGTGGGCCTGGGGCTGATGGGCGGCTCCTTTGCCAAGGCACTCAAACGGGGCACCGGAGCCGTGGTGACCGGGTATGGCAGGAAGCCCGCTGCCCTTCAGGCGGCGGTGGATGAGGGCTTTCTGGACCATGCCACCACCAACCCGGCGGAGGCCGTGCGCGACGCCGACCTCACCGTGGTGTGCCTGAACCCGGAGGTTGCCGTGCGCTTCATGGTGGACAACATGGCCCATTTCAAGCCGGGCTCCGCCGTCACCGACATCTGCGGTGTTAAGCAGCCGGTGATTGACGGCGTGCTGCCTTACCTCCGGCCCGATGTGGGCTTCGTGCCGGGCCACCCGATGGCCGGCCGGGAGCGAGCCGGATACCAATACTCCGTGGAAACGCTTTTTGACCGCTGCAATTACATTTTAACCCCGCTGGGCATCAATTCGATATATCATATTGACTTGGTGAAGCGCTTTGCCGGGGCGCTCGGTGCGGGCGCCATCGTACTTGCTGAACCGGGCGAGCATGATGAGATGATCGCCTTTACGAGCCAGTTGCCTCATGCGCTGGCCGTGGCCTATGTGCTGGCCGCCGGAGACCGCGACCCGCTGCCCTTTGCCGCCGGCAGTTATCGGGACGTGAGCCGGGTGGCGGCGATCAACGCGCCGATGTGGGCGGAGCTCTTTGTGGAAAACCGGCCGGCATTGCTGGCGGAGATAAGAGCCCTGCGAACAGGGCTGGACGCACTGGAGCAGCTGTTGGACAGCCAGGACCGGCATGGGCTTTCCGATCTGCTTGCTCAGGCCGCGACGATGAAGGAGGAACGGTGATGATCCATCTGCCTCTGCAGGTAAAAACCGGTAATCACAAATACCCGGTCACAATCAAGCGCGGCGCGCTCAGCACAGTGGGCGAGCGTTTGGCCGATGTGGCAGCCGGTGCCCGCGTGTTCGTCGTGACTGACCAAACCGTGTGGTCGATATACGGCAAGGCCGTGGAAGCCTCCCTCAATGCCGCCGGCGTGGCTTTCCATGTGGAACCGGTGCCGCCGGGCGAGCAATCCAAGACGTCCGGTGTGCTTTTCGGGCTGTATTCCTCCATGGCCAGGCAGGGGTTCAGCCGCGCCGATTGGGTGCTCACGGTGGGCGGCGGCGTGGTGGGAGACCTGGGGGGCATGGCTGCTGCCACGTTTTTACGGGGGATGCGCTACGCACAGGTGCCGACTACGTTGCTGTCTCAGGTAGACAGCTCCATCGGCGGCAAGGTGGCTGTGGATATCCCCGAAGGCAAAAACCTGGTGGGAGCCTTTCACCAGCCCATGTTTGTGTTGATCGATCCCGACTCGCTGGACACATTGAACGATGAGCAATATGCCTGCGGCATGGCCGAAGTGATCAAGCATGCCGCCATTGCCGACGAGGGGCTTTTCCGCAAACTGGAGAGATTTGCCGGGCGAGAGGCGCTGCGCCGCCATCTGCCCGATGTGATCCGGGAAAACCTTGTGATCAAGCGCGACGTGGTGCAGCGCGACGAGAAAGACGAAGGCCCTCGCATGATGCTCAACTTCGGTCACACCATCGGCCACGCGTTGGAGCAAAAGGCCGGATTCACCGGCATCACTCATGGAGAAGCCGTATCCAGGGGAATGTGCCACATCACAAGGGTCAGCGAGGCGCTGGGCCTGACCGAGTCCGGCACGGCGGAGCGGCTGGCCGGGCTGTGCCTGAAGTTTGGCCTGCCGGTTGAGCTGCCTGACGCCTCCCGCGAGGGCCTCATGGAAGTGATCCTCCGTGACAAAAAGGTGCGGGGCGGCGCGATTACCTTGGTGCTTTTGAAGCAGATCGGCGACCACTTGCTCCACACGATCCGGACCGAGGAGTTGGGGAGGTTCCTGTGAGCGACGCAATCAGGATCCAGCCGGGATTGGCAGGCGGCGCGCTTGCGGTGCCGCCGTCAAAGAGCGTGGCCCACCGGGCGGTCATCGCCGCTGCTCTGGCCAAGGGCGAGAGCCGGATCACCAACCTGGAGCTATCGCAGGACATCAAGGCGACCATCGGCGCGATGGGCGCGTTGGGTGCCGATATCCGATTGGAGCGGGATGAGAGCGGCAGGTTCGCCGCGCTCATTCAAGGGATCGAGAAGCCGAATGATAGGCCGCTCATCGATTGCGGGGAGTCCGGCTCCACGCTGCGGTTTATGATCCCGGTGGCGCTGGCAGTGGCCGGTGGGGCGGTGTTCACCGGCTCCGGCCGGTTGGGCCTGCGGTCGCTGGGGCCATATGAGGAGCTGTGCCGGCAGCATGGCATCGCCTTTGCGCGCGGGGAGGGAGGCTTCCCCTTGACGATACAGGGCACGCTGCAGCCGCGCAATTATCCGGTGCCGGGCAATGTGAGCTCTCAGTTTGTCACAGGCCTGCTGCTGGCGCTGCCAATGCTGCCGGGCCCGTCCTCGGTGGTGGTGGAAGGCAAGCTGGAATCGCTGCCCTATGTGGAACTCACGCTGGCCGTGCTGCGCCGTTTCGGCATCGCAGCCGAGGAGCGTCATTGCGGTGCGAGCTATCATGTGGAGGGCAATCAGAAGTATCAAACGCACAGCTTCCCGGTGGAAGGCGACTGGTCACAGGCAGCTTTCCCGCTGCTGATGGGCCTGCTGGGCGGGCCGGTGCGGCTTTCGGGGCTGCTGCGCGATAGCGCCCAGGGAGACCGGGCCATTGAAGCGGTCTTTCGCGAAATGGGCGGCGCGCTGCAGTGGGAGGAGGATACCCTTGCCGCAAGGCCTTCGCGCCTGCGGGCCGTATCGGCAGATGTGTCACAGTGCCCGGATCTGGCCCCGGCCATCGCGGCAGCCATGGCCGTGGCGGAGGGTGAGAGCCGCATCACCGGTGGGCAACGCCTTCGGGATAAAGAGAGCGACCGTATCGCCGCCATTACCGCGTGCCTGAACGGGCTGGGCGCCGATGTGGAGGAGACTGCAGACGGCATGGTGATCCGGGGCCGCGAGCGGCTGGCCGGCGGCGCGGTGGATTCCTGCAATGACCACCGCATCGCGATGATGGCGGCGGCGGTGTCGCCGGCCTGCGCGGGCCCGGTGGTGCTGTCCGGTCACCGGGCGGTGCAAAAATCCTGGCCGGGGTTCTGGGAGTCATTTCGGCAATTGGGAGGGGTGTTCGATGAGCAGTGTTTGGGGTAAGAACTTGAAAGTCAGCATCTTCGGCGAGTCTCACGGGCCGGCCATCGGCGCCGTGGTGGACGGCCTGCCGGCAGGCTTTGCGCCGGACATGACAGAACTGGAAAGGCAGATGGCCCGGCGGGCTGCCGGCGGCAAGGCCTATGCCACAGCGCGCCGCGAGCCTGACGCCGTGGAGGTGCTGAGCGGCATGCGCGACGGTGTGCTCACCGGCTCTCCTTTGAACTTGCTGATCCGCAACACCGACCAGCGCCCGGCCAGCTATCCGGAACAAATGGAGCTGCCCAGGCCCGGCCATGCAGACTATCCGGCCCATGTGCGTTACCATGGCGCCGAAGACTTTCGGGGCGGCGGCCATTTTTCCGGCCGGCTCACAGCCCCCCTCGTGGCTGCCGGCGCGTTGGCAATGCAGGTGCTTGCGGCGCGGGGCGTCATGATCGGCTCCCACATCCGGCGCATCGGCCCCGCCGCTGACCGTGACTGGGATAAGGCACGCATCGATGCTGCACTTCTGGGCAACCTCGCCGTGTCTGCCATCCCGGTGCTGGACGACACTGCCGCATTTGCGATGCTTCAGGCCATTGAAACGGCCCGGATGGATTGCGACTCGCTGGGCGGTGAAATCGAGACCGCCGTGGTGGGCTTGCCCGCCGGCATCGGTTCGCCGATGATGGAGGGTGTGGAGAGCCGCCTGGCCTCCTTGCTGTTTGCGATCCCCGCGGTGAAGGGCGTGCAGTTCGGAGACGGTTTTGCGTTGGCGGCCATGGCGGGCAGCGAGGCAAACGATCCCTATGTGGCGGAGGGCGGCGCGGTCCGCACCGCCACAAACCGCAACGGCGGGCTGCTGGGCGGCATCACCACCTCCATGCCGTTGGTGTTTTCGGTGGCGATCAAGCCCACGCCTTCCATCGCAAAACCTCAGCGCACGGTGAACCTGGCCACAATGACAGAACAGGACATCACGGTTCATGGCCGCCACGACCCCTGCATCGTGCCCCGCGCCGTGCCGGTTGTGGAGGCCGCAGCAGCGCTGGCACTGCTGGACGCGTGGATGGACATCGAGCCGGTTTGGAGGCCCTGAATGGACTTGACCGATATCCGCAGCCAGATTGACCAGATCGACAGCGAGCTGTCCGCCCTGTTCCAAAGGCGGATGGCGCTTTCGGCGGCTGTGTCGGAATATAAAAAGAGCAACGACCTGCCGGTGCTGGATCTGGGCCGGGAGCAGGCCGTGATCGCAGCCGCCGAAGCGTCTTCGGAGAACGAAAGCCTGAAGCCCGCGCTGCGGCGCTTCTTTGAGGGCATCATGGCGGAAAGCCGGCTGCTGCAGCAGAACGCTCTGCAGGCTGCTCACCGTGGAAAGCCATCCTCTTCCACGGCGGAAACGGTTGCCTATCTGGGCCCGGAGGGTTCTTTCAGCCACGAGGCGCTGGGGCGGCACTTCGGCGATGACATCAATGCCGTGCCGTTTGCAAGCTTTGAGGAAGTGGTGGATGCCGTGGCGCTGGGCCGGTGCCGCTTTGGCATTCTGCCGGTGGAAAACAGCCTGACCGGCGGCGTGTTTGCGGTGACCGACCTGCTCGCTCAGGGGGCGCTTCGCATCGTGGGCGAAACGGTGCTGCCGGTGCGCCATTGCCTGCTGGCGTTGCCCGGCGCGGTGGCAGGCGATATCCGTGTGGTGTTCTCCCACCCCCAGCCGCTGGAGCAGTGCCGGCAGTTCCTCCTCCGCAAGGGGTATGACGCCGTGGCTTTTGCCAGCACCGCCGGCGCCGCAGCGGAGGTGGCCCGCAGGGGCGACATCGCGGCGGCGGCCATCGCCTCCGAACAGGCCGGGAATCTCCATGGCCTTGTGCCGCTGGCCCATGATATCCAGGACAATCCGGCCAACTTCACGCGGTTTGCCATTGTTTCTGCCTCCGATGCGCCCATTGAGGAGGCAGACAAGATCTCCGCCGTGTTCGTGGTGGAGCACCGGCCCGGCACGCTTTACGGCGCGCTGCGCGCTTTTGCAGACCGGGGCATCAACCTGATGAACCTGGTCTCCCGGCCGGTGCCCGGCTCACCCTGGCAGTATTGCTTCCATATGGACTTCAGCGGATGCCTTTCAGACCCTGCCGTGCAGGGTGCGCTGAAGGAGGCGGGGGAGAATTGCAGGAGCATCCTGATTCTGGGGAACTATAAAAAGTGGAAGGGGTAGTCTATGCGTTTCGCGCTGATCGGCAAACCGTTGGGGCATAGCCTTTCGCCCCGCATCCACGCGCTGATCTCGGAATTATCCGGAATCCCATGCGACTATGAGCTCATGCCGCTGGAGCCGGAGCAGGTAAGGCCCTTTCTCCGAAGTCTTGGGGAGAATGGCATTGATGGTGCCAATGTCACGATCCCCTACAAGCTTGCGGCGCTGGAATGCATGCACAGCCTTTCCCGCCAGGCGCGGATCATCGGCGCGGTGAATACGGTGGAGCGGCTGCTCTCCGGAGAGCTGGTTGGTCACAACACCGATTATGACGGGTTCGGCGCAATGCTTGCGGCCGCCGGCATTGCCGTGAAGGGTCAGCGCTGTGTGATCCTGGGCTCCGGTGGCTCGGCCAGGGCCGTGGCCGCCTGGCTGGCTGACGCAGGTGCTGCGGAGATTGTGCTGGCCAGCCGCGACAAGGCCGACGCCGCTGCCCGGTTTCCAGGCCTACGGACGGTGGAATACGATGAGCTGCCCGGTTTGCCAGGAGGTCTTCTCGTCAACTGTACGCCGGTTGGGATGCATCCCCATGGGGGCGGCTGCCCGGTGGAGGAGGCTGTGATCGGGCAGTTTGCCGCCGCGGTGGATCTGATCTATAATCCCAGGGAGACACTTCTGCTGAAGCGCGCCAAACATCTGGGTCTCCGTACCGCCGATGGGCTCGTGATGCTGGCGGCGCAAGCCGTGCGGGCCAGGGAAATCTGGCACCGGCAAAGCATCGGCCCCGCTGTGGAGCAAGAGGTGACCCGCAGGCTGGATCGTGAATTGAGGGAGAGCCTATGAGCAATGCGCTGATCCTGATCGGCATGGCAGGCAGTGGCAAAACAACGGTGGGGCGGCAGGTTGCCCGGTTGCTTGACCGCCTCTTTGTGGATGTGGACGATATGATCGTGCGGCGGTTCGGGCCGATACCAACGCTGTTTGAGCAGGGGGAAGCCCATTTCCGGCAATGCGAAACCGAGGCGTTGGCCGAGGCCTGTGCTGTTTCCGGCGCGGTGATTGCCACCGGCGGCGGGGTGGTCACGCAGCCGCAGAACATGGTGATGCTCCGGCAGGCCGGCACGATCCTGTTTCTGGACCGGCCCATCCACCAAATCGTGAAGGATATCGACCTTTCCACGCGGCCGCTGTATGCGAGCGGCGTGGATACGCTGAACCATACTTACCAAACCCGGCTGCCGCTCTACCGGCAGTATGCCGACCACATCATTGACAACAGCGGCGATGTGGATGACGCTTGCCGCCGGATCATTCAAATCGTGAAGGGGGTGCCCCAATGAAGGTGCTCGTTCTGAATGGCCCTAATCTGAATCTGCTGGGCGTGCGGGAGCCCGATGTCTATGGCAAAACCGATTATGAAGCCCTGTGCGAGGCGGTGCGTGCCGAGGCACAGGTGTTGGGCGTGGAGGTGGAGATCCGTCAGAGCAATATGGAGGGCGAGCTGGTGTCCTGGATCCAGCAGGCGCTGGGGCAGTTCGACGGCGTCCTGATCAACCCGGCAGCCTATACCCACACATCGGTGGCGCTGCTGGACGCTCTGAAGGCGGTCGCGCTGCCGGCGGTGGAGGTGCACCTGTCCAACATCCACGCCCGCGAGGAGTTCCGCAGGAAATCCTTCACAGCCCCGGCGTGCATTGGTCAGATCTGCGGGTTCGGCGCCGACAGCTATCGGCTTGGCCTCAGGGCTTTGGTGGGTGTTTTATCGCGGAAATCGTAATAATCCCAGCCAGCTACAATAGGCGTTGTTTATACATTTGTAATATATCAGCTAAAACTGTACAAGATGGATTGTTTGGATTATAATAGCAACGTTATTCAACTGCCCTGATTCGCCTCCGAATTTCCGGAGGCAGTTGTTTGCAGGCAGAGCTGGAGCGTTTTGTGCAGAAATATAAAAGACAAATCCTGCTGCTTTTTATGGACATCGTCGGCTGCCTGCTGGCGGTGGTCGTGGCATACTTCCTCACGTCAAGCTCTGATTTTTATGTAAGATACGTTGCGGGCATTGCCGGGAAATCCTACTGGACCAGTATCGCTTTTGCGACTGTGCTCACCACGATCATCGTCAACAATATCTTTCGTTTGTATGACACGCTGTGGGAGCATGCCACGGTGGGTGAGCTGTTCAAAACGATCTATTCGTCTCTGACATCCAATGCATTCCTTCTGGTTGTCGTTTTGATTTTCAAACCTGTTGTGTTCTACAAGATGGAGCTTGCGTTTCTGTTTGGCTACACGGTCTATTTGTTTGCCAGCAGGAGCTTTTTTCGCATCAAGTTTTCCTTTGCCAAGTCAACCCGTGTGGAAGGTGCGTCCAACCGCCGCATTTTGATTGTGGGCGCCGGCACTGCCGGCAGCATGATGCTGACGGAAATCAAGGGTCACCCCCATCTGGGTCAGGCCGTTGGGCTAATTGACGATGATCCGGCCAAGCAGGGCAGCCGCATCGGCGATGTGCGGGTTGTCGGGTTCACCAAGGACATTCCCGAGGTGGCCCAAACGCTGCGAATAGACCAGATCGTCGTGGCCGTGCCGTCGGCAAGCCCCCGCCAGATCCGCGAGATTCTGGATCTTTGCACGCAGACACGCTGCGATCTGCGGATCATGCCGGGGCTGTTTGAACTGATGAACAAGCAGGCACTGCTGGGCCAGCTCCGGGAAGTGCGCATTGAAGACCTGCTGGGCCGCGACCCGGTGGAGCTGGACGCCACCTCTGTGGCCAGCTACATCAAGGGCAAAACCGTGCTGGTTACCGGCGGGGGCGGCTCCATCGGCTCAGAGCTTTGCCGGCAGATTGCCACCTATCGCCCGCAGAAGCTCGTAATCCTGGATGTGTATGAAAACTCCGCCTATGATCTCCAGCAGGAGCTCAAGCGCAAATATCCGGAGCTTTCCTTTGATGTGGTGATCGCCTCGGTGCGTGACCGTGACCGCATTGACCAATTGATGTCCTTCTACCGGCCCCATCTGGTGTTTCACGCGGCGGCCCACAAGCATGTGCCGCTGATGGAGTTCAACCCGATGGAAGCAGTGAAAAACAATGTGTTTGGCACGCTCAATCTGGCTGAAAGCGCCTCAATTTACGGTGTGAAGCGGTTCGTGATGATCTCCACGGATAAGGCCGTGAACCCCACCAATGTGATGGGCTGCTCCAAGCGTGTGGCGGAGCTCATCATCCTGGCGATGGACAAGGTGAGCGAAACGGAGTTTGTGGCCGTGCGCTTCGGCAACGTGTTGGGCAGCAACGGCAGCGTGATCCCGCTGTTCAAGCGGCAGATCGAAAACGGCGGGCCTGTTACGGTGACGCATCCGGACATCATCCGTTATTTTATGACAATCCCCGAGGCTGTGCAGTTGGTGCTTCAGGCCGGCGCGTTGGCGGAAGGCGGCGAGATCTTCCTGCTTGATATGGGCGAGCCGGTGCGCATCGACGACCTTGCCAGGAAACTCATACGGCTCTCCGGTTATGAGCCCGATGTGGATATCCATATTGTCTATACAGGCCTTCGGCCAGGCGAAAAGCTATATGAAGAGCTGCTGCTCGCCGAAGAAGAAACTGAGCCCACCCGTATTTCCAAGATCTTCATCACAAAGCCTTCCGATGTGGATTATGACGAGCTGATGGGCAAGCTCAACGATCTTGCTAACCACGACAATCATGCCGATAAGATCCGGCAAATTTTAAAGACAATCGTGCCGAACTTCACGAACGGCGACGAAAACGCATGAGCGGTGATTCTGTGATCAGAAAGACTCCATATACCACATTTTTCAAACCATTGCTGGACAGGGTGTTTGCCATTCTGCTCTTCATCCCGCTATCACCCATCCTGCTGGTGCTGGCGCTGCTTGTGAAGCTCACCAGCAGGGGGCCGGTGTTCTTCCGGCAAAAGAGGATCGGGAAGAACCGCAGTGAATTTTTCATCTTCAAGTTTCGCTCCATGTATGTGGATGCGCCGAAGGATACCCCCACACACCTGCTCACAGACCCCGCCAGCCATATCACGCCGTTGGGGCGTTTTCTGCGTAAATCCAGCATGGACGAGCTGCCGCAGATTTTCAACATTCTCAGTGGCAAGATGAGCTTCATCGGCCCCAGGCCTGCGCTTTGGAACCAGTTTGACCTGGCCGACGAGCGCGACCAGTGGCATGCCAACGCTGTGACGCCTGGCATCACCGGTTGGGCCCAAGTGACCGGCCGCGACGAGCTGCCGATCCCGGTGAAGGCCGAGAGGGATGGATATTATGCCCAGCACCTCAGCTTTGCGTTGGATGCAAAGATCCTGTTTCTGACGTTTGTCAATGTGCTGTCTGCAAAAGGTGTGCGCGAAGGCGCCGCCGGAGATGAAAACAAATGAGCAAGCAAAACCGCGTGCTGGTGCTGAACCAGTACTTTTACCCCGAATATGTCACCTCATCGGTGTTGGTCACCCAAATGGCCGAAGACCTGGCAGCCGCCGGCCTGGATGTGGAAGTGCTGTGCGGCATGCCCAAGGAGTATTTTTCCGGCCAGGCCAAAGTGCAGCGCAAGGAAAGGCACAACGGCCTGCTCATCCGCAGGGTCGGCTATCTGCAGCTTTCCCGCAAATCCAAGATCGGAAGGCTTCTGAACTACTTCTCGTTGATTGCCTCAATGGCAGTGCGGTGGCCTTTGTTTCTGCGGTATCAACTGGTCGTTGTTTATTCTCTTCCGCCGTTGTTGCCGTTGCTGCCGGCGCTGATGAACCTGCTGTTTGGCAAGAAGTTCATCTTTGCCTGCTA
This sequence comes from Bacillota bacterium, assembly GCA_023428265.1. GTDB lineage: Bacteria > Bacillota > Clostridia > Christensenellales > UMGS416 > JAEYRA01. Next base: position 16,612 of record JAEYYW010000063.1, on the reverse strand, counting down.
TGATCTTTACCCCGATCTGGCCATCGCTATGCAGGCCATTAAGCCTGGCAGCGCCATTGACCGGGTGATGACGCTCACGAACCGCCTGGTTTATCCCCGCGCCACGGCCATTGTGGCAATCGGCACGGAGATGAAGCAGTATATGCTGAAAAGCGGGCTGGCCCGCGATGAAGCGAAGATCCGTGTGATCCCCAACTGGTATGACGGCGAGCCCAACATCTACACCGAGCCCACGGAAGAGGCCAAGCAGCCATTCGTTGTGGCATACAGCGGAAACATGGGCACCTGTCAGGACATGGACACGATCCTGCAATGCGCCGCGGCCCTGAAAGACCGCGACGAGATCTGCTTTGTGTTCACCGGGCACGGCAACAAGGCAGAGAGCCTTCAGGCCGAGGCCGCGCGGTTGGGCTTGGCAAACATTGCGTTTCACGGGTTTCTCACCGGAAAGGCCTATACCGACATGCTTGCCAATGCCGACTGCTTTGTGGTTAGCCTGGAGCATGGCATGGAGGGGTTGGCTGTGCCCAGCAAGACCTACAGCTATCTGGCCGCTGGCCGGCCGCTTCTGGCAATCATCGATCCCGACACCGACATTTCCCGCGATCTGGCCCGATATGAATGTGGTTTCACCGTGAATAACGGTGACGCAAGCTGCATGGCCCAACAGATCCTCCGCATGGCGACGGACCGGGCTGGGCTGGCGCAGATGGGCCGTAACGCCCGCAGGTTGTATGAAGAGCGCCACACCAGGGAAGTGTGTACAAAGGGGTACGTGGAGTTGGTGAGGGAGCTGCTTGGTCAGTAGTCAGTAGTCAGTAGAGTTGACTGGCGGTAAATGTCCATGCGGGGCTCTGCGCCCGCTCAGATAATGCTGGAAAGGTAGGAATACCTCATGTTCTCAGGCAAAACAATCCTCATCACCGGCGGCACCGGCTCCTTCGGCGGGGCTGTGCTAAGCCGATTCCTTTCAACCGATGTGGGAGAGATCCGCATCTTTTCCCGCGATGAGAAGAAACAGGACGATCTGCGCAAGGAGCTCCGGAGCGATAAAGTAACCTTCTACCTGGGTGATGTGCGCGATTATAACAGCATTGCCGCCGCCATGCACGGCGTGGATTATATTTTCCATGCCGCTGCGCTGAAGCAGGTGCCCAGCTGCGAATTCTTCCCGATGGAAGCGGTGAAGACCAACGTGATGGGTACCGACAACGTGCTGCAGGCGGCAATCCAGTTCGGTGTGGAGCGGGTCATCTGCCTTTCCACCGACAAAGCCGTCTATCCCATCAACGCCATGGGAATCTCCAAGGCCATGATGGAAAAGGCGATGGTCGCGCGCTCCCGGACGGTCAAAGAAGACAAGACCGTGATCTGCGGCACCCGTTACGGCAATGTGATGGCTTCCCGCGGGTCGGTGATCCCGCTGTTTATCCAGCAGATCCGCTCCGGCCAGCCGATGACAATTACCGACCCCAACATGACACGCTACCTCATGTCGCTGGATGACGCCGTGGACCTGGTGCTTTATGCATATCAGAAAGCCCGGCCCGGCGACATCTTCGTGCAGAAGGCGCCTGCCAGCACCGTGGGTGACCTTGCCCGGGCGGTGGCGGAGCTGATGGGTGTGCCGGATTGGCCGATCAAAGTGATCGGCACACGCCATGGTGAAAAGCTTTATGAAACACTGCTCACCCGGGAGGAAATGCGTGTCGCGGAAGATCTGGGCGAGTATTACCGGATTCCTGCCGATAACCGCACATTAAACTACGACAAGTATTTCATCGAGGGCGATGTGAAGATTGACTATGGTTGGGAATACACCAGCCACAACACGACAAGACTGGACATTCCACAGGTTAAGGAGCTGCTGATGAAACTGCCCTACATGCAGGAGCAGGTGAGCGTGGGGGTAGGGCAATGAGCGTGGTCGTTGTGACCGGCGCCGCTGGTTTCGTGGGCCGCAATCTGACGGCGGAGCTTTCCAATCACAAGGAGCATGAGGTGCTGCCCTTTGACGTGGGTTATGATGAGGCGGAGCTGGAACAGGCTCTTGCGCGGGCAGACTTTGTGTTCCACCTGGCCGGTGTGAACCGCCCACAGGACCCGTCGGAGTTTGACAGCGGCAACCGGGGCTTCACGGGCCTGGTGCTGGATCTGCTGGAGCGGCATGGCAAGCGGATCCCTGTGGTGCTCACGTCTTCCACACAGGCGGCGCTGGACAATCCCTATGGCATGAGCAAGCGAGCCGCCGAGCAAATTGCATTTGACTGGGCGGCACGCACCGGTGCGCAGGCGCTGGTCTACCGGCTGCCGGGCTTGTTTGGCAAATGGTGCCGCCCCAACTATAACTCGGTTGTAGCAACGTTTTGCCACAACATCGCGCGGGGTTTGCCGATCCAGGTCAATGACCCTGAAAAGCGGTTGGACCTGGTTTATATCGGGGACCTTCTCAAGGAGTTCCTGGCGGTACTGGGCGGCAATGTCCATGTGGGGGAGGACGGCTATTGTTTTGTACCCGTGGTGCACAGCTTGACGCTGGGCGAGCTTGCCGATATCCTGATGTCTTTCCGCATGAGCCGCGAGACGCTGACACTGCCCGATTTCAACTCAGCCACAATGCGGGCGCTCTATGCCACTTATGTGTCTTATCTGCCGGAAAACGAGTTTACCCGCCAACCGGAGATGAAACACGACAACCGGGGTTGGCTGGCAGAGCTGATCAAGCAGCCGGGCTTTGGGCAAATCTTTGTGAGCCGGACAAAGCCGGGCATCACTCGGGGCAACCACTGGCATCACACAAAGGTGGAGAAGTTCATTGTAATTGAGGGCGACGCCGTGATCCGTTTCCGGAAGATTGGCGGGGAAGAGGTGCTGGAGTATCCGGTGAATGGGAGGGAGCTGTCCATCGTGGATATCCCCACCGGTTATACACACTCCATCACCAATGTTGGACAGACCGATGTGATCACGTTGTTCTGGTCTGACGAGGTGTTTGACCCGGCCAACCCCGACACCTACTGGTTGGAGGTCTGAAATGCAGGAAAAACTGAAAGTCATGACGATCGTGGGCACCCGCCCGGAGATCATCCGCTTGAGCGAGGTCATCAAGGCCTGTGACCGTTATTTTGACCATGTGCTGGTGCACACCGGCCAAAACTGGGACTATACGCTCAATGAGGTGTTCTTCGAGGAGCTGGGCCTGCGCGCGCCGGACCGTTATCTGGGCGTGGTGGGCGCAAGCCTGGGCGAGACGATGGGCAACATCATCGCCAAAAGCTGGGATGTGCTGGCGGAGCTCAAACCCGACGCGCTTCTCATACTAGGGGATACCAACAGCGCCCTGGCGGCCATCCCGGCCAAGCGGCTGAAGATTCCGATCTTCCATATGGAGGCAGGCAACCGGTGCTTTGACCAGAATGTGCCGGAGGAGATCAATCGCAAGATAGTGGACCACATCAGCGACATCAATCTGCCTTATACCGAGCATTCCCGGCGTTATCTGCTGAGCGAGGGCTTCCGCAAGGAGCACCTTTATGTCACCGGCTCGCCGATGCCGGAGGTGATCCACCGGCACATGGAGAGCATTACCGCCAGTAAGGTGCTGGAAGAGCTGAATCTGTCGCCGGATAACTACATCCTCGTTTCCGCCCATCGGGAGGAAAACATCGACAACGAGAAGACATTCCTGAGCCTGATGAACGCGATCAACTTTGCCGCTGAAAAGTATGGCATGCCGGTGGTTTATTCCACCCACCCGCGTAGCTGGAAACGCATTGAGGACAGGAACTTCCAATTCCATCCGCTCGTCAGACAGCTGAAGCCCTTCGGGTTTTTTGCTTATAACAAACTGCAGATGAACTCCTTCTGCGTGCTGTCTGACAGCGGGACGCTGAGCGAGGAATCGGCAATCCTTGGTTTTCCCGGCATTCTCATCCGCACCAGCACAGAGCGGCCCGAGGTGCTTGACAAGGGCACCGTGATCGTGGGCGGTGTGACCGAGCAGGACATCGTGCAGTCCATCGAGCTGGCCCGCGCGATGAAGCAGAACAATGAGCCTGTGGAACTGGCAAACGACTACCACGACCGCAATGTGTCGGTGAAGGTGGTCAAGATCATCCAGAGTTATGTGAAGATCATCAACAAAGTGGTGTGGGGAAAGTGATAACTCCCCCTATCGCCTTCGGCGACATCCCCCTCAAAGCGGGGGACAAGTACGGCTTGATCATGAACAACTTGCCTCCCTCGTTGAGGGAGGTGCCCCGAAGGGGGCGGAGGGAGAACCTGAGCCCATATGGCCAATGCTAAACAGCAGCCCCTTCCCGCCATCCTCTTCTCCCACTTCGATGGAAGTGCGGAGCTTATTGCCATGGCCAAGGAGTTCATAGCAGTGGGTTATCCCATCATCGCTTCTGTGCAGGCAGGTGATCAAGCGGTAAGGCAGCAGGCGGAAACAATCGGCTGCGATGTGGCGGAGCATAAACCGTGCGGCGGCTTGCGCGCGGGGTTGGAGCGGTTCCGCGCAGATTGGATGGACAAGCTGCCCGGCGTGATTGTTTTTGAGCCGGAAGATGGTTTCGGCGTTGGGGATGTGCTTAATGTTGCCGATGCGTTTCGTGCTTCCGGTGACAGGCTTGTGATGGCAAGCAGGCGGCGCAATCCGAAGCTTGGGCTGTTCACCAACCTGGTGAGAGGCCTGGCGGCTCTGGCCTTCACAATTGTGCACGGGCGCAAGGTGGGCGATCCATGGGCAAGCCTACGGGCAATTCCTTCCCAGTATGTGCCTGCTTTTCTGGACCTGAAGGGTGACAGCTGCAAGCTGCTGATCAATATGCTGCTCAATCTGCAGCATATGGGCATCAAGACCGTCAGCGTGCCTGTTGCGGCAGCCTACGACTACGAGTGCGAATCCCGGCTGTGGGACCGTTTTGTGGATATCTTCCGGATCGTGCTGCTGCCGCTCAAGTTCGTCTCGGCATCTGCTGTCACAATGCTGACAGATAATGGTGTTTTTTTCCTTTTTGGCTATTTGCTGACGCAAAACAAGGTGATGCTAGCCACGGTCATCGCACGCGCATCCGGCGCAATCGTGGGCTACTTTTTGAACAAGAACATTGTATTCAAAGACAACAAGCAGTCTGGCAAATATGATTACAAGCCTTTGTTGAAATATGTGGCCTTGGCCTCCTGCAACACACTGATCGCTATGAATCTGGTGCCATTTATCAACAGGGAGTTCGGCATTTACGCGTTCATCTCCAAGCAAATTGTGGACGTGCTGCTGTTCACCTCCAACTTCCTGATCCAGCGGGATTTCATTTTCAGAAAGAAGCAATAAAGGTCCAAATCAGGCGCTGCAAGCCGCATGTAAATCGGCATTGGGCGCCTCTTGTGAAGCCACAGACAGCCATGCTTTGCCTGGTGTTTTGATCACCTCATATCTTTCGAATTCTACCAATATTTTGATTTACAATTTATTCTGTTTGTCATATGATTACTACCGGCTTTATGTGGTATTACAATTTTAGAACTAAGGAGCAGATGGACATGGCAAGTCTACACGCAACCCAATTTGAGACCATCGCAATCTGGGTCGTGCTCCTGATCGCATTCGCAGGCCTGGCCTATGCGCTGCTGCTGCGCAGGCAGGTCATGGCGGCCGACCGGGGCACAGAAGGGATGCAGGAGGTCTGGAAAGCGATCCGAACCGGTGCAAACGCTTATCTGGGCAAACAATTGAAGACGATCATTCCGTTGATCGCCGTATTCACCGTCGTCCTGTTCTTCTCCGTTTATATTGTCAAGCCAACGGAAGAAGCAATGCAGCGCTTTTCCACCTATTCGGAAGACTCAATCAAGATCATCGTGGGCCTGGGCCGCGCCGTGGCGTTTATCATGGGCGCCTGCTTTTCGCTGATGGTGGGCCAGTTCGGCATGCGGATGGCAGTGCAGGGCAACGTGCGCGTGGCTGCCGCCGCCCGCAGCAGTTTTGCTGAGGCGCTGAAGATCGCTTACCGCACCGGCACAATCACCGGCATGCTGACCGATGGCCTTGGCCTGCTGGGCGGCACGCTGATTTTCATCGTGTTTGGCATGGCTGCCCCCGACGCTCTGCTGGGCTTTGGCTTCGGCGGCACGCTGCTGGCACTGTTTATGCGCGTGGGCGGAGGCATTTATACCAAGGCTGCCGACGTGGGTGCCGATCTTGTTGGCAAGGTGGAGGCCGGTGTGCCGGAGGATGACCCCCGCAACGCGGCGGTTATTGCCGATCTTGTGGGTGACAATGTGGGCGATTGCGCCGGGATGGCGGCAGACATTTTTGAATCCTATGAAGTCACGATTGTGTCCGGCTTGATTCTGGGCCTGGCACTGATGGGTGTCACCGGTGAGATCAAGTGGATTGTCTTCCCGCTGCTTGTGCGCGGCATCGGTGTGCTCTCCAGCATCATCGGCACTTATCTTGTGCGCGGCAAAAAGACCGACCGCAACTATGACGCCATGAAGTCAATCAACAAGGGTTTCTACGCGTCTGCCGCAATGTGCATTGTGGCATTCGCACTGCTGGCGCACTTCTATATGAACGAATGGCGCGCCTTCTTCTCCGTCGGAGCGGGCATCGTGCTGGCGATCCTGCTGGATGAGGTGACGAAATACTTCACCGATACGCACTACAAGCCTGTGAAAGACATTGCCGATTCTTCCCGCACCGGTTCGGCCACCCTGATCTTGAGGGGCCTTGCCACCGGTTATGAAGTTTCGGTGTGGCAGACGCTGATCATCGCCGCCATGATTCTGACCTCTGTGCTGATTTACTGGGGGCAAGGTGTAACCCACATCCTGTATGGCGTGGCGATGACCGGCATCGGCATGCTCACGCTCACCGGCAACAATGTGGCGATGGACTCTTTCGGCCCCATCGCCGACAACGCAAACGGCGTGGGGGAGATGTCTGGTCTGGATGAAAAGTCCCGCGAGGTCATGGCCCACCTGGACGCTGTGGGCAACACCACGAAGGCCATCACTAAAGGTGTGGCCATTGGCTCTGCCGTCATTGCGGCGGTGTCGCTGTTTGGTTCGTTCCTGACCGATGTTTCCAGGGAGCAGACCCAGCTGGCCGGCGCCGGGCAAGCGATCCATACGCTGATGCAGACCGGCATCCGGATCTCCGAGCCCACCGTGTTCATCGGCGCGTTGATCGGCGCGGCGGTGCCGTGGCTGTTCAGCTCTCTGATCATCAACTCCGTGGCCCGCGCCGCCGGCCTTATCGTTGAGGTTGTGCGCAGGCAGTTCCGGATTCCCGGCTTGATGGAGGGAAAGGTGAAGCCTGACTATCAGGAGCCGGTGACGATTTGCACCGGCGCTGCGCAGAAAGAATTGATCAGCCTGGCGTTGATTTCTATCCTCACCCCCTTGACTGTGGGCATATTCCTGGGTGTTGAGGCGCTGGGCGGCGCGCTTGCCGGTGTGATCCTTTCCGGCCAGCTGCTGGCTGTGTTTATGTCCACCGCAGGCGGCGCGTGGGACAACGCCAAGAAAACGATTGAAGACGGACTGCATGGCGGCAAAGGCTCCGACGCCCACAAAGCGGCCGTCGTGGGCGACACGGTGGGCGACCCGCTGAAAGACACCGCCGGCCCGGCTCTGAACCCGATGATCAAGGTGATCAACCTTGTTTCCCTGCTTGCCGCACCGGTGCTGGTGCAGCTGCAATGGAAGGGCACCAACATCGGCATGATCATCACCGGCATCATCTGTTTGCTGGTTGTGGCAGGCTCGGTGCTTTATTCCAAGCGTGGCGGATTTGGCAAGAGCGGTGATGTGCGCCTGGTGCCGCAGAGCGCTCAAAGCAACAGCACGGGGGCTTAATGTAACCCAGAAACCCAGATGCTTTCTCCATGTGCTGCAATAAGCTGAGCCCCGGGCTTTTGCCCGGGGCTCCTTTGCTAGATCCACTCCACATCATCGTCGGTGAGGGCGCCGCCGGCGCTGCCGGTGTTCACCGTGGTGTCCGGCTCAACCAGCATGATCAGGCATTCTTCCGTGCTGGAAGGCTTGTGCTCCACACCCTTTGGGATCGACACCATGTCGCCGGGGCCCAGGCGCAATGTTTTCTCTCTGAGCTCAATAGTGAGCCTGCCGCCGAACACGAGGAACACCTCATCGGTCTCCTCGTGGGTGTGCCACACAAACTCCCGCTGCATCTTCACCAGTTTGAATAGGTAGTTGTTCATGCGGGCGACGGCCTTGTACTTGTGTTGGCTGCCAATCAAGCCAAACTTCTGCTGGATGTTTACCACTGAAACGTCCATTTGATCTCCTCCTGATTGTTTTGCCGGATTATAACACTTGCCGGATGCGGCAACAAGCAAAGAAGACGCTTTTTGCCATTGGGGTTTTTGATCGGGTGCATCGGCAGAACTGATGAAAAAACAGCCCCTGGGTGCAGGGGCTGTCGGTATCGGTTTTTGGGGATCATTCGTAGCGCAGAGCTTCGATCGGCCTGAGCTTTGCGGCCCGGTTGGCCGGGTAGCTGCCGAAGATCACACCCACGCCGATGGAGAAGGACAGACCGAGGGCAGCAATGCCCGGCGTGATTGTGAGCGCCATGCCAAAGAAATGGCTCATCACGATGGTGCCGATATAGCCCAGATAAAGCCCGATCAAGCCGCCGGTGATGGAAATCATCACGGCTTCAATCAGGAACTGCAGCATGATGTCGCTCCGCTGCGCGCCGATGGCCTTGCGGATGCCGATCTCGCGGGTGCGCTCGGAGACGGAGACCAGCATGATGTTCATGATGCCGATGCCGCCCACCAGCAACGATATGCCCGCGATGCCGCCAAGCACAGCGGTCAGAGTGCCGGTGATGGTGTCCAGCACACCCAGGATGTCGGTCTGGTTAAAAACGCGATAATCATCGTCGCCGGGCAGCCGGCGTTTGAGAAACTTCTCCAGCTCATCCTGCGCCGCGTTGACCGAGTCGGCAGACGCGGAGGAGGCAAAGATCTGGTTGATCTGCATGCGCTTCATGAGCCGCTGCGCCGTTGTGAAGGGGATAATCGCCCTGTTGTCGTTGGACATCCCCATGGAGCTGCCTTTTTCCTCCAGCACACCCACGACCAGGAAGTCACGGCCCAGCAACGTCACTGTGTTGCCCACGGCATCGCGGGTGCCGTAAAGGTTATCGGCAAGCTCCGTGCCGATGATGGCCACCGCGCCACGGCGATCCAGGTCGGACTGGGCCAGGAAGCGGCCTTCGGCCACAGCCAGGGAGCGGATTGCGTCATAACCGGGGGCAACGCCTTCCACGCTGGTGTCATAGGTGTTGGTGCCCGCTTTTGCCTTTGTATTGGAGCTGATCATCGGCGAGATGTCGCCGATGCCCCCTGTGTTTCTGAGACTGTAGAGGTCCTCCAGCGTGAGCTCATATGGTTTCTTGGCCGTGATCATTCCGATCAGCATGTTGGACCCAAGACCCTGCACCGAGGATGTGACGAAGGTGTTGGTGCCTTGGCCCACGGTGATCAGGGCGGTGACGGAAAACACGCCGATGATGATGCCCAGCATGGTGAGGAAGGAGCGCATTTTGTTTGCCAGGATTGCGCTGAATGCCATCTTGAATGCCTGTGCGAATTTCATTGCGCCGCCTCCTGCCTGCCGACCCACGCCGTGTCTTCCACAATTTTGCCGTCAGAGATCCGCACGCTGCGGGGTGCCTCGGCGGCAACGGAGGGGTCGTGGGTGATCAGCACGATTGTGTTGCCGCGGCTGTGCAGCTCCTTCAGCAGCCCGATGATCTCCCGGCCAGACTTGCTGTCCAGGTTACCGGTGGGTTCGTCTGCCAGCAGCAGCGCCGGGTGGGTTGCCAGTGCCCGCGCAATTGCCACGCGCTGCTGCTGCCCGCCGGAAAGCTCACTTGGGCGATGGTGCATGCGATCGCTCAAACCCACGCTCATCAGCGCTTCTTCGGCCCTTTTGCGGCGTTCCTGCCGGCCCAGGCCCTGATAAATCAACGGCAGCTCCACGTTTTCATAGGCTGTTAGCTTTGGGAGCAGGTTGAACTGCTGAAAGATAAAACCGATCTTGCGGTTGCGCACGATGGCCAGCTGCCGGTCGCTGATGCAGCTCACGTCCTGCCCATCCAGCAGATAGACCCCGCTGTCGGCGGCGTCCAGGCAGCCGATGATGTTCATCAGCGTGGACTTGCCACTGCCGGAGGGCCCGATGATCGCCACAAATTCGCGCTCGTCGATGGTCAGTGTCACACCGTCCAGCGCGCGCACCTCGTTTGTGCCCATCCAATAGGTTTTTCGGATTTCTGTCAGGTTGATCATGTCAATCACCGGCCCCGCTGCCGCCCCGGCCTGGGCCCATGCCGCCGAAACCCATCATATTTGCCATGGAGTTTTGGGAAACAGGCAGGGCCACTTCGTCTCCCTCGTTCAACCCGGACAGGATCTCTGCCCAGGTGTCGCTCACCAAGCCCACCGTCACGTCGATCATGGGCCTTTTGGCTTCGCCTTGCTTGCTGCCGCCGCTGAACATGGTGCGCAGCCCTGCCCGGTTGGACTTGGAAGGATTCGCCTGATCCTCGCGGATGTCTTGGCTCATCGCGCCATACACCCAGGATTTGCCGTTCACTGTGTGCACAGCCTCCACGGGAACCAGCAGCACGCCGGTCTTGGAGGCTACCTCGATATCAGCCGAGGCGCTCATCATGGCCAGTGTGCCGGCGGGGGAGGTGAGCTTGAGCGTGACGTTATAGGTGGTCACTTCATTTGCCTTCACGCCGATGGGAGCGATCCTGATTACCTCGCCGGTGGCCTCCTCCCCGGGCAGCGCGTCAATTTTCACCGTGGCCTTCTGACCGATGGCGATCTTGGGGACATCCAGCTCATCCACGGCCACCACCAGCTTGAAGGTGGCGGTCTGCTCGATTTTGCACACTGCCGCGCCTTCCTGCACGGCGCCTTTGTCCGCGATGGACAGGCCGGCAATGATGCCGTCGGTCGGCGCGGCGATGCTCAGATCTTTCAGGTCTTCATATGCCTGATCCAGATCGTCCTGCAATTGCTGCCGCTTGACAATCTGGGCTTCAAATTCCGGGTTGAGGATGGAGCCGGTGAGCTTTATGAGCTTCTTGCCGGCTTTCACTTTAGCGCCTGCCTTCACATAGACCGCATCCACCTTGCCGGTCGTGGCTGTGACCAGCAGCGGGCGATTGATTTCGAGCGCCCCCTGGCCAAGCTCAGAACCCTTTGCATCCTGGATGACGGCAGTTTTTCCGACCGTGAGTGAATCGTCATTGATCACGGCCTCGGCGTTTTCACCGGCGCGGCCCGGCACCTCGGTGATGAAGCCTTGCTTCGTCACCGAACCAATCACGACCTTCACCTGGGCACCGGAAGTGATGGAGACACCGTCCTTTGGCTTGAAGGAGATTTTCATCCTTCCGTCGGTGGAGAGCACCAGCAGCGCGCCCTTTTTGCTCATCGACAAACCGGCGTCTTCCCCTTTGGCGGCATACACCGCCGTCACGCGGCCATCCACCGGGGCGGTCAGATATTTGGCGCCGGGCATTGCCCGCAGGCTGGCAATGGTGGCGTCCTGCGTGACAATCTGCTCCTTGAGCGAGTCTATCTTGGTGTTCGCCGCATCGTCGTCCAGCATCGCGATCAGCTGGCCGGCCTTCACCGCATCGCCGTTTTCAACAAAAACCTGATCTACGATGCCGGCGGTGCTGGCCGTAACGGTGCTCGTATCCATCGCTTCGACGGAGCCGGTGCCGTGCACCGTCACCTGAATGTCGCCTTTTGTCACCTTTTCGGCCTTATATTGCTGCTGTGTGAGATTCAGATCACCTGTGGGAAGCAGCACGGGCAGTAGAAACGCTGCTCCTGCAAACACAATCACCAGCAATGCGGTGATCCAAATCCAGCCCTTCTTTTTTTGATTCATGGTTATCCTCCAGTTGCTTTGGTCATCAAATATACGTTGCGATTATATCATGAATCTCTTTGGCAATTCATGAAGATACCATAAATATTGACCATTCCCCGCGTGGAAAAACCAACCTGAACGGTTAAATTCCGTTGCCTTCATGAAGAATCTACCGTATAATGATTTAGATTGCGAAATTATGCCTGATCCGGCGTGCCACCGATGCGCCGAAAACCGGAGGGTCAAATGGAACTGCACGAATGCAAACAGGTGATCAATGAGCTGCTCGTTGACATTTTCAACGATATCCTCAAGCTGGAACACAAGACCATTGAAGGCTTGGCAGGAAACGCTCTGACAATGTCGGAGATGCACATTCTGGAGGCCATCGGCAACAACCCAAACGCGCAGATGAGCGATATCGCCAGGAAACTGCGCATAACTTTGCCCACGCTCACCGTGTCGGTGCAGAGGCTGGAAGACAAGGGTTTCATCACCCGTCAGCGCCACGGTTCCGACAGGAGAAAGGTGACCGCAGAGCTCACTGAAACCGGCCGCATGGCTTATGACCACCATGCGCAATATCACGAGCAAATGATGGAAGCGTTGTTTTCCAAGCTGGATCTGGACAAGATGCCAGTGCTGATGGATTCCATGTCGATGCTGAGGGACTTTTTCAAGAGCCAGGCAGACCAGCTCTATAAAGATTGATGAATGTGTCAGAAGAGTTCTTTCATACTCCCCGATTGATTGCCCGCCGGTTTCGGCAGGGCGACAGTGATTTTTTGTGCCAGATGCAGGCCAATGAAAAGGTCATGCGCTATATTACCGGTCGGGCCAAATCCATTGAGGAGTCCGAAGAGGAGTTGTGCCGCATACTCGACGCATACACGCGGCGGGACAATGATTTTTTGGTGATGGCGCTAGAACAGGCAGCCACAGGGCGCCTGGTCGGCTCCTGCGCGGTGGTTGGAGGCGAGATTGGGTTCCGCCTTGAGGAAGCCTGTTGGGGGCATGGGTATGGCCGCGAGGTGTTTGCTGGTTTGTCTGCCTATTGCCTCGAGACCCTTGGAATGGCGGAAATAACCGCTGAGGTTGACGAAGAGAATACCGCATGCATCCGCATCCTGGAATCCGGCATGATCCGGATCGAGACAAACACGGATCCATCCAGCGGGAAACGGGCTTTTCTATACCGTTTGACTGGTCTTGACCATGGGGCATGAGCCAGCAGTAACAGATTGTTGCTGATCAGAAGTTGAGCAGCCAGTTTATCATATGCTTCTCTGCAAATGACCCCACCAGCGGGATATGATACTTCTCACCCTTGGCTGCTTTCACAATGGCAATGATCCCAAACACGCAGGCCGCGACGGATGCCAGAATGGAGAGCACAAGCAGTGGAATCGGCAGGATCATCCATGCGGTGGCCGAAAAGAAGAAAATGAGCGCGCCAAGGATAATCTGAAGAAAAAAGAAGGCCATCCCCTGCGCGCAATGGAACCGGATGAAGTCATCCTCCTTTTCAATGGCCAGGCCGATCAGGCAGAAGGGCCAGAAAAAGTAGCCGGCAAAGAGGTATACAGCGGTCGGCTTCAGCAAGCTTATGTTTACGGTTCTGTTTTCTGGCATTGATAGCCCCTCCTGATCATGTTTCTGTCATCCCATAGCATACATTCTGAACTTATTCAGATTTTCCTTTATATATTCCGCTGATGAAAAAAGCTCCCGACTGAGGCCGGAAGCTCGTGGATTTGTCATTCGGATCTGCAGTTGTCATCCCGTGAGCATTGGTCTGAGCTTTGTCTTTGCTGCTGCTGCCTCTGCTGCTGTTTCTGTTGCTGTTGCTGTTGCTGCTGCTGTCTTTGCTGCTGCGACTGCTGCTGGTTGTTCTTGTTGTTATTCTTCTGATCAGCCATGATTTCACCACTTTCCAGGATTTTAAATATACTTTTTCCTGTTCGCAAGAAATCATGCATTTGATTCAGAAATCGCTATCTTCCAGCCATCGGGCCATGTCACAGGCCTCGGGCCGGTAACTTGCGGAGCGCAATGCGGCGGCCAGTGCGGCGGGGGAGAACTGCTTCCCGGTGAGCGCCCCGGCCAGCAGTGGAAACAGGGATTCATCCATCCCATCGGAAAACACTTTGGCTTCGGCCACCCGGCCGTCGCGGTTGATCAGCTCAATCTCCACGCCGCCCCATGAAAAGCGACACTCCAGAGCGACATCAAACCGTGGCGTCTGCCCGAAGCGCCACTCCCAACTGCGCTGGCGGTTATGCAGTGTCTCAAACAACGCCGGATCCACCAGGGAGAAACCGTCGGACTCACCATGCGGCCCATATTCCTGTTGAAAGGATTCTTTCAGCGCCAGCCGGAGGTTTTCCACCGTTGCGGCGGTGCTTAACTCCGATAGGTTCACCACCCGCGATTGCACGCTCTGCACGCCTTTGGAGGCCATCTTGGCCTGCGAGGGCTGCAGGTAGCGGCCCAGCAAAGTCATGTCTGCGGAGATCAGCAGTGTGCCATGGTGCAGCGAGCCATTTTGCCGGTGAGCAAAGGCATTGCCGGAAAACTTGCGCCCATTGCTCAGGATATCATTCCTGCCGGAAAACTCCGCCTGCACGCCCACGCTCCGCACAGCTTCCAGCACCACTTTCAAGTGCCGGGGAACATCATAGACGGCCTTGCCAGCAATGAAGGAGAAATTCAGATTGCCCAGGTCGTGATACACCGCGCCCCCGCCTGTGATGCGGCGGGCCAGCCTGCCGCCTTCCTGCTCCAGCAGCTCGGTGCGGCACTCCCGCCAAGGGTTCTGGTTTCGGCCGATCACAACGGTCTGTGCGTTTTGCCACAGGTAAAGATAAGCGTCCCTCTCTCCGCAAGCGCTGAGCAGACACTCCTCCAGCGCAAGATTGCGCCAGGGATCGAAACAAGATTGTTCGTTGATGAATACTATGCTCACAGGCTACTCATAAGAGGACACAACGGTCACCTGCACGTCGGGCATCGCGGCTCTGAGCCGCCAGATGATGCTTTCGTCTTCCTTGATGCTCTGGCGGGATTCGCCCATCACGATGTGAGACGCTTTGAACTCCCTGGCCAGCCGGGTCAGTGTCTCCAGCACATTGTCGGATCGGAGCACGTTGAGGTCGGCGCCATGCTGCTTGGCAATGGTAAACAAGTATTCCATCGCCTCGCTTTCACTGGGGTTACCCAAAAGGCTTGCGCCGGTGCCTGCCACATGGACGATGTTCAAAGGGCAATTGATCTGTCTGGCCAGTTCTGCACCTTGGCGGATCAACCGTTCGCAGGAGATTTGCCGCGTAACGCAAACCAGTACGCCGCCGGGAGAAGCCATCAGCGTTCCTCCAAAACTTCGATTTCCTTCACATAGTTGCCAAAAATCCGGCAGGAGACCTTCTGGCCTTCCTGGGCTTTCAGCGGAAAACGGGATGAGTCCACATATAAGAGCCTGCCGCCGGCCTTGTCTGCTTCGTCGCCGGTGAGCAGCCGCAATGCTCTGAATTCAATGCCTTCTTTTGTGGTTTCATCTTCGTCGATGGAGCCGATCACGCCCTCCACCGAGCGCTCCAGCCCGGCATTCATTTCGCGCAGAAACTTCCGCCAGCAGTAGAGCCGCACGCCGATGGTGCCCCACAGGAACACCGAGAGGATTGCCAGCATGCCGGCGGACACATAGCTCAACCAGAGCAGACGCCAGAATTGGTCAGCCACAAGCAGGCCGACCAATACAACAGCGATCAGGACAAAGAGAAGGGTGAAGCGACGCTGCTTTACGGTTGCGTCAAGATAATCTTTTTCCGAGTACATCTTGCTCCCTCCCGATGGACAATTATACATGATCGCCATGCCGTAGTCCATGAGGATTGTTAAGCGGACATAAAGATCATATGAACGGGGAATGAACAATTTTTCCAGTGGAATGAGTCTTAAATCCGGCCGCTCGAACGATAGGCTGGCAGCCGCGCAGCTTATCGGAAAACGCCTTTCTCTTTCGTTCTTTTGCGATATTCCTTGATCAACTGCCCGGCGTTCGCATCCTCGGTGATCTGCAACTTCAGCGCGCCGGAAGGGCACACCATTGCGCAGCGCCCGCAGCGCACACAACGGATATGGCCGACTGTTGGGTTGCCGGTGTCCATATGGATCGCGCCTGCAACACACGTTTCCGCACAAAGGCCGCAGCCGGTGCACAGCTGCCTGTCAAACGCAACGGTCACGCCGGGCAGCCCGGTCAATCGCGAGCCGCCCACGCCGGGCAGGTTCATCACATCTCGCAACAGGCAGTGGCAAGGGCAGCAAAAGCAGATCGTGAGCATTTTGCTGTGCTCCAGACTCCACAGTAGCGCGTCACCTTTGAAGTGCACGACCATCGGCGACAGGCCCAGGGCCAGGGCGCGGTCTACCGCCGCCATCGCCTCCTCCTGACTGACCGCTCTGCCCAATCCGGGGTGCAGGGAGCGGACTGCCTCGCCCAGTACCAGGCAGCCCAGATCCTTCGGGTATTCGGCGCAGCTGCCCACGGAGCGGCACAGGCATTCATGCATCATGCCCACGGCTGCGCTTCTTTGGATCAATTCGGCCAGCATGGTTCGGCTGAGCTCTGTTTGCACCGGCGGCCCCAGGTTTTTGTTCACCGGCAGCACATGGC
>JAEYYW010000128.1 GCA_023428265.1 Bacillota bacterium | reverse complement strand
GAACACATTCACAGAAAACGGGACGATATAAACCCACATCGAGTCATCAATGCCGAGTCCCTTGATCAACAGATAGGTTGGGATCAGGCCGCCGCTAAAATACATTGTGAACACAAATGCCAGCATGATTGGCCTGCGAGCCTTAAAATCCTTGCGCGATAACGTGTATGCTGCCGGCAATGTCAGCACCATGTTAAGGATCGTGCCGGCAACGGTGAAAATGATCGTGTTGCGGTAGCCAATCCAGATGCGGGCGTCTTCGAAGATCTTGCTATAACCAAACAAACTGAATCCCTTCGGATAAAACAGAACCTTTCCCTGCGCCACCAGGTTGGCGTTGCTGACAGAGGCCAGCAGCACGAAGTAGAGCGGGTAGGCAATGGATACGAAGATGAATACGCAGATCGTTCCAATTGCAATATCAAAAATCTTATCGGACAATGGCTTCTGCGAAAAACGGCGTTCGATATTCATGCTGCTTACTCCCGTCTGGTTTTCAGCCTTACCACAGGCTGACATGTGACACCTTCTTGGCCAGATAGTTCATGCCAGTCAAGAAGATGAAGTTCACAGCCGTGTTAAACACGCCGATGGCTGCGGAATAACTGTATTGATTGGATGTAATGCCAATCTTGTACACATAGGTCTGGATGATTTCCGAAGCCTTCAGGTTCAGGTTGTTCTGCATCAGGAAGGCCTTTTCAAAGCCTACGCCCAAGATATTGCCCATGCTCAGCACGAACAAAATGATGATCGTTGGGATCAGGCAGGGGATATCGATGTGCCAGATGACTTGCCACTTTTTTGCACCGTCAATGATGCAGGCGTCATATAGCTGTGTATCCACCGAAGACAGTGCCGCCAGATAAATGATGCTACCCCAGCCCGCATGCTGCCACACATCCGAGAGCACATAGACCGGTACGAAAGTGTCAGCACCCAGCAGGTTTTTCCCGTAACCTAGCTTGTTGACCAAATTGCCCACAACGCCGGTGTTAGGCGACAGAAACACCACGATAAGACCAACCATGACTACTGTTGAGATGAAGTGGGGAAAATAGATGGTTGTCTGGAGTATTTTCTTGTATCGTTCATTTCTTATTTGATTCAGCATCAAAGCCAGGATAATGGGCATTGGGAACCCGACCAGGATGGAGAAACCGCTCAGTGTGATTGTGTTGCGAATCAGATTCCAGAACTGGAAGGAGTTGATGAACTTATTGAAATACTTCATGCCCACAAAAGGCCCGCCTGTAAGGCCCTTGTTTGCTACGAAATCGCGGAACGCAAGTTGGATGCCATACATTGGTACGTAGTTGAAGATGAAGATCACAACAATGGCGGGAAGCAGCATCAACCAGAGCTGATAAGGCTTAACGATGTGCTTCATGCCGAATTTCATAATGGGTGAAACAGGCTTCTTGTTACCGATGACGGTTAGTTTTGTTGCCATGGGCATACCTCGCATTGGCGGGTGCGCTTGTGATGGCGCACCCGCCCTTGTTTCAATGAACTACTGCTTGCTGATATAATCGTCGTAGTATTTCTGCATGATCGAGAGGCACTCGGTCAGGCCGGCGTCATTGAGCTTCTTCACATAATCATCCCACTGGGTTTCCACGCCGCCGGAAGTGACCCACTCGGCATACTTCGTCTGGAAGACGGAGAGCAGGTCGGTGCGAATGTTGGCGATAGTGGTGTTGTCTTCATCGGAGTATTTGATGAACACACCGGGCCACAGGTTCTTCGGATCAACGGCGTCGGTATATGCCTTGGTGACCTCATCCTGCTTTGCGATGGCTTGCATGTCGGTGCCCAGTGTGAGGTTCAGCGAGTCTGACATATACATCGGGGCGATGTCCGCGAAGGCGCTGGTCCACTTCCAGGTGCCGGGGTCCATCGAAGCATCGGCCGGGGGCAGCACAGCGTAGGTGCCGTCGCCATTGTCCTTGATGCACTCGCCCACAGAACCAAACAGCGCTTGCATACTGTAGTAAGGATCATAGAATAGATCCATGAAGCGCATCGCTGCATTTTTGTCAGCGCATTTGGCCGTCATTTCAATGCAGGCCGAGGCGTAATTCAGATACTGGTAGGAGTAGTCCCAAGTAACAGTGCCTGTGTAGCTGGCGTTTGGCTTCATCGGCCCCATTGTGACATATTGTGGTGCCCACTCATTACCAAACCTGTCCGTCAGATCCCAGCCATAGGTGTAGCCTACCACCGGTGCGCCTTCGCTGCGGGTGACCGACTGGAACTTGGTGTAGTCTTGTGTGAAGACTTCGGGGTTCACAAGGCCTTCACTAAAGAGTTTGTTCAGGAAGACCACCAGGTTTTTATAGGGCTCTTCCACAAAGAAGTTCTTCACCTTACCGTTATCCACATAGAAGCCATCACCGGGGGACTGGCTTGCAGTAATACCGTAGGAACTGACCAACACCAGGGCGTTGAAACCGCCAATGCCGGGGGCCCAGTCCATCGGGATCTCGTCGGCCTTGCCATTGCCGTTCGGATCCTGTGTTTTGAAGGCCTTCAGCGTTGTGTAAAGCTCATCCCAAGTGGAGGGAATAGGAAGATTCAGCTTATCCAGCCACTGCTTGTTGATCATTTGGCGGACCAGCGTCTTTGGCCAATAGCGCTGGTATTTCGGAAGCCCGTATATGTTACCGTCGACCATTGTTGCAATGCTCTTCAGCTCCGGATGTTCGGCGAAAGCTTTCGTGACATTCGGCGCGAGCTCTATTGTCAGCATGTCGTTGAGGGGTTGGAACAAGGATTTGAATTGTGAGATATCACTGTCGGTCAATGTCCAGCTGCCCACGAAAAGGTCGGGCACATCGCCGCTGGCCAACAGCACGCTCTTTTTTTCACTCCAGCCGCTCTTGTATTGTTCCCATGTAATCTTGACGTTCGTCTTCTTTTCCATTTCGGCCAGGAACGCCATGGTCGTTACGTCTTTGGTAAGAGCGTGTGTGTTAATGATTGCCTTTAGTGCCACCGGTTCGCCGGCTGTTGCAGGCTCTGAAGGTGCAGCTGTCGCGTCGGCGGGTTTGGTCTGGTCGGCAGGGGCGGTTGTGGGCGTTGTGCTGCCAGATGCACAGCCGGCCAGCATCGCGGCCAGCATACACAACGAGATGATGAGTGAAAGCAGTCTTTTCCTCATGTTATATCCTCCATCGTTTTTTGACAAAACAGACTGGGTCGGGCCTGAGCCTCAATACATTTCGAAATGTGTTTTCATTATATTCACAACAAACAAGCATTTATATTAGAGTATTTTTACATAATGGGGGCAATATTTATGGGTTTGATCCCCCCTGTGGGCATGAGAACCACTACCTTTGTGCCTTCTCCCTGCACAGAGGTGATCTCTGCGCCGTATCCATCGCCGTAGATCAACTTGATTCGGGAGTCCACATTGCGGATGCCGATTCCTTCGGCATTATTCGGGTGATACAGCTTTGCCAGCTTCTCTGGTGAGATGCCTGTGCCATTGTCCTCAACGCTGTAGAAGCGGGTATTGCCTTCAATCCAGGCTGAAATGGTCAATATATAGTCCTGCTCAAGATTCTCAAAGCCGTGGATGAACGAGTTCTCCACAAATGGCTGCAAAAAAAGCCTCGGCACCGGGTATGCATAAATTGCCGGGTCAATATTGCGGATATAGGTAAGTTTCCCCTCGTATCGGCAGGACATAATAAAGATGTAGTCTTCCAGCCATTTCATTTCCTCCTGCAAATCACCCATCTCCTTGATGTCGGCCGTATAATGCAGGATGTTTGACAGCGCGACCAGCAATCTGGAGATCTCAGCCTGTCCACCCTCAATGGCGATGCAATTGATCAGGTTCAGCGTGTTGTAGAGGAAATGTGGATTCAGTTGCAGGTTTAGCAGCTGGATCTGTGCCTCTTTCTGGTGTATTTTTACCTCAAAATTTTCTCGGATCAGGTGGGCGATTTCCTCACCCATCCTGTTGAAACGGTTTGTGAGAAGCTTGAACTCCAGAGGCCCCGTCTCCGGGATCTTGTATCCAAAGCTGCCCTCGCCCGTTTTTTCGATCGCCTGATGCAGGTTTTTCATAGGCTTGGCGATTTTCAAAGAGAGCATGACCGCCAACATTGACGCAGTGAAGAGCAAAGCTGCGAAGAGAACAATCATTGTCTTGCTCATGGAGCTTTTCACATCAGCCATCAGCTTATCCTGTGGGATCATCACTACAACCGTCCAGCCGGTAACGTCTGATGTCACATAACTGAGGTTCATCGCCATATTCTGGATCACAAGCTTCTGCGAGCCGTTTCTTTCCTGCCGGATCTGGTCAATCCATCTATAATCGGAAACGGTATGCAAATATTCCTTATCATTCGTTGTTACGACTTGGTGATTGGGGCCAATCACATAAAACAGGCTTCCAGGGATTGGCGTACTGTTGGATAAAATGTCGCTGAAGATGCTGTCTTTTAGGTTTACTGTCAATACAGGCCGCTCTTTGTTCTTCGAGAGCACATATTTGATCCCAGAGGCACCGTCTGTATAATAAAACAAATTCAGCAGCATGTTGCAGGAGAAAAGGTTCTCATAGGCCGACTCAGATGCCAGGAACTCCGTTTCCCATACAGGATTGCCGCCTGCGGCAACTGCTCTTTTATACTCATCTGATGTCATAAACGCTTCTTTAGGCACATATCTGGTTCCAAAGGAGTAGTAACTTGTGGTTAGGTTTATGGAGAAGATATCATTATCACGCACGTTGAAATATTTCACTAGCACGGTGTTCACCATCGAATCATAATGAGCAACGCGGTATCTTGTCTTGCCGCTGACCTCATTATATACATTGAAGATGTCCCGGTCATAAGTAAGCTTGATTGCTCGGTCCAGAATGTCAGTCAATTTCCGATCAAAGTATGCGTTGTTTTCCCGCAGAATCTCATAGGTGTTTTTACTGTAAAGCTCCGACATTGAGTCGCCGCTTGCTTTAGAATAAGCAAAATAGGCAACGAGTAGCGGAAGCGTTGCGATCAACAGAAAGGCAGCAAAAAGTTGGGTGCTGAATTTGAAACGGACAAACACGGTTAGTGCGCCTTCCCTTCTCCTTGGATGGAGTGGTATTTTCTGTATTCCGCAGGCGTGACGTGGTTTAGCTTCTTGAAGATCTGATTGAAGTACCGACTGTCCCGATAGCCCACGCGGTTTGCGATTTCATAAATCTTCTGATCGGTGTTGATCAACAATTCCTTTGCCTTATTGATGCGAACAGCTGGTAGATAGTCTGAGAGTTTCAGTTTTGTATACTTTTTGAAATAGATACTGAAGTAAGACGGGTTGAAAAAGAACTGACGTGAGAGTGTCTCCAGTGAAATGTCCTCGGCATAATGAACATCAATATACTCCAGGCATCGGTTGATCACATTCTCATGTCTGGTGTTTTTGCAGGTGCAGCGCATATCCATGATCATCCCGGTTGCTGATACACAAAGAGCCTTCAGATCCTCCACGGTTTCCGGGCGGGTGCGATCAATGCCAGTCTTGATTGTAAGCACAAGCTCGTTGAACAGCTCATTCTCCATCACTGTGCGAAAATTATAGGCCTGCATCACCATGATGCGGGAAAGCATGTTTTTAAAGGTCTCTATTTCAGGTTGATAAATGGAGAGGATACGGTCAAATAACAGCCCGATTGCTTGCTGCACTCTGCTTCGGTCATCAGCAGCAATCGCCTCTGATAATGCGCTTTCTTCTGCAAATTGAACAAATACAGATTGACGGGAAAGATTCCCTTTGATGTTGCTGTAGCGTATCACTGAACCAGCGCCTGCATATAGGCGGAATTCGCTTGCCTTTTCAGCCTTTGCGCAAGCATCCGGAGCAGCGGACACCATCTCTTCGTCCAATTCACCTATACCGATGGCGATATCCGCCCTGTATTCCGTTCGGATTCCGGCGGCAAATAACCGAAGCTCCTGCTCCAGTCCGGCTTCTGAAAACTCACGATTGGCAAGAGGGAACAGAGCAGTCAATACTGTTCTTTCTCGCTGGAGCCAGTTGAAGGAAACAGATCGGCCTATGCGGGATAACTGCTGATCCATCCAATAACGGATGTTCTGCTCAAGCTCCGCAAGCTCATCCTCGGTGTATGCGCTACCGTCGCACGCATTCGGATACACCACAGTGCATAGGAAAAGCCCCGGGGTTTGCTTCGGCAACAAACTGGATAGCTCCATCTGCTGCGCATTGGTGAGAGTCCCTGCCACCCACTTGTTCATCAGGTACTCAGAGTAGGCAGGCATTGTCTGGCTAAGTTGCCTTGTGAGCTCCACATCACGCACCTTATGACGTTTTTCAGATTCAATATCCTGCTCGATCTTGCTGATAATCTGCTGGATCCTGCTTTCCTCTATTGGCTTGAGAATATAGTCGTAAGCCCCCAATGTGACGGCGCGCTGCGCATACTCAAAGTTGTTGTATCCGCTCACAATAACAGTTTTGATTTTTTCTGGCTTATGGGTCATCTCTTCGATTAACTGAAGGCCATCCACCCGCGGCATACGGATGTCGGTAAAAATTGCGTCGATTGGGAGTTCATGCAACTTTTCGAGCGCTTCCTCGCCGTTTTTGCATTCCACAATGTCATCGGCAGGCCTGTACTTACGGAGAATACCTGCCAGAACCTTCCGCTGGCGTGGCTCATCATCGGCAACCAATATCCTCAACATAGCAACCCTCCTGTTGTAATTGCCTAATAAAAACCACTCTGGTATCAACATTATAGCAGAATACCTTTGTATGTGTATGTATCACAGGCACTTGAATCATGTGTAAGTTTTTTTGATTAGGGTGGTAATTATTAGATTGGGTTTGTTGAAGAACTCAGAGGGGAAAGGTTTGGAGTACCCACCCTTGTGTGCATCTCCCGCTCTCGGTATCCATTGCGGTACGCCCGGCGTTCATCGCTTCGCTCATAAGGCTGGGCACCCACCTGTTCACTGGCTTGGGCGTTGAGTACCTGGTTCATTATTGTCGATACCAGCGCCGCAAACGCCTCGACTTTTCCGTTTGCAGTAAACAGCCCTTTCAAAAGTTTACTGTATACGGTAATATTAACCTATGCCATTCCGTTTGTCCTCTTGGTTTTCGGTGTGTTGCAACCTGATTATACCTAGGTCGAGTGGGTGGCTCATCGAATTTAAACCATTATAGGGACGTTATCGCAACCACACAAGCCGATTATAAGCCCAGCGTATCTTCGCTGCTTATAGTCCCTATTGAATGAAACTTCGCTGGAGACAATATGAAAAAAATTATCGGAATATGCATTTTTATTGTTGTTACTTTCGTTTTTATCCAGGCGGCGCTGGCATCGGGGAGCTTGGCTACAGACAAAACGTCTGCGCTGCCCGGCGAAACAGTCACGATATCCGGCACGTCGGGCGCCGATGCGGGCATTGTGATTAAGATCACCGACGAAGCGGGTAACATCGTATACTTCAACGCGATAAAAGCGGATTCAAGCGGAAGATACTCTGCTTCTTTCACCGTGCCCTCAAACATGGCGAAGGGCAGGCTGAACGTGACGGCGGGCATCGGAAATGACGTCGCGACGACAATGATCACTGTCAATTCACCGCCGCCCGCGACGGCGACACCCGAGCCGTCTGCCAGCGCATCCGCAACACCGAGCGCATCCGCAACGCCGAACGCGTCAGTTTCCGCAAGCGCGATCCCGAATAGGGGCGGTATAACGCCCCAAGAGATCTTGCAGGATGACACAGGCATCATCACCATCGTGATCCGTGCGGACGAACTGCCGGAGGGTACGGCTGCGATTGAGACACCGGACGGTAAAATACTGTACATATCAGACGCGAAGAACGGCGTGCTGGCGATCAAAGTCACAAAGGCTGATATCGGCGCGGACGGCGATATCGAGATCACCCTGCTCAATGGTGATATGACGCCGCTCTCCAAAGCGCGCATCCGCGTACCCGACGAAAACGGAGAGCCCGCAAAGGCCGGGGAGAGGGGCATGAGCGGTTGGGTGCTGGCCATAGGGATCGCCGTCGGGCTGATCATACTGTCGGCAGCCCTGTGGATACTGATACGTCGGAGAAAAAAGCAGCAGCAAGACGATTAACGCCAACAAAAAGAACGAAAACAGATAATAGGAAGGAAAAATCATGAAAAGAAAAATCACCGCCATTATAA
>JAEYYW010000082.1 GCA_023428265.1 Bacillota bacterium | reverse complement strand
GTATTATACTTCATTTCAACGAAAAGGGGAGTGTTGTTTGGGGTGCAGGCAAATCTAGTCATAAAAACGCCCTATGCCGAGGCACAAGGCGTTTCCAAAATTGATTCAAGATATCGATGGCGTTATTCGGTCAACCGATGATCCTTCGCACATCATCATCCATCCGTCCGAAGTTCCTTAAGAGCTGCACCTTCTCAATCCCCTTGATGGCCCGCCACCAGTTCTCGCTGATGGCGAACTCTTTGGGATACTTGTCATTCAATTCGAACCACGACCATGTGATCCCCCACACCGATCCAGCCGGCCGCGTGTCGAGCAGGTAGTCAAGCTCGGCATTTACGATCTCTTCGTTGCCGGGGAGCCACAGGCTATCCGGGGTCTTGATGAGATCGGAGGGGCGCACGCCGTACCACGCCCACTTGGCCGTGTCGCGCACGATGGAGCCGTCAACCAGCGCCTTGATCTTGCTTCTGAGGGTGTCGGAACCGAGCCGTCCTTCGAGTCCGGCCTGCCGCACCGTCTCGGCAAGCATGCAGTAGCCGCCAATGCCCATGTCGCCATAGGGGCCGGGGCCACCAAGCCGGGCGAACAGGCGGTTGGCCAGCGAAAGCGCCAACCCATAGAGCGGGGAGCCTGCCTCGCAGTCCTGGAGGATGTGGCCGGCCAGCTCTGCGGTGACGCCGATGCTTTCGGTGAGGTTGGCGTCTTCGCTATAGAACCACCATGGCGCGTGGGCGTGATGGTCGTTGGTGGGGAGGTTGAAGTGCCAGCCGCCCTCCGTGCGATAGGCGCCACTTTCAAGGTAACGGTAGATTCCCTGGATGATCGGGTGATCGGCAGGTGTCCCGATCTCCTTCAAGCGGTTCAGCGCAATCAGCGTGGTATACGGTGAGGAATCGGGGTTCCAGCTGTCCGGTTCCAGAGCGTTGCCAAAGCCGCCGTCGGCATTTTGATAATAGGCCATCGCGGCCAGTGCCTCTTCCCGGCTGCCGCCCTCAAAATGGCAGCGCCAAAATGCCAGGTCCACCGGCCTTGCGTTACGGTGCATCCATGTCTGGATTTCCCGGTATTCCTGCAAGGAAAGCTTTCTCATAAAACCACCCACGCTTCCTACCAGTATTGCATCGGGCACCGGACCCCTGTCGCTCCTGATCAGGGTTTGGGACTAAGTGGCGTATGATTTCTATTGCCCTGCCGCTGCACCCGATGCCCGCCCACAGACTGGGGCGGTGTGCGCCGGGGCTGTGGCGGGGGCTTTGGCAGGGATTCGTGAATCATCATCGGATAAGGATGATCTTCCACCACCGGGATTGGCTTGCCGATGAGCTTTTCGATGTCTTTCAACAGCTTCTTTTCATCAAAATCACACATGGACATCGAAACCCCGCCGTGGCCGGCCCGGCCGGTGCGGCCGATCCGGTGCACATAGGTCTCCGGGATGTTGGGCAGGTCATAGTTGATCACGTGAGACAGCTCGTCAATGTCCAGCCCCCGTGCCGCGATGTCGGTTGCCACCAGAACGCGGATATGCCCGGCCTTAAACTCCTTCAGCGCCTTTTGCCGCGCCACCTGCGACTTGTCGCCATGGATGGCCTGGGCGCGCACGTTGCTCTTCTTCAGCTCCCGCACCACGCGGTCCGCACCGTGTTTGGTGCGTGTAAACACCAGGGCCGAGCGGATGGTATCGTCCTCCAGCAGGTGCAGCAGCAGGTTCCGCTTGTTGGCCTTGTCCACAAAGTAAACAGACTGATCGATGGCTTCCACCGTCGGAGTCTCCGGGGTGATGGAGATCCTGACCGGATTGCGCAGGATGGACTGGGAAATCTCCACAATTTCCGGCGGCATCGTGGCGGAAAAAAACAGCGTCTGCCGCTGATCCGGCACTTGTGCCACGATTTTTCTCACGTCGTGGATGAAGCCCATATCGAGCATGCGGTCGGCTTCGTCCAGCGTCAGGATCTCCACATGGCGCAAGTTCACCAGACCCTGGCCCATCAGATCCACCAGCCGGCCCGGCGTGGCCACCAAAATGTCCACCCCCCGCCGGAGCGCCTGCTCCTGCGGGGCCTGCGACACACCGCCGAAGATCACCGCGGCGCGGATGCCGGTGAACTGCCCGTAGGTGCAGAAGCTCTCGTAAATCTGCACGGCAAGCTCCCTTGTGGGGGTGAGCACGAGGGACCGTATGTGGCGATGCTGCGACGCGCCAGTGCTTCTTTGGCTCAGCCGTTGCAGTGTGGGCACCGCGAACGCGGCGGTCTTGCCGGTGCCGGTCTGGGCGCAGCCCAGCAGATCGCGGCCCTCCAGAGCCGGAGGGATCGCTTGCTGCTGGATGGGCGTGGGGGTGTCATATTGTTCGTTTTCCAGTGCTTTCAGGATCTGGGGGGCGATTTGCAAATCTTTAAATTTCAATGGCTTTTTACTTGGCTTTCGTTTATTTTCGACATATCGAATTTCTTGTCTATAATACCCGGTATTCGGCAAAAAGAAAAGCTCCATCCGCTTGACTCAAGAAAATTGATGCCGCACAAAGCGGAGGAGGGCACCGGGCGCGCGGCAACAAAAAAGCCATGCGGATGCTCCGCATGGCTTCCAGGGTTTCATGAGTTTCAATCAGATGTGAAAATCCTCCGCACCGCCACGCAGGTGTTGATCCGCTTCTGGCTCAGCGTTTCAATCCTCACCACATCGCCGGTCTGCGGTGCGTGCAGATACTGGTTGTTGCCGATATAAAACGCCACATGGCCCACTGTGGAAAGCGTATTGCCGAAGCACAGGATGTCGCCGGGCTTGGCGTTCTTCAAGCCGCCCTCCACCGCCACACCGGCGTTGATCATGCTCTTGGAGGAGCGCGGCACCGTGATGCCGAAGTGGTGCTTATAGACATAATACACCAAGCCCGAACAGTCAAACGTGGAGGGGCCGGCGGTGCCATACACATACTTTTTGCCCAAATACTGCTTGGCCGCGGACACAACCTTCTCGCCCTTTGTCATATAGACCGGCGCGGAGGGGGAATAAAGCCTGATCAGCGTCATCGGGCCGGCAGCGCCGTCGGCGGTGAGGCCCGCCTTCTTCTGAAACTTGATCACCGCGTTTTTCGTGGCCGTGTCAAAGGTTGTGGTAAAGGTGCTGGTGTCCAGATATCCCAGCGCTTCCAGCCGCTTTTGCAGGATCGTGACCTCACTGGACTTCTGGCCGGACTTTAACGTCTGGTTGGTTTTGCCGGTGCCGGTGAGCTTATAGAGCAGGTTCTGCGTGGTGGCTCCGGCGACGCCGTCGGCTTTCAGCCCTGCCTGCTTTTGAAAGAGCTTGACTGCGGTTGCCGTACCGCTGCCAAACTTGCCATCGGCGGATTTGAGATAGCCGCGCTTGACCAGATGGGTCTGCAGCGTTTTGACCGCCGCGCCGGACATGCCTTTTTTCAGGCTCGTGCCCTCCGGGGAGGAGGAGCCGCCCGACGCCTTGGCGGAATAAACCTTGATCAGTGTTTTGGGGTTGGCCACGCCGTCAGCGGTGAGTTTCGCCGCTTTTTGGAATTTTACCACGGCATCCTTTGTGGCGGTGCCATAATGGGCGGTATAGGAACTGATGGAGAGATAACCCAGCGCGGCCAGCTTCTTCTGCAGGATCGTGACCTGGCTGGAATCGCTGCCAACCTTCAGCGTCAGATTGGTCTTGCCGTCTCCGGAAATCTTGTTCAGCGCGTCTTGTGTGGCCGAACCGGCCACGCCGTCGGCGGTGAGGCCCGCATGCTGCTGGAATAGCTTCACGGCGGCGGTGGTGCCTTTGCCATATTTGCCGTCGGCGCCGCTCAGATAGCCGCGCTTCACCAGCTGCTGCTGCAATGCCTTGACTGCCGTGCCGGACATGCCTTCCTTCAATGACGCTGCGGAAGCTGTCGCCATGGGGATCAATGAGAACGCGATTGCCGCGGCCAGCGCAAAGCTCAGGATTCTTGTCACGGTGCGCCGGGGGTTTCTTTTCATTGTTCGTTTTACAATCAGGGCAGGGTGGGTTGTGTTTGGCTGCGATTGCATGATCCTGCCTCCTTGGTGCATCGATCGGAATCGTACTGTGTCAGTCGTTGAAAGGGCTCCGCACTGTTGCGGAGAAGCCAAATAAGGCTGTGAGACGCTCTCAGCAGCCCCTGATTTTGTCAGTATAACAGGCAATTATGAATAAATTATGACCTATTGCCGCAAGCGTTTGATTATTCATAGAAATTTTACCAAAATTCTTAGCGGAATATATGGAAATAATGATAATCTCAACCGTTCGTTTCCACACAAGGCGGTCTGCTGCCAATGCCGACAGCGCGCTCCAATGCCGCGCCGATCCTCAGCAATGCGCCCTCGGAAAAGGGCAGGCCGTTCAGCGTCAGCGGCACCGGCAGGCCGGTTTCGCCATCCACACCCACCGGCAGCGTGAGCGCCGGGCAACCGGTCACAGGAAAGGCCATCAACCCCGTTTTGCTCACCACTGCGTCCAGCCGCAACTGCTCAAAGCCCCGCCGAAGATCCCTCAGGCCGTCTCTGGCTCTCTGCCTGGCCTCGAAGTATTCCTGCGTCAGCATGGGCCGGCGCAGGGCAAGGGCGTCCAGTATGTATTTCTGCCCATGGCGCAGGCAAGCTTCCCGATGGGCTTCATGGAAGGATGCGATTTGGGCCATGGTGCGGATGGCTCCGCTGCCATGGCGCAGCGCGGCGTCCATCGCCGGTGCAAACTCATGGGTCAGCACCGTAATCATAGCGCTTCCCACGCCTTTTGGCGGTGAGTAGGGCACAATCTCAGCCCCCAGCGTCTCCAGCGCCTTCACCGCGCTGAAGAATGCCGGCTGCCTTACGGGCTTGTCATCCTCATCGAGCTCCCACAAACCAAGCCGGACACCCCGGAGATCTCCATCCTCCAGGCACTCAGGGCCTGGCACGGCGCGGCCCACGCATTGGCCGGTGGAGGGGTCATCCGCGTCGAACCCCGCCATCCACTGAAAGGCCAGCGCGCAGTCGGCCACGCTCCGGGCGATGGGGCCGGCCACGTCCTGCGAGGGGGCGATCGGCAGAATGCCCGCGCGGCTCACCCAGCCCACGGTGGGCTTGAGGCCCACCACACCGGCTGCGGCAGAGGGGCTGATGATCGAACCGCAGGTTTCCGTGCCGATGGCCAGCGGCACATAGCCCGCCGCCACCGCCACCGCCGATCCGGTGGAAGAGCCGGAGGGATCGGCGTCTGCCCGCCAGGGGCTCTTCACCTGCCCGCCCCGGCTGGAGTAGCCATTGGGCATGTTTTCCGCCATGAAGTTGGCAAACTCGGTCATGTTTGCCTTGCCGCACAGCACAGCCCCGGCTGCCCGCAAGCGGGCGGCCACGAAGGCGTCTTTGGCTGCGAAGCGATCTGCCAGCGCCAGGCTGCCGGCGGAGGTGTGCATGCCGTCGGCAGTGTCGATATTGTCCTTCAGCAGCACCGGGATGCCATGCAGCGGGCTTCTGCGGCCGGTGGTCTCCCGCTCCCGCGCAAGGGCGGCGGCGATGCCCTCCGCCTCAGGGTTCCACTCCAGCACCGCGTTGAGGCATGGGCCGGAGCTGTCCAACGCGGCGATCTTTCGCTGGGTGTCTGCCAGCCACTCCGCCGGGCCGGGCCCGCCCTCCTCCCAGCTGGCTTGCAAGGAAAGGATTTCGCTGCTGTGTTCCGGTTTCATATACGCCTCCCCAATGGGTCTGGCAACAGTATAGCAAATGCATGGTTGTATAGCTATGAAGAACTGTGTATGATGAACCAAAGGCATTCATCACTTCAGGCAAAGGCAGGACAACGCCAGGCACAGCGGCATGTTTGCCTTTGAAAAGCCCACAATGGAAATCATTTGGCCGCTTCCAAACGTTTGGGGTTACACGGACAAACGGAGACGAAAGCTTGATGCCAGCCATAGCCTCATCTGAACTGAAGAAGAAGCTCCGCCAGCTCAAAAAGCTGGAGGCTCGCCTGCGCTTCGGTTCCGACACCCTGCCGGCCGGCAAGGATACTGTGTGGGAGGCCTTCTTTGACCTGCATGAGCGCGGGCGCGGGAAAGCCCGCTACCCCTTGGAGCTATTGCTGGCAATGGACAGGGAGCAATATCGGACGGTGCTCGACGAGTATTTCTTCTCTGTGTATTACCGTATTTATCAGGACAATGGGATCCTCCACGAAGGGTTGTTTGACCCGGCGCTGCTTGCCCGGTTCGGGCTGCCGCCTGATGCCGATGCAGAAGCAATCAAGAGGAAGTTCCGGCAGCTGGCTTTAAAGCTGCACCCGGATGTGGGCGGAGATGCGGAACAATTCATCGAGCTTATGGAGAACTATAGGAAACTGGTGGGAAAGGGGACATAGCGATGGGGGACCGAGGGTAATCAATCTCGCCGATTGCCGAGGTGCTGCGGGAGATGATGCAAAAGGGATATTGAATGGGATTTTCGTTTTTGCTCCGAGCATCAAAAGAAGCTGATAAAGCAAATCGAAGGGTTGAAGGTGGAAAAGGTTGAGCATTATCCAAGGCACAAATAACTTCTTGCACCGCTCCTTGTTTCAGCTTATCCTATTACCATCCCCGCCCAGGAGCTTTCCGTGCATCTGAAATCCCTCACGCTGGCCCGATATCGCAACCTTGCCCCGCTCGAACTCGCGCCGGGGCCGGGCACTACTGTGTTTGTGGGCAAAAACGCGCAGGGCAAGACAAACATCGTGGAGAGCATCTATTACTGCTGCACCGGCCGCAGCCACCGCACCAACCACGACCGGGAGCTGATCCGCTGGAACGAGCAGACCGCCTACATCAAGGCCGAGGCCCGCCACCAGGACGGCACCCACACCGTGGAGATCGGGCTGAACCAGCTGGGCCGCAAGCTTCTGAAGGTGAACGGCCTGCCGGCCAGGAGGGCCGGCGAGCTGATGGGCCATGTGAACGCCGTGATGTTTGCGCCGGAAGACCTGGAGCTGATCAAGGCGGGCCCGGCGGTGCGGCGGCGCTTTCTGGATATGGACATTTCCCAGACCGACGCCAACTATTTTTATGACCTGCAAAATTATCAAAAGGCGCTCATGCAACGCAACGCGCTGCTAAAGTCCATCGCCTTCAACCCCAAGCTCATTGACACGCTGGATGTGTGGGATGAGCAGCTGGCCCGCAGCGGCGCGCGGATATTCATCAAACGCCGCAAGTATGCCGGGGAGCTTTTTGAGGCCGCGGTTGTGGCCCATGGGAAGCTGGCCAACGCCGAGCGGCTGGAGCCGAAATATCTGGCGTCTCTGGAATCCGGCGCGGCAGGCGAGGCGGAGGAAGAGCTGAAGCGGCTGCTCGCCAATGGCCGCGAGAGCGACGTGAAGCGCGGCAGCACCGGCCAGGGGCCCCACCGTGACGACTTCACGCTTCTGGTGAATGGCTATGATCTGAGGCTCTACGGCTCACAGGGGCAGCACCGCACGGCGGCGCTGGCCCTGAAGCTGGGCGAGCTCAGTGTGATGGGCGAGGCCACCGGCGAGCCGCCCATCCTCATACTGGATGATGTTCTGAGCGAGCTGGACGGCAGCCGCAGGGCGGGGCTGATGAAGGCGGTGGAGGGTGTGCAGGCGTTCATCACCTGCGTGAAGGTGGAAGACGAGATGCGCCACATGCCAATTTCTCTGTATGAAGTGAAAGACGGGCAGGTAAAAAGGCACTGATAGCGAATCAATGGTTAGGCATACTATAGCATGGATGGAGGCGTGGCCTCTTGACCGAGGAAAAGGCGTTGGCGCTGTATGCGCGGTGCTACAACCGGTGCGATTTTTCGGAGCTGAACCGGAAGCTTTCCCAAAAGGCCACCTATATGGCGTATAACAATTTCTATGAGCACAAAGGCCGCGGCAGCGTCTGCAAGGCGCTGGATGCCAAGGCGGCAGATCTGCGGGCGCTGCCCCGGCCAAACAAGGTGTGGCGGGGTTATCTGAAGGGCCGGGCCGAAGCGCTGGACCTGCCCAGGATGGACAGCTGCCTTGTGCTCACCGCCGATGACCCAAGCCGTGTGCTTGGCGTGGTGATCCTCACGCGGGCGCTGTTCCGCATCCGCGACATCCGGGTGCTGGATCCTGCGCGCTGCCAGTACACCCGGGGCAGCCGGCTGGAGTGCCGCTGACGAAGCATTTGCAGGGAGGATGGATACCAATGGATTGGGCCAATGTGCAGTCGATTGTGTCGCAGTTCAACGCCGCCGACATCATCTGGGTGGTCGGCGCGGTGATTCTGGTGATTCTGGCGGTGAAGGTGGTTGCGAAACTGCTGAAGTTTGCACTGATCGCCGGCGCCGTGGTTCTTCTGCTGATGTTTGTGTTCTCGGCGGGTTTCCTGCCCACATAAACGGCATTCTTTATCCGGCCAGTCCGGCGCCGCAGGCGTTTGGCACTTATCGAAAAAGCCTCTCGTCGGTTGGCCTGGAGCGCTGCCTTATGTGAATGTGTCCTTGTTGTAACCTTATCATAATGGTAATTGCGCCATCATTTCAGAAAGAAACCCCAAATTATACTCCATTGCCAGATACCAATTATTGTTCATTGTATTGCCAGATTGGCATATGTTACGATTTGTACAATTTCATAGGTTGCACTGAGTCATCCAGATAGCCGCACGACGTAGCGTTTTTCCCTGTCTGCCTGTGGGCGCCGGGGCAATACCCTGGGCCGTTCAGCCGTCTGCCTTGGTCATTGCGCCCTTATACGAGAGGAGACATTATGAAACAAGGCACGAAGCGACTGCTGCAGATATTTTCCTCGGTCCTGGCGTTGTTACTGCTGCTTACCGTTCCATCCGGGCCTGCGTCTGCAGCCATTACCGACACCAAGGCACCCAGCACTCCCACCGGGTTGACCGCCTCATCGGTGGCCCAGACGTCAATCGTGCTTCGCTGGAACCCCAGTTCAGATAATGTAAAAGTCACATCCTACGCTGTTTTTATGAATTACGCCTATCTGACCTTCACCTCCACCAATTCTGTGACAATCCGAAACCTTAATCCGGGCACAAAATACACGTTTTATGTGGCTTCGCAGGACGCCGCCGGCAATATCTCCAGGAAAAGCAACATCATTACGGTGACCACGGCCTCTGCCGCGACCAAGACCACGGCCTCCGCCGGCAAAATTGTGGCAGGTTACTATGCAAGCTGGGCCGCCTATTCCGGCTACACACCCAACGACATCCCGGTGGCCAATCTCACCCATGTGCTGTATGCCTTTGCCAACATTGATTCAAATTATCGGATCATGCTGGGCGACAGCAGTGTGGACCCGAGCAATCTGGCCGAGCTGAAGGCCGCGAAAAAACGCAACTCCAAGCTGAAGAACCTGATCTCGGTGGGTGGGTGGACCTGGTCCGGCCGATTCTCCGATATGGCCGCGACAGCGGCCCGCCGCGCCACATTTGCAGACAGTGTGGTGGGCTTTCTGCGCAAATACGGCCTGGACGGCGTGGACCTTGATTGGGAGTATCCGGTTTCCGGAGGCCTCTCCACCAACTCGACACGCGCCGCCGACAAGACCAATTTCACAGCGCTGCTGAAGGTGCTTCGCGAAAGACTGGATACCGCCGGGCGGACCGACGGCAAGCGCTATCTGCTCACGATCGCCGGCGGCGCCGGCAGGGAGTATGTGCAAAATGTGCAGCTCTCCACAATTGCCAAATACCTGGACTTTGCTGTGGTGATGACCTATGACATGCACGGCCCGCAGGATGCCTATACCGACCACAACGCGCCGCTTTATTCCGCAACCAGCTCTCCGCAGCACAACTGGAGCAGCGACCGGGCGGTGAAAGCCTGGGTGGGCGCGGGCTTCCCCAAATCGAAGCTTGTGATGGGCGTGCCGTTTTATGGCCACCGTTACCGCAACGTGAAAGGCGGCGGCACCGGGATCCACAGAACCTATTCCGGGTTCAAGACCGTGAGCTATGACGAGGTGGTTTCGCAATATCTTTCCACAGGGAGCTACACGCGTTACTACGGGGCGACCGGGCGCACGCCGTGGCTGTTCAACGGCTCTACATTCATCACTTATGAGGATGCCAGATCTCTGAAGGAAAAGATGGCCTATATCAACAGCATGGGCCTGGCCGGCACGGGCATCTGGGAGCTTTCACAGAATGCCGACGGCACGCTTCTGAAGACAATCAGAACCTATTTGAAATAGCGCTTCACATCTCCTTTCCCCTTTTCCGCGCGCCCGCGTGGGAAAGGGGTTTTTTTGCTGCACCCTGCCGCCTTGTGGTTGATGGCAAAAAAAGTTATAATGAGTCATGAAATACTTGAGGCATCACCGGGCCTGCCCGGGAGAGAATAGGACTGGCCGAGTGGCCGGAAATCATGTGAAATGAGCGCAGACGCTTTGAAGAACAACCACCAGGCGGCGGAATCCGCGCCGCGTTGGTATAAGCTGGATAACGCAGCCAGGATCTATCCGGCCATCCGCAGCCGGACATGGTCCAGCGTGTTTCGGCTGTCGGTCACGCTTGCCGAGCCGGTGCAGCCGCTGCTGCTGCAGCAGGCGCTGGGTGTCACACTCCGGCGCATCCCCATTTTCGCCGTAAAAATGAAGCGGGGCCTGTTCTGGCACTATTTCGAGCATGGCAAAGACAAACCTCTTGTGGAGCAGGATGTGGCGGACCCCTGCGTGGCGATGAATTCGGGCTCGAGGAGCTATCTATTCCGCGTGCGCTATTATGACCGGCGCATCGCCGTGGAGTTCTTCCACTCTCTCACCGACGGCAGCGGCGGCCTGGTGTTTCTGAAAACGCTCACAGCGGAATATCTGAAGCTCTGCGGCCATGCCATCCCGGCCACCCACGGCGTGCTGGACACCGCCGAGGAGCCCAAAAGCGAGGAAATTGAAGACAGCTTTTTCCGATATGCCAACCTCAACACGCGGGCCAGCCGCAAGGAAGCCCGTGCCTATCATGTGCCGGGCACCCGCCTGCCGCCCCATCGCGTGAACGTGGTGACAGGCCGCATCCCGGTGGATCTGGTGCTGGCGGAGGCCAGAAAGCGCGGCGTGACACTGACCGAATATCTGGCCGGAGCCTTTCTTTATGTGCTCTTCACGATCCAGAAGGCAGAAGGCAGGAGCATCCGCAAGCCGGTCAAGCTCAGCGTGCCTGTGAACCTGCGGCGTTTTTTTGGCTCGGAGACGCTGCGCAACTTCTCCTCCTATGTCAACGCCAGTATCGACGGCCGCTACGGGGATTACACCTTTGACGAGGTGGTTAAGCATGTGCACCACTTCCTGCGGCTTGAGGTGACCGATAAGCTTCTGAACGCCCGCCTGGCCAGCAACGTGAAGGCCCAGATGAACCCGTTTTTGCGGGCGACGCCGCTGTTCGTGAAGAACTGGGCGCTGCTGATGGTGTTTCAGTTTGTGGGCGAGGCGATTTTCACCAGCACAATGACCAACCTGGGCGCCATCGACGTGCCGGAGGAAATGAAGCCCCACATCCAACACTTTGATTTTATGCTGGGCCCGCCCCGCACCAACCGGATCGGCTGCGCGGTGGCAAGCTATGGCGGCACCCTCTCGATCAACTTCACCCGGACAATCCGCGAGGCGTTTGTGGAAAGGGAGTTTTTCACCTTCCTTGTGCGCCAGGGCATCCCGGTGAAGATATCCAGCAACCAGGAGTGAATCAATGTCCTATTGTGTGAACTGCGGCGTGGAGCTTGAAAAATCGGAAAAGAAGTGCCCCCTTTGCGGCGTGGCGGCGGTCAACCCCGCCGAGCTGCCCGATGATTGCGCCCGCGCCTTCCCGGAGCGCCGCGATATCCTGGAGCATGCCTTTGACCGGCAGCTGTGGGTCCAGGTGGTATCGGTGCTGCTGGCGGTGCCGGCGGTGATCTGCCTGGTGGCGAATATCCTGGTCTCCAACGCCGTCACCTGGTCGCTGTATGTGATCGGGGGCATGGCGGTGAGCTGGGTGTTTTGCGTGTCGCCCTTTTTGTTTAAAAAGTACTTTCCGTTGCTGTGGATCGTCGCGGGCACGCTCGCCACACTGGGCTATTTATACCTGATTGTAATCCTGTCGCCGGGCGAGGGTTGGTTCATCCCGCTGGCGCTGCCCATTGTGCTGGGCGTTGCGGTGCTGTCGCTGGCGCTGTTGCTGCTGATCCAGAAAGGCATCTTGAAAGAGCTTTACGCCGCCGCCGGGGTGTTTGCGGCAGTGGGCATCCTGACCACGCTCATTGAGCTTTCCATCAGCCTGAATGCCACCGGCGCGGTGCATCTTGCCTGGTCTTGGTATTCGCTGGTTTCCTGCCTGGCAATGGCGGTGGTGCTGGCGATCATTGAGAGGAGGCTGCTGGTGAAAGAGAAGCTGAAGAGGAAGCTGCACTTGTAACTATAAGAATTTTATGTGGATGACGCCCCCGGCACCGCCGGGGGCTTCTCATTTGACTTGCACCTGTCAGTGCTGAGCGCCTCCCGCGTCTCCGGCCCGACAGCGCCATCCACTGCCAAACAACAATTTCCCGCCAACCTTTCCATTTGCCCGCCGTTGGTCTATAATGTAAATCGTTCGCCATCTAATAAGAATTCTTTCGACCCCATAAGGAGCCGTTTTGCACCAAGAACCGCTTCAAACGCCTTCGCTGCCCACGAAGTGGGAGCTGCGCGCGCAGATTCTGAAACTTGCCTGGCCGGTCGTCCTGGAAATGCTTCTGGTGTCTCTGCTCGGCACGGTCAACATGATCATGGTGGGCCACCTGGGCGCCTCGTCTCTGGCGGCCGTGAGCATCACAACCCAGCCGGTCTTGATTTGCTTCATCTTCTTTCAGGCATTCAACGTGGGCGGCACGGCGCTGGTGGCGCGGGCTGTGGGCCGCTGCGACCTGGAGGAGGCAAAGCGCGTGAGCGCCCTCACGCTGTGGCTCAACGCCTGGGCCGGCGTTTTGATCGGCCTTTTAACCTTTCTGTTTGCCAAGCCGCTGGTGCTTTTCATGGGCGCCCAGCCTGACTATCTGGATGACGCCGTGCTCTATATGCAGTTTAGCGCCATCGGCGTGATATTGCAGGCGCTGCCCATGGGCGTGTCGGCGCTGATGCGCGGGGCCGGCAACACCCGCGTGCCCGCGGTGTTCAACCTGGCGGCCAACATCGCCAACGTGGTGGTGGGAGCGGCGCTGCTGTATCTGCCTTTTTTCAAGCTGGGCGTGCTGGGTGTGGCCATCGCGCAGCTGGTGGCAAAGGCCGTGGCGCTGGTGATGTCCATGTATGCGATGCTGGCAAACAGCTCCCTTTCCATCCGCCTTGCCCCCCGCGATGTGATGCGGCCAGACTTTTCCCAGTTTGGCCGGCTGATTCACGTCGGCCTGCCCGCAGCCGGCGAGCAGATCGCGATGCGCGCGGGCCTGCTGGTCTTCTCCAAGCTGGTTGCGGACCTGGGCACGATCCCCTTCGCCGCCCACAACATCAATATGAACATCCAGGGCATCATCTTCAACTTCGGCGCGGCGCTCGGCGTGGCGGCCACCAGCTTCACCGGCCGCAGCCTGGGTGCCTGCCGCAAGGACCTGGCGGGTGCCTACCTCAAGGAAACCCGGCGCATCGGCATGGTCACGAGCATTTTGTTCACAGCCCTGATGGTCGCATTCCCCGGGCCCATTTCCAGCCTGTTTTCCCCGGAGCAGCCGGTGGTGGCGGCGTCGGCGGCGGTGCTGTGGATCGGCGCGTGCATGGTGCCGTTTCAGACCAGCCAGCTGATCCTGAGCGGCGGCCTGCGGGGCGCCGGCGACACCGTTTGGCCGCTGGTGGCCACGATCTCCGGCGTGGTGTTTGTGCGCGTGGGGTTGGGCATTTTGTTTATTGTGACGTTCCGCTGGGGGCTGGCGGGGGCGTGGTATGCGTTCTTGCTGGATCAGGCGACCAGGTCGCTGGTGATATGGTTGAGGTTTCGGACGGGGAAGTGGGTGGAGAAGGGGGTGTAAAGCCTCTTTCGCCACCGAGAACCCTCTCCCCTTGCCCCTCCCCCTGATAGTGGGAGGGGTAAGTTTGTATATAGGGAGAATCTGGAAAGGATATCTCTTAGGGGGATGCCTCCTCAGAGGCAGGGGGGATTTCCGAGCTGGTTGCTGGTGAAGTGATTGAGGAATGCGATAAGGAGATAGGTCGCGATGAGGATATAGAGAGAATTTGTTATGTTATTGTTGCTATGATGATGAATGCATAATATAATAAAGAAAGTTGTTGTTGGTAATCTGCCCCCTTAGGAGTATTTATGAAAATATACCGGAGCTTTAAAGAGAGCAATAATGTAACGCTCTTTAATGGAGATTGCCAAAAGCTCCTTAAGAGAATACCGGACGAATGTGTTGATATTGTTATAACATCTCCACCCTATTGTATTGGGAAAGCATATGAAGATCCACATAATGATATTGAAACGTTTATTGAACAACATAAAAAGATATTCCCACAAATCTATAGAGTTTTAAAACCAGGTGGAAGCATATGCTGGCAAGTAGGATATCACATTAATAATTCGTCTGTATACCCTCTTGATTTTTACGTATATAATATTTTTTTCGAAGAGAGCAAAGATCTCCAGTATCCATTATTTTTACGAAATAGAATAATCTGGACTTTTGGGCACGGGCTGAACAGCTCGCAACGTTTTAGCGGAAGACATGAGATGATTTTATGGTTTACAAAGGGTGATCAGTACAGTTTTTCTTTGGACGATATTCGAGTCCCGCAAAAGTATCCAGGAAAAAAGTCATATAAAGGACCAAATAAAGGGAAGCTTAGTGGCAACGCTCTAGGGAAGAACCCCTCGGATGTATGGGATATCCCTAATGTTAAGGCGCAGCATGTTGAGAAGACGGAACACCCTTGTCAGTTCCCTGTAGCAATACCAAGAAGGCTAATAAAAGCCTTAACAAAAGAGGATGGACTTGTTCTTGACCCATTCGCTGGATCAGGAACAACTGGTGTAGCAGCAGTCCTAGAAAAAAGGCGGTTTGTTGGGGCTGAGATTGTTCCTGATTATTATGATATTGCAGTATCTAGGATAGAGGATGCTACAAAGGGTAAGGTTATTGTAAGAGAAGATGCGCCAGTAGCTAAACCCAACCCAAAATCTGCAGTAGCAAAACTTCCAGTTGAATTTGCATTAGCGAGGTTGAATGTATATGGCGAAAAGAAAACTAACAGCTGAGCAGAAGACAAAAAGAAGAGACGCAGAGTTCAGAAAAAAGATTCGTAATATTTTCGTTAATAGCGGATTTTGTCATCTTAATACGCTAAATAAGCATGTAAAAATTGGACACCGCGATATTGAAATCGATGCTGTGTTTTTTTATCATAATGTTATGCTAATATGTGAAGACACAGGTGCTAAAACTAAAATCAAAGAACATATTAGGAAGAAGGTGGAAGCGTTTACAGAGATTGAACAGAATTTTGATAATTATCTAGGATGGTTGCGTGCAACCTTTACTGATTATTCAGAACAACTTCAAATATATGAACCATGTAAGTATAAGGTGTTTAACCTGTATTTTTCTCAATATGAGTTGTCACTAACAAATGATGATAGGTCATTATATAAAAATGTAAAATTTGTTGAGCCACAAACAATTAATTACTTCCACAGAATAGCACAATGCATAAAGCTCTCATCACGTTATGAAATATTCCGTTTTCTTGGGCTAAAAAAAGAGCAAGTTGGATTATCATCCAGTGATAGTGCAAAGAAGGTTATAAAAGCTCCAATTATATATCCTAGAAATTCAGTAGGTGCATACAACGGCGTAAGGATTGTTTCATTCATGATGTCTGCAGACTTATTGCTTAACACATGTTATGTAATGAGAAAGGATAACTGGGAAGAGTCAATACGATTGTATCAGAGGCTTATTGACAGAGAGAAGATACGGAGAATTCGCGATTTTCTTGCAAAAAACGGGGAGTCATTCTACAACAATATCATTGTAGGATTGCCCAATGATGTTAGGTTTATAGATGCGGCTGGGGAGTCTTTGCCTATTGATAAAATCGGAGATTTTGAGAATTGCAAACTAGAAATTAACGATGAGTGGAATAGTATATGCGTTATTGATGGCCAGCATCGGATTTTTGCTCATTATGAAGGGCCTACTGGTGATGCCTATGAACCAAGAATCTCTCAACTGCGCAAACAGCTTCATTTGCTAGTGACAGGGCTAATTTTTCCACCTAAAATGTCTGCTATTGAAAGGTCTCAAATTCAAAGCCAGATTTTCTTGGACATCAACTCTAACGCAAAGCCGGTTCCCCCTGATGTATTGCTTCATATTGAAATGATTAAAAACCCAATATCTGATGTAGGTCTTGCAAGAAGAATAATTGAACGACTTAATCGGGAAGACGTGTTCCTGAATATGTTTGAACTATCACTCGTCGATGAGTCTAAGATAAAAGTTGCTTCTATTGTCAAATTTGCATTACGTTATTTAGTAACCATAACCCCTTCTGAAGATAAGATTAGCCTCTTTTCAACATGGGAAGGAGATAAAGATGGACTAATTCACATGGACGAGGTCGCTCTTCATGAGTATACATGTTATTGTTCCAATTGTCTCCGGGTCTATTTTGAGTCTGTAAGAAAAAGGTTTAAGAAAGAATGGGATGATCCGTCCTCAAAGATACTGTCAGTAACATCAATTAACGGATTCATTATTGCTTACTCAAGACAACTGAAAGACAATGGTATACGTAATTTTGCGTTCTACGATGAAAGGCTGAAGAACCTAAATGTTGATTTTAGTAAAGAGAACTTTATGTATACATCAAGCCAATATAGGAAATTCTCAGACAAGATTTTGAGTGATGCCTTTGGTCTATAGAACTGGGTGGGTTATTCTGCCTTAATTCTGATTACAGAAATAATACTTATTCTATCTATTTTGATATTTCTTTTGCTTGCATGTTCTTCAAACATCAAGCGGTCGTTTTCGTCATTACCTGAAGCATTAATTGAATCAGCTATTTCATTTAGGAGTTCCATATCTATATCAGATAGATCAGAAGTCTCGTAAATGTAACTGTTTCCGCAGATTGAGAGTATAACTCCAGATTTCAATGTCATTACCACCTTGCATTTATTATATCCTTATTCAAGTACAAAATGCTAAGCAATGTAACGATTTGGATTTCTATGAACATTCTGTAAACAATCCATGAAATTGCTTCTGGCTTACCCCCACCACACCCCGCGCCCCCTCCGTCCCTCTGTTCAATTCCCCCAAAACCCTCAACAATACGCCATACACCCTGCACAATTTCCAATCTTTTCTTGCACTTATTTTGTAAATTGCCTTCCAATATATGCTGAAACTGTACTATAATGTGTATAACCATACCTTATGGAACCTGTCACTTTTGCCGATAATCGATGTGGCGCAGCCCATCTGCGCCCGCCTTGCTGTTGCCTGCCCCCGCCCAATGTGATGGCGGCGGGGCACCCCCCGCCCCTCGGGGACAGCGCGATTGATCGGGCAGCTTCGCCCGGTCAGCCCCCTCCCCCCGACCGAAAGGAAGGTGAACCGTTGAAAAGTCTGAAGAATGCATTGAGCCGATTGGCCGCCCTGAAAACAAGAGACCGCATCCTGAGTCTGGCGATGGTGCTGGTATTGCTGGTGTCGATCATATACCCCACCGCAGCCGCCGCCGCCACGGACTACAGCACCATCAAGGTCAGGCTTGTGAGCATGGGCTCGCCCACATCCGTCACATTCGTGCCCAAGGGGGCATTCCGCATCACTGAGCTGCCCAATGTGGATGTGTATCCCGGCGTCACCTACACGCTGAAGGTTTCCGGCTCGGGCATGGCGCTTTCCTACAACAACGGTGTGGCCACAGTCTCCCACACTTTGGGCGCCAACTGCACGTTTGTGCAATACAACAACGGCTCCGCCAACAACTATCTGTATTTGAACAACCCCGGCTACGGCTGGCGTTACTACAAAGGCGACATGAAGTTCATGCGCACCTCCGGCTCCAGCACCCTCACGCTGGTGAACACGCTGAACCTGGAGACCTACCTCTGCGGCGTGATCGCCTATGAAATGAGCAACAGCTGGCCGCTGGAGGCGCTGAAGGTGCAGGCCGTGGCTGCGCGCACCTATTCGCTGAAGTTTCTAAAGGCCAACTACTCCAACTACTACCACATCGGCGACACCAGCAGCAACCAGGTGTATAAGGGCCACCCGCTCAATTCCGACGGCACGCCCCAGCAGCGGGTGATTGACGCGGTGAACGGCACACGCGGCGAGGTCATCACGATCGGCGCCACATCCACAATGAACCTGGCTGACGGCGTGTTTTCCGCCAGCAACGGCGGCCAGGTGAAGACCGCCAACATGCAGTGGGGCAGCACCAACACCTATCATGTGTTCAAGGACGACCCCTGGGATCTGAAAAACCCGTCCAGCCCCACGTTCACCTATATCTTCCCGAAGTCCAATGACACAGCCACGCTGAACCTGCTTTCCAGCACCGACCGCAGCAAGGTGGCCGCGATGGACGCCATCGTGAAACCCAAGGTGGCTGCGGCGCTGAGCGCCCAGGGGGTCAACTGCACGGCGGCAGACATCACGATCCAGGGCTATCAGGCAGCCACACCCACGACGCTGCGCACCGGCATGCCGGCCGGCAGCAAGCTGTTCACCCGGGTGAACGTCACGGTGAAGGCGCTGGTGAGCAACCCCACCGTCACGCAGCAGGGCCGGGTGACCACCGCCGGCGGCAACCTCAACATCCGCTCGGCGCCCAACACTTCCGGCAAGATACTCACCGCGGCCCCCAACGGCGCCATCCTCACCGTGCTGGACACCAAAGCCGCCGCCGGCTGGTATCAGGTGAAATACAATGGCGTCACCGGCTACGCCTCCAGCCAATACATCACGCTGATCGCCCCGACGCCCACGGCCAGCCCGACACCGGTGCCCACGGCCAGCCCGACGCCAGCGCCCACCGCCAGCCCCACGCCGACGGCCACGGCCAGCCCTGTGCCGACGGCTACGGAGCAGCCCACGGCATCGCCCACCGCTGCGCCAACGGAGGAGCCGGCGCCAACCCAGCCGGCGGAGACATCGGGCTCCGGCGGCGGCGGAATGCCCGCTTCTGCCACCTACAACGTCACCGTGACGCTGAACTATATCTCCAAGGCGAGCGACGGCGACTGGGATGTTTACGGAGAGCTGAAGACGGCGTTTGCCAGCTTTAGCTCGCTGATCAACACCAAGAACATGTGGAACCTTTACTCCAGCGCCTCGTCCGACGGCAAGTTCCTCTATGTGACCGCCAGGGGTTATGGCCACGGTGTGGGCATGAGCCAGCGCGGCGCCCAGCAAATGGCAAACGAGGGCAAGAGCTATCGGCAAATCCTGGATTTCTACTACAACTTCAGCACCACCAACGCGACGCTTGGCGCGGTCACAATCAGCAACCCAACACTGCCCCAGATTCCCGGAAAGGGCTCCGCGGCTGTATATGGAAAGGTGCTTGCCTCATCCCTGAATGTGCGCGCAGCCGCCAGCAACACCGCCACGGCTTTCTATCAGCTGCCGCGAGACGCCAAGGTGGAGATTCTGTCCATCTCCGGCGACTGGTATCGCATTCTCTATGCCCCGGCAGGGATCGTGGGCTATGCCTGCGGCAAGTCCGGCAGCACCGTATACATCGAGCTGCCAAACGCCTCCACCAGCACCCCCGCCACGGCCAGCCCCACGCCGCCTTCCACGGTCACGGCTGACCCGTCTGCCACAGCTTCTCCCACCGCATCCGGCTCCGCCACCGCTTCCGCCATGGCTTCTGCCACCGTGACGCCATCCGCCACGGTGACACCCACTGCC
Organism: Bacillota bacterium; assembly: GCA_023428265.1. GTDB lineage: Bacteria > Bacillota > Clostridia > Christensenellales > UMGS416 > JAEYRA01. The sequence goes on along the minus strand of JAEYYW010000082.1, from coordinate 11,405 downwards.
GCCCCCACCGCCACACCCAAGCCCACTCCCACGCCCACGCCCACCCCCACGCCGGCGCCCACACTGAAAGCCTGCGTTGGCAAGGCCAATGTCACAACCTATCTGAGCCTTCGCAAGACGGCCAGCAGCAGCGCCTCAGTGCTTGCGAAGATCCCGAGGGGCGGCGCGATGACGATCAACACGGTTCACACAAACACAAGCTGGCTGAAGGTCACTTATTCCGGCAAGGTTGGCTATGTGATGGCCAAATATGTGGTGATCGGCGGCAGTGACAAGTATCGGGCCGGCACAGTGACTGCTTCTTCGCTGAACGTGCGGAAAGCCGCCGGCACCAGCAACGCGTCTCTTGGCCTGATCAAAAACGGCAGCACCGCCATTGTCACCGGCAGCACGAAGGTGGGCACTGTCACATGGTACAAGCTTCTGTACGGATCCGGGTCGGGCTTTGTGGATGGGCGTTACCTCCGCCTGTCTGCGGTGGCAAACAAATCCACACTGAGTGCCCCGGCTGATACGAGCACACCCCCGGTCACACCGCCTGCTGCCTCCGGCACGGTCACGGCCACCGCAGGCCATGTGCAGGATTATCTGAGCCTGCGCAGCACGGCCAGCACAGGGGCGTCTGTTTTGGCAAAGATCCCGAAGAGCGGTTCCTTCACGGTGATGCTCGTGCACACAAACCCAGAATGGCTGAAAGTGAACTATCTGGGGAAAACTGGTTATGTGGTGTCCAAATACACGGTTATCGGTGGCAATGCGGCTTATCGGGCCGGCACCGTGACCGCCTCCACGCTCAATGTGCGTAAAGCTGCCGGCTCCGGCAGCCCCGTTGTGGGCACCGTAAAATCCGGCGACACCGCTGTGGTGGTCGGTTCGGCCAGGGCAGACTCGGCGACATGGTACCAGATTAAGAAGGGGTCCGTGATCGGTTATGTTCACTCCGGATATCTCCGAGTATCCACCACCTGACCATTCGGAATTTAAATGGAGTGATATGATCAAGGGATGGATCAGTGCGATCCATCCCTTTTCTGTTTCATGCGGGAGCCTCATGGCAGCCGGATGATCCGGCAAGCATGCGTATGGGCAGCTTCAAATGCCCAGGGATTCCCCGCTCAGGGTGGCGGATGGCTTCGGCGCATGGTCTGGGTTGTCCCGATTGGGGACCCCGCCCAGCGTGATGCGCACGCTGAAAAGATCTGAGGCGCAGTCAATCTGTATTTCGCCGTTGTATTTCTCCACCGTCTGCTGCACAATGGAGAGCCCCAACCCGTGCCCGTCTTCCTTCTTCGTGCTTTTCAGGCTGGTGCAGCATCCCGTGGGCACGGTGTTTTCAACGGCCAGATTCAAGATGCCGTTTTGCGCGGTCAGGCTCAGCTCAATGCGCCGCTCTTTGCCCGCCGGGATTTTCTGGCAGGCTTCCAGCGCGTTGTCCAGCGTGTTGCCCATCAGCGAGCACAGATCCAGCGCTTCCAGCGGCAGTTCTTCCTGCAGCAGCACGGTGTGGCTTATGTCGATGCCCAGACGCTTTGCCATGGCGATTTTGCCGCCCAGCACCGCGTCCACCAGCGGCAAGCCGCTGTTTACAGACAGGTCGTTACGATCCACAAACTCGCCGATTTCCTGCAGATATGCTCTGGCCCTCTCCAGCTTGTTCATGGACAGAAGGCCGTCAAGAACCTGCAGATGGTTCTTCAGGTCATGGCGAAACCCGCGCATGTTGTTGTTTGCGGCCGTCATTTCCTGGAAATAGCGGTTCTGGATTTCGGATTGCTCCAGCATGCGTTGTTTTTCCTGAAGCTCGGCGGCCCGCACGGTGAGCCTGCCATGGAGCCCCAGCAGCATGAAATTGATCGCCAACAGCCCCAATGTGAGAAGCATCAGCCCCAAGGAGGCGTGGGTATCCATAGCCGACTCATACTGCACCATCACGGTCATCACAATCACGCTGGTCAGCGGCACAAATGCCACATAAATGAGGTGAGGCCCCGATCCGGCTTCTCCCTCAGCCTGCCTGCTGTTCCATAGCGCCAATATCAGCAGCACGGCTTTGGAGGCTGCTATTGCGATCAGGCGGTAGGGTGTCGGCCGCAAAATCGTGCTGAACGTAACGCCCGGCAGGAATGTCAGCAGAGAGATGATTGTAACATCCGATAATACTGCCAGTGAAAAGGCGACGAAGGCGTGAAACAACCTTTGGCTGAACGTGCCGCGCGCCACATGAACGCCGTATATAATGCAATAAACCACAAGCAGTGGGATTCGGAAGGAATCATTCAGTTGGAGCAACTGGCATCCCGACATTAGCGCCAACACGCCGAGCCCGCCGAGGACCAGGCGCAAAAAGACCGGCTTTTTTGTGCCAAGCCGCCTGTGCAGATACAGTTGAAAGCAGACCGCGATGGCCGCGTTGTTGAGAAATTCCGCCACTGTCCAAAACGGACTTCCCATGATACCCCCATATAATGATTTGATGGTAAACATATTTTACACTTTTTTCATTGGTACATGCCATTCTTTTTTGCTATAATATCTTTTATACCAATCACAGGAGAATTTGTTTGCATGAATAAAAAGCCCCTGGTTGTTCTTTTCTCTGTTCTGCTCATTGCATCCACGCTGCTGGCCGGGTGTTCCGGCGGCCCCACCGTGGCCAAGGTGGCCGGAGAATCAATCTCCGCCAGCGAGCTGAACATGTATGCCAACTTCCTGCTGATGCAGGAGCAAGCGGGCACAGTGGCGGATATCGATGATCCCGACATGCTCAAGCAGCTTTATGATCAGGCGCTGGATAGCGTCATCACGCAGCATTTGCTGATGAAAAAGGGCGTGGAGCGCAAGATCTATCCTCTGAGCAATGAAAAGCTCAATGAGATTGACAGCCAGGTATCCGATTATCTGGACAGCGTGCTTCAGGCAAAGATCGAGGAATATGCCCAAAGTGGTAAATCTGAGAAGGAAGCCCGCGACGCCTTCTACAGTGAAATGAAGAAATCCGGCCTGACCCGTGAGAATCTGAAGAAGATCCTGCGCTACGGCGCGGTGGCGGAAACTTTCTATAACGAGACGGTGGATGCCGCCACAGTGTCTGATGACGAAATTCGGGCCGGATATGACAAAAAGGTGGCGGAGCAAAAGGAGCAGTTTGCCGCTGATCCCACCGCCTTTGAGAGCGCGAAAATGATGGCTGATTATTATGGCACGGCAGTGGTCTATCAGCCGGAGGGCTACCGTTACGTCAAGCATATCCTGATCACATTCCCCGAAGAGGTGGCAGGCAAGATTGAAGAAGCGCAAAACAGTGGCGACAAGGAAGCTGTGAAGAAAGCCAGGGAGGAAGGGCTGCCCCTGATCCAGGCCAAGGCCGAGGAAGTGCTTGCAAAAGTGAAGGCTGGGGAGGATTTTGACAGCTTGATGGCCGAATATGGCCAGGACCCCGGCATGCAGCAGGAACCGGCCAAGACCACCGGCTACGAGCTTGGTGAAGACACCGCCTTTGTGGAAGAGTTCAAAGACGCGGCCTTGAAGCTGGCTGCGGTCGGCGATGTGACCGAGCTGGTCGCCACCGATTTTGGATACCACATCATCAAATGGATCGGCAACGTGCCGTCCGGACCCGTCCCGCTGGAAGATGTGAAGGACCTGCTGAAGGAAGAAGTGCTCAACGAGAAGAAAGACGCCGCGTGGCAGGCGCTGATAGAGCAGCTGAAGAAGGAGTACAAGGTGGAGAAATTCTCCGACAAATATCCCACGCCGGCGCCGGCAGCCTCTGCGCCGGCCGGCACAGACGCTCCGGCCACCACCGCCTCTGAGGAAGGCTGATCCACCCGAAAAACCGCAAAGCCCAGCCGGTTATGTTGCCGGCTGGGCTTTTTTGGTTTATTTTTCCTTCATAAAATGTTCACTTGCTTCTGGTAAAAAGCGCATGTATACTAGGTTTATACATCATGTGCAGATTATAGTATATTCCTATTGGCACAGTTTGTTTAGATTTGTTGAAACTATGGGCATTTAAACATAAGCCCCAAAAGGAGTGTATGAATGAAAGGAAAACTGGTATCTGTTTTTTTGGCTCTGTTGACCGCAGCTTCGCTGTGTTTGGGCGGCGGCGCGCAGGCGATGGCCGCCGCGCCGGGCATGGGTCTGCGCGCTGCGGCTGCTCCCGCTGCCGCTGCCAATGTGAGCACGTTGATTCCCGACTTTATGGTCAAGGCAGACACATACTACAACCGCAAGGGTTATTCCAGCAACCGCTATGAGTTCACCGATAAGGAGCTCACGATGCTCGCCATCGTGATCCACCTGGAGGTGCGGGGCGAGTCTTATCAAGCGAAGCTTGCCGTCGGCAACGTGGTGATGAACCGCGTGCTGTCCAAAGGCTACCCCGGTGACACGATTGAGGAAGTGGTGACCAGGCCCAATCAGTTCTGCTACAACCCCAAAACCGTGCCCAATGCCGAATGCAGAAAGGCCGCGTGGGATGTGCTGCATTATGAAACTTGGGTGGTGCCGCAAAACACCTATTTCTTCCGCGCCACAAAGAGCAAGGCCAACTGGGGGCGGCATGAGTACTGGAAGCACATCGGCGCCACCGCGTTTTATCAGGATGTGTACGCCGGCCGCAGCAATCTGGATACGGTGCCCGAAGCAAAGTTCAAGCGCACCTACAAATGGCCGCAGCATGGCTGCAAACCCTCTGCCCGCGTGCGCAATCTGCAGATCATGCTGCGGGGCCTGGGCTATGGCGTCACCACCGACGGGTGGTTTGGTGACGGCACCAAGGAGGCAGTGGTCAAATTCCAGAAGAGCCGCGGCCTTGTGGCCGATGGCATCGCCGGTCCTGCCACGCTCAGAGCCATGATCAACAGATATGGCGTCAGCAAGTATGCGAAGCTGAAGAAGTGAGGAATCAGTAGTCAGTAGTCAGTAGTCAATAGTTAGCAAGTTCAGCAGGCGGGCCTTAGAGCCCGCCTTGCTGTATTACGGGTGTGTTGCTGTATTGCGGCCAATCATACACACCGCGCCGCCTGCATACAATGAACGGACAAGGCGGAGGCTGAGACCATGATGAACTGGCTTTGGGCGGGCATGGTGCTCGCCAGCACCCTCACGGCAGCCGCAACGGGCAGGATGGATCGCCTGTTTGGCGCGGCGATGGATGGCGCAGCAGGCGCGGTGAAACTTTTCATCACGCTGCTGGCCGTCTATGCGCTGTGGTGCGGCGTCATGGAGATCATTGGCGACTCTGGCCTGGCCGAACGGTTTGCCCGGGCGCTGGCGCGGCCATTGCGGTGGCTGTATCCCTCTGTGCCGGCCGGCTCCCCGGCTGCCCGGCATATCTCAATGAACATGGCCGCTAACATGCTTGGCGTGGGCAATGCCGCCACACCGGCGGGTCTGGAGGCCATTCGTGAAATGAAGGCGATGGGCCGCGGCGGGGGAGAAGCAACCGACGACATGTGCATGCTGCTGGTGGTGAACTGCTCATCGCTGCAACTAATCCCCACCACGGTGATCGCGCTGCGGCAGGCAGCGGGGTCCGCATCGGCCTCCGACATCCTTCTGCCGGCGATCCTGGCCAGCATCACCGCCACTGTGTTTGGCATTGCGGCAGCGAAAATGCTGGCCGGTTTTGGGCGGAGACGATGCTGATTGCCAGATCATTCCATGCCGGTCTTGCATAATGAAGCCGGAGCAGGCATATAATAGGATTGCCTTCGAATGACAGTCTGATTTGAGAGACATCTCAAAACGGAGCATGGAGCGTCCGGGTGGTTGGCCACTGCCGGGCGCTTTTGCTATGCAGGCCAGTGAGAAGAGCCTGCCATCCATGGAGCATGTTTATTCGCTCACTTCCAGGTGCTATACTATTCACAGGCAGCCATGGGGGTGATGAGATGCCCAGCATTTTTGACATCATAGGCCCGGTCACAGTGGGGCCTTCCAGCTCGCACACTGCCGGAGCCATCCGCATCGGGCAAATCGCCCGGCTACTGCTGGGCGGTGAAGTGTGTCGGGCAGATATCACGCTTTATGGCTCCTTTGCCGAAACCGGCAAGGGGCATGGCACCGACCGGGCCATTGTAGGCGGGCTGCTGGGCCTCAAGATGGCGAGCCCTCTCATCTCCAACAGTCTTTGGGAAGCCCGCCGGCGGGGCCTGTCCTACGCGTTTTACACAGCGGAGGAAAGCCGCTTCCATCCCAACACCGTTGTGATCGAGGCCTCCGGAGAGAAGGGCTCGATCAAAATTCGCGCCAGCTCCGTAGGCGGCGGCAACATCCGCCTGGATGCGATGGGCGAGTATGAGCTGGGCATATCCTGCGCCCAGCCCACGCTGGTGCTGCCGCACACCGACCACCCCGGCGTGGTTGCGGCCGCAACCACGGTGCTGTCGCAGCAGGGGTTCAACATCGCGGCGATGAAGGTGACGCGGGCCCGCCGGGGCGGTGACGCCGTTGCCGTGATCGAGACCGACACGGAGGTGCCGGAAGAGACCCGGAAAAGCATTGGGGCAATCCCCGGTGTCACAGATGTGATCTATATTCCGCAAGCATAACAGGTGATCGTATGGCAATCAAAAGCATGGGCAGGCTTGCCCGCGAGGCAACGGAGCAAAATGTGCGCCTTTCAGACCTGGTGGCAAAGGATGAAGCTGCGGAAAGCGGCATGACCGAGGCCGAAGTGCGCAATAGAGTGGCTGATATGGTGGCCGCGATGCGCCAGTCGGTGGAATCCGGCGTGGTGCGGGCGGGGCAGTCGGTGAGCGGGCTCACCGGTGGTGAGGCGCTGCGCTACAGCAACTATTTGCGGGAGCACAAGAGCCTGCTGGGTGATGCCGCCGCAAAGGCCGCTGTCTACGCGCTGGCGGCCTCCTGCGTCAACGCCTCCATGGGCGTGATTGTGGCTGCCCCCACAGCCGGCTCCTGCGGCATTCTGCCCGGTGTGCTGCTCTCGCTCCAGCAAGCGCACGGGTTTGCTGATGACGCCATCGTTGCGGCACTGCTCACCGCCGCCGGCGTGGGGCAGGCTGTGGCGGCCCGGGCGACGCTCTCCGGCGCTGAGGGCGGCTGCCAGGCAGAGTGCGGCAGCGCCGCCGCAATGGCTGCCGCCGCCGCTGTGGAACTGATGGGCGGCAGCCCGGAGATGTGCTGCCATGGCGCGGCGCTTGCGTTGAAGAACTCGCTGGGGCTGGTCTGTGACCCGGTGGCCGGGCTGGTGGAAGTGCCTTGTGTGAAGCGCAACGGCGTGTTCGCCGTGGTGGCGCTCACCGCCGCTGACATGGCACTGGCAGGCATACAAAGCGCAATCCCGCTGGATGAAGTGATCGACGCGATGTTTTCCATCGGCCAGGCAATGCCCGCCACACTGAGGGAGACGGCAAAGGGCGGCTTGGCCGCCACGCCCACCGGCTGCCGGCTCCGGGCAAAGGTCTTCCCGGAGCGGTAGCCGCTCTGCGGCTCTAGAAAAAGAACGGCATTGCTCCAACTGCTTGCGCCTTGCCCTTCGGGAGCATTGATTTCAGATAGGGCCCGACGCGGATGCCCTGTATCTTGATGCACAGCAGATACACCAACGCGGCAGCGGCCACAGCCCACAACATCGCCGGCACGTTGCCCCAGCCCCAGGATTTCATCAGTGTGTTCACATTGCCGCAGGCCAGCGCGCAAGCCGCCGCCGCCAGAACCGGCAGCACGACCCATTGCGCCCATTTGAGCTTGAACTCCAGTTTGGAGTCCAGACAGCGCACGTTCATGACCACGGAGAGCGCCGCCCCGGCGATCATCCCCCATAAAAAGCCGTAGATGCCGATTTTTGGGTTTGAAACAGTGACCCATGTAATTCCCAATTGCAGGATGTCGCCGGCGATTGTGCTGATCATCGCCCGGCTTTGCAGCCCGGTGCCGTTGAGCATGCCGGCGGTGATCATCTGGTAATAGGTGAGCGCCATTGCCGCAGCCGTCAGCAGGATGTAGTCCAGGGGCAGCGTTTGTTTATAAAGCAGCTGCATCACAGCCGGGCCGATCGGCGCCAGCACCGCCACCGCCGGCAGCGCGATGAGCCCGGTGCCATAAAATGCCTTGCCCATTTTCCGGTGGGCATCGGCCATATTGCCCACGGCCAGGCTCTCCGACAGCCGCGGCAGCATCACCATCACCAGCGGGCCCATAAACGCCATGGGCAAAAAGAAGAGCGGTAGGGCCATGCCTAGCGCCACGCCCAGCGCGCCCACGGCCTGCTGCTGGGGCATGCCGGAGGCCATCAGGCGCTGGGGCACCAGCACCGTGTTGGCTGCGGAGAGCAGGTTTCCTGCCAGCGCCGAGGCGGAAACGGGCAGCGCAACCAGCATGAGCTTCTTGAAAAGGCCTGCCGGGTGGGCTGCCTTGCCGCTTGCGGGCCGTGCTTTCCGATACCACACCGCCAGCAGTGTGCTGCTGAACAGCTCGCTGATGGTCATGCCGGCCACGATCACCGCGGCGGCCATCGCCGGGTCCTTTGGCCGGAGCCACAGCAGTAACCCCACCACCGCGGCGATCCGCACAATTTGCTCCATCTGGTCTGAGATGGCCGGCGCTTTTACCTCTTTTACACCATAGAACCAGCTTTTGAAGATGTTTTCAAGCCCGGTCAGCAGGAGGCAGGGAAGCAGGAACAGCAACGCCAGCCGCGTTTCCCCGTCGCCCAGCACCGTCGCGGAGATCCAATCGGAATATAGCACCGTCGGGATGGACACGGCCACAAACAGCAGCACAAAACCGATCAGCGATAGCTTGACGATCAGCCGCATGGCGCCTTTGTCGCCCAAAGCGCCGTGCTCGCTGGCCAGCTGGGTGATTGCCGTGGTAAAGCCACCGTATGTGAGCGAGATGAGAATGCCATACACCGGCATCACCAGCTGCAGCACACCGATGCCTTCCGGCCCTGTGACGCGGCTAATAAACACACGATAGGCAAACCCAAGCAGCTGCAGGCCGATGCTGGAGGCGGTGAGCATCAAGGCGCTTTGCAGCGCCGATTTCTTTGCCATTGCCAAGGAAGGACCTCCTGGAGCGGCGTTTATATAGCTTATTCAGATGTGGAACTCAACATGTGTATGGAACCGCCTTGCAGCGTCGGAAACAGAATCAGGCTGTATGGGCGGAGAGACTGCGAATCTCCGCGCATACAGCCTGACGCTGTAAAAAAGGAGGAAAGGCATTACGGCATTTACGCCGGAAGGGGCAGAGGGGGGATCAGCCCTTCACGCCGCCCACATGGAGACCGGCGATGAAGTATTTCTGCAGGAAGGGATATACAAAGATGATCGGCAGCGCGGCGATGATCGAAATGGCCGAGCGGATGGATACCGGCGTGATCATGTTGCTTTTGCCGCCCTGGGTGCTTGTGGCCACCAAGCCAGGCGTCTGCGCTCCGCTTTGCACCATCGAGGAGGACAGCAGCTTCATCATCTCAAACTGAAGCGTGCTCAGCTCCTGCTTGGAGGAGGCGAAAATGTAGGTGTCAAACCATTCGTTCCACGCACCCACCGCCACCCACAGCGCCACCGTCGCAAGCACCGGCTTGCACAGCGGCATGATGATCTGCAGGAAGATGCGGAAATCACCGGCGCCGTCGATCCTGGCGGACTCTGCCAGGCTATCAGGCAGTGTGTAGATATAGGTGCGAATCACGATCACGTTGAACACACCGAGCATGCCCGGCAGGATGTAGACGAGATAATTGTTGATCAGGCTAAAGTCCCTGTAGTTGAAATACTGCGGGATGAGCCCTGCGGACACATACATTGTGGCAACCAGAAAGACCGTCAGCACCTTGTTCAGGAAGAAATCCCGTCGGCTCAGGATGTATGCCGTCATTGCCGAGAATAAGACGTTCAGGATCGTGACCAATACCGTCTTGGACACCGACACAAAGAACGCGTTGACAAGGTTGTTTGTAGCGAACAGCGACTCATAGTTATAAAACGTGAATACTCTGGGCCAAAAGTAGATGTTGCCCTTGATGCTGTCCATCGCGTCGTTGAAGGAAATGGCAATTGTATTCCAGAACGGATAGACCATCACCACCATCATAACCAGCATCAGCAAGTAATTGATGGCATCAAAAAATGTAAATTTCTTACGCAATGCTTCCATATCCGGCGTCCTCCTCTAGACCAGTCTTTCCTCGCCAAGCCGGTTGGCGATGGCGTTTGCCGAGGTCAGCATGATCAGGCTGACGACGGATCGGAACATGCCTGCGGCAGTGGCAAGTGAATAGTTGCCCAGCGAGATGCCGTTGCGGATGACGAAGATGTCGATCGTTTCCGACACATCAGATACAATACCGTTGCCAAGAAGGAACTGCACCTCGAACCCGGCGTTCAGGATCCAGCCCAAATTCATGATCAGCAGCACCACGATGGTGGACTTGATACCTGGCAATGTGATGTGGGCCATACGCTGGAGGCGGTTTGCACCGTCCATATAGGCCGCCTCATATAATTCCGGTGAGATGCTGGCGATCGCCGCCAGATAGATGATGGAGTTCCACCCGGTCTCCTTCCACACATGGGCACCGCCCACAACCCACCAGAATAGCCCAGGTTTTGCCAGCCAGTGTATTGGCTCCTTGACGATTCCAAGCTGCAGCAGCATGCTGTTGATCACGCCGTTTTCCGAGCTCAGGAAGTTGGCGACCAGGCTCGTCACGATGATCCACGACAAGAAGTGGGGCAGATAGGAAACCGACTGCACCACGCGCTTGTAGCCGGTGTGGCGGATTTCATTGATCAATAAGGCCAGAAGAATCGCAAACACAAAGCTCAGCGTGAGGTTGATCACGCTCATACTGATCGTGTTGCGGAGCACGCGCAAAAAAGCTTCATCGGTGAAAAGGATTTCAAAGTTTCGAAATCCCACCCATTTTTGTGTGGCTTTGCCCGGTCGGAAGTTCTGGAAAGCCATCAGCAGGCCCTTCAGGGGGCGGTAGCTGAATGCATATACGTAAACCACGATTGGGATTGTCATCAGAATCAGGGCCCGCTGCTTGTTCACGATGCGCATCAGAGAGCTGCCCTTGCGCTTTCCCGTTCCAGCCCGGCCGGTCACTGTGCTTGCTGCCTGCATCTTTCTCACTCCTGAATGCGTGGATACATGGGGGCTGCCCATGTATCCACGCGTTGACACTGGATTAGGGTTATTACTTGCCCATTCTCTCCGCGATCTGGCGGTTCACCTCGTCGAGGTAGGCCTGATAGTTGATCTTCTCATATTCGGCCACATAGGCGTCCCACGCGGCGTCGAACTTGTCAGCATCTTCCACGATCAGCCTGGGCAGATACTTGTTTTCCAGCTCAGTGATCTTGTTGATGCCGATCTTGGCGTCAGAGCCGTCCTCAATCGTGAAGGCCCAAACGGGGTAGTAG
>JAEYYW010000106.1 GCA_023428265.1 Bacillota bacterium | reverse complement strand
ATATTATACCATAACAATGAGAAATCTCATGTGCCGGATGATAACCTATCCGGATAGAACTCCATGGAAATGCGTCAAAGCGATCGGGCTGTGAAGGAAGCCAAAAGAATTCATCCGGGAAAAGAAAAGCGCAGGCAGCCGGTACCCGGCTGCCCGCGCTTTTGTTGGTGATCTGAGCTTGTTACCGGTCCTGCTCCTTGATCTGTGCCCGCCGCACCAGCAGGAAGCTGAGCGCGGCGCACACGGCGGCGGCCAGCAGCATCGTGAGCATGCCAAGCCACAGGTTGGGCTTGCTGCCCAGGCCCATGGCGGCCATAAACGCATTGGTCAGCGACGCCATCAGCTTGCCGCCGGTGGCATTGTTCACGATGGGCAGGCCGACGATAAATACGGCCGGGGTGAGCGAGATGGCGATCTTCAAGCCCTTGCCGATCCGGTAATACAGCATCGTGAGGAACCAGCCAAACAATGCCGCCAGCAGGTTGAGCGCCAGTGTCCAGAGCGTCATGCCGGCATAACCTGTGTTCGGATAAAGCAGGAATGCCACCGCTTGCTCCGGATTCGTGAAGAGCTGGAGCAGGCCATAGAACGCTGCGTCAATCACCGTGAGCGCTACGGCTGTGGCGGTCACCGCCATGAGCCCGCTCAGGTAGAACTGCCTGCGGGTGACGCCATTGGCCTGCAGGTAGAGATAGCTGCTCTTGAAGGAGTTCAACCCCATCACAAACAGGAAGATCGTCGTGGACAGCCTAAGACCGTTGAATTCGAAGTTCCAGTCGGGCATGATCAGGTTCATCGTGATGCCCAGCGCGTTCACCAGCGCCATGACAATGTAGAAGATGATGACGGGTCTTGTCGTCTCGTGGACCATATATCGGAAGACCTTGGCGATCCGGTTCATCGTGTTACCTCCTTACTCGTTGGTCAGGTCAATGAACAGCTTTTGCAGCGTGGCTGGTGAGACGTCCAGGTTGAGCTCTCTGGCCCTGGCCATCGACCCCTCATCCAGCGCCTCGTGGAGCGTTGCCGTCTTGAAGCGGCCCATGGCCTCCACTGCGATCACGTTGCGGCCGGCGGTGAAACTATCCACCGCAGAGGCCTCGCCGGACACAGCGCAAGCTGCCTGCAGCAGGTTTTCCACGCTTTGGTGCAGCAACACCTTGCCTTGCTTGATCACGATGGCGTCTTCCAGCACATCGGCCACCTCGTCAATCAAGTGGGTGGAGATCAGTATGGTGCAGGGCCTCTCGCTAAACCGGGCGATGAGCTCCCGATAAAAGATCGCCCGGTGGTTGGCATCCAGCCCCAGCACGGGCTCGTCCAGTAGCAGCACCGGCGCGCCGCTTGCCAGCGCCAGCACGGCCTTGAAGATGGAGAGGTAGCCGGTGGACAGCGCCTTGATCTTCTTCTTCGTATCCAGCCCAAACTTCTTCGCCAGGTCGTCGGCATACTGCCGGTCAAACGCAGGGTAAAACTCTGCCGCCCAGCGGAACGCCTCCCGCACCCGCATCGTCCAGGGATAGAGATTCTTTTCGGTCATATAAAAGACCTTAGCCTGCGCCCCGGCGTTTTCTGTGGCAGGCTCACCATCCACCAGCGCTTCGCCTGATGTGGCAAACAGCTTGTTGGCGATGATGTTCAGCAGCGTGGTCTTGCCGGCGCCGTTGCGGCCCAGCAGGCCGTAGATGCGGTTTTGCGGCAGCGCCAGGTTTACATTGTCCAACGCCACGGTGGAGCCGAAGCGCATCGTCAGGTGTTTGGTTTCAATTGCGTTCATCCTCTTTGCTCCTCTCGATCATGGTGATGATGTCCTTGTGGTCGATGTTGAGATTACGGGCCTCCGTTAGCATTGCCAGTACATAGTCCTGATAAAATGACTTGCGGCGCTTGTCTTCAATGATTTTCTTTGCGCCTGTGGCCACAAACATGCCCACACCCCGTTTCTTGTAAATAATGTTTTCATCCACCAGCAGGCTGACGCCTTTGGCGGAGGTGGCTGGGTTAATCCGGAGGGTCACGGCCATTTCGGTCGTGGAGGGGATCTGGGTTTCCTCCTCAAACACGCCCTTTAAAATGTCGTCCTCGATGGATTCGGCCAGCTGGATGTAGATGGGTTTGTCGCTTTTGAAATCCAGCAGCATGGCAGTCTCCTTTCTGGTTCGGTGGTTAAGAGGTTAGTTACTTGACTAGTTAAGTATAGTCTTGTGGGAGGCAATCTGTCAAGAGGCAGAATTCATTTTTTTCATGATGAGAAGCAATCCTGCTTGGAGGTTGCATCGGGAGGCCATGTAGGGGCGGCTCACGAGCCGCCCCTACAAATGTGCTATTCACCAGACAGTGCACGAAGCCAGCCCGTCCTGTCATGAGGGCCCTATCCGAATCTGCGAAACAGAACAGTATTATTCTATCGGTCCATGAAGGGGCGGGGCTCTGTACCTGCCCCATGTACCATATGCTACTTCAGTGCAACCACAATATCCCCAGAATCCTTCTCCAACTTAAATTGCCCCTTCCCATGGGCTCCAACCACCTCATAGTCGCCCAGGAAGCCGGTGAGGCTCACTTCGCCCTTTTCGTTGGTCACCGTGTCTTCCTTCGTCCACCACTCGCCCTTGATCTTCTCCATGAGCGCCGTATAGGCGGGCTTGATGCTGTTGTCCTTACGAAGGATCCCGCTGGGCGCACCCAGCCACTTGCCGTCGTTGAAGTCCCAGCCGGTGATGGCCTCCACGAGGGGGTGGCGGAAGAGCTCGGTCACCATCTCCACCATTTCCCGCGCCTGGCGGTCTTCACCTTCCGGTGTGGACGGCCACTCGGGGATCTGGTAGTCGTTCAGGTCGTCGATTTCCGGCGGCATCAGGTGGCCGGAGATCAGCGTGTTTTCGGTGAAGTGGATCGGCAGCCCGAAATGGTCGAAGCGCGCCAGCACCTCGTGCAGCTTCTCCAGACCCCAATAGCCCTGATGCTGGTGGGATTGGATGCCGATCACGTCGATCGGGATACCGCAGGCCAGGCAGCCTTCCATCAGAATCTCATAATTGGTGGAGGTGTTGAAGTCATTCAGCAGCAGCGTGGCGCCGGGGTTCGTTTCCCTGGCGGCCTGGAAAACCTCGCGGATGATGCCCACGCGGCCCAGGTCTTTGCAGATCCGGGTGATGGCGTTGTCGTATTTGTCAAAGATCGGCATGATCACCACTTCATTGATCACGTCCCACATGTCGATCACGCCCCGGAATTTCCCCACGTCGCGGCGGATGCGGGCAAGCTGCTTTTGCAGGATCACGTCGTTGGGATATTGCATCAGCCAATCGGCGCACACGGTGTGCCAGCACAGCGGGTGCCCCTTCAGCGTGACGCCCTTTTCGCGCAGCCACTGGGCGGCCTTCATCGTCACGTCGCCCATGTCCTGCCCCTCCACGGGCTCATAGCGCCCCCAGTAGAAGGGCAGCGTGCCGTAGTTGAACAGTGCCAGCCATTTGTCCATGCGGTCCAGCAGGAATTCCTCCCGTGCCGGGTCGGTGCCTTTGGCCAGTTCCACGGCGTCAAAGGCGCCGCAGCCAAACAAGAACTTGTGGCCAGTCTGGTTGATTTTGAGTTCCTTGCCCACCGCCGGGGTGCCGTCGGGGTTGAGCACGCGAATGGTCTTGGTAGAAACACGATGTGCCAATTTCTGATCCATCAGATTCACCTCATCATTTGCTTGGAGCGCTGAGATAAATTATACAGGGTTGGCGGGGGGGCGTAAAGCGCCGAGAGGCCACCCCGGGTGAAGTTGATGGATTGTTCCGGATGTTGATGCATCTGCCGGCTCTATATTTACATCGCGCCGCCCATCCAATACAATAATGGAAAACCGAAATGAGATTATGTATGAACAAAATTGTCATTCCGGAAGGGTATCGCCCCCCATTGTCCATTTATGAAACCCAGCGCGCCATTGAGCTCATCAAGAGAGTGTTTCAGGAGCGGCTGAGCAAGGCGCTCAACCTGAAGCGTGTGACCGCCCCGCTGTTTGTCGAGGAGCAGTCCGGCCTCAACGACAACCTGAATGGCTATGAGCGGCCCGTCGGGTTTGACATCCCGGCCGTCGGCGGCAATGGGCAGGTGGTGCAATCCCTGGCCAAATGGAAGCGGTTGGCGCTGAAGCGCTATGACTTCTACGTCGGCAACGGCCTATATACTGATATGAACGCCATCCGCCGCGACGAGGAGCTGGACAACATCCACTCGATCTATGTCGATCAGTGGGATTGGGAAAAGGTGATCCGCCGGGAAGACCGGAATCCGGACTATCTTCAACAGACGGTCCGGCTCATCGTGGATGCCGTCTGCGACACCAACGAGGCGCTGGAAGCCGAATTTCCGCAGCTTTCCGTCAAGCTTCGGCACGATGTCACCTTCATCACCTCGCAGGAATTGGAGGACCTTTATCCGGATCTCACGCCCTCGCAGCGCGAAACCTGTTTTGTGCGGGATCACGGCACCGTGTTCATTTCCCAGATCGGCGGCAAGCTCCGCTCCGGCAAGCCCCACGATGGCCGCGCGCCGGACTATGACGACTGGTCGCTGAACGGTGACATCCTGTTTTGGAATGAGGTGCTTGGCAGAGCCTTTGAGATTTCATCAATGGGCATCCGGGTGGATGAGGAAGCCCTGGACAGGCAACTGACCCTCGCCGGTTGTAACGACAGGCGCGCGCTGCCGTTTCACCGCATGCTGCTGAACGGCGAGCTGCCGCTCACGATCGGTGGCGGCATCGGCCAGTCGAGGCTGTGCATGCTGATGATGGGCATGGCCCACATCGGCGAGGTGCAGAGCAGCATCTGGGACCAGGCGACGCGGGATGCCTGCGAGGCCGCTGGGATCATGCTGCTGTAGCAGTTTGGCAACTTTTCAATAGATAAAGCGGTCTCCCTATGCGGGGAGGCCGCTTTTTTGTGTAACGAAAACCCCCAGTTCGACTGGGGGTTCAGGAAAGCTTCCAGCTATACGTAGCCATCCTTCGCACTCTTTGATAAGATGCAAACAGGTCTGCCAACCGAGAGCATCAAAAGGAGGAA
>JAEYYW010000079.1 GCA_023428265.1 Bacillota bacterium | reverse complement strand
CGCCCATCATTGCTCTTTTTTTCATTCGATTTGTTTTCCATCTTCATACCTCCTGTGGTGTATTATTTCCACAATCGGCATGAAAATACGGATCATGAAGGATTTTCTTCAATTTTTCTCTCGGCTTACGCCATCGGGCACGCAATCAGTAGTATGGCGGGTTGAGGCGATCAATACACCTTTCGTATGTCGATCGGTGAGATGACTTACTTCATATCAACAATCTGAACGCCGGTGTAGTAATACTGCAGGATATCGACATAGTTACTTCCCTCCCGCGCCATTGCTTCCGCGCCGACCTGACTCATTCCAACGCCGTGGCCATAGCCCATGGACGTTACCACAACGGAATATTTGTTAAACTTGATGGAGAAATTTGCGGAGCGAATATCAACCAGGCGGCGAAACTGCACGCCGGTAATCGTAACCCCGCCCAGTCTCAACTCCTCCACCCGGCCGGATGGAAACCGGCTGGACACAGAAATCTGTTTCTCCAGTTGCTGTGCTTTCAGACCGGCCTTGGGATATGCCTTGTTGATGGTGGAAGCAAACCAGGATCTGTCAAACTCTTCCTGGGATTCCAGATTCGTCACCGTGTTTTCTCCTGGGCTGGGTACGCTTCTGAGATATGGGAGCGCCTGGGAATAGACATTCTCCACGCTCTCTGTGTATCCGGAGCTGGAGGCGTGAAACAGCACAAGGATGGGTTTGTCATCATATGTAATGATCTTGCCGGCGGTTTCTTCAGTGGCTTTCAGCAGCTTCTCTGCGTACTGCTCATAATCACCTTTCCATTTTGCCTTTTGCTCGCTTGGGGTCAAGTATGCCTGGCAGTGGCCGGAGTCATCACAGATGTCTGCTCCGGGATTTTTTGAGCATCCGCCGTGCATGATCTTATAAACAGCCAATGTGCGGGCTGCGACAGCTTGCGCTTTCAGCGCTTCCAGTGAAAAAGACGCGGGCATTTCCGCTGCAAGCACGCCTGAAACATAGTCTTCCAGACCCATTTCTACAATCTGTCTGTTTACGGCCACTTTCAACGTGGTTTGATCATGGATTTCCGAAAGCTGCAGCACAGGCGGGCCGGAATCCTCAAACGGGTTTGCCGGCTCCATATCCTGGAGCCGGAGGATGTCATTCTGACCGATGCGCATCACGACCATCACAAAGATGCCCGCCAGCAACATCCAAATCATCAGCTTTTGAATCAGTCTTCTGCCGTTCATTTGACCCCGCATCCATGGTTTGTCTATGTATATCCGGCTGCGGGGCAAATATGACAGACAATCTGCTTAGGGCACAACCTCTACGATGCCGCCCAGCGCGCTGAGTTTTCCGGCAAAATCCTCATAACCGCGGTCAATATAATCGCTATGCGTGACCCGTGTCTCGCCCTCAGCCACAAGCCCCGCCAGCACCAGCGCGGCGCCTGCCCGGAGGTCTGTGGCCTTGATGGTTGCGCCGAACAGTTTGCTCACGCCCTCAATCACGGCGCTGCGCTCTTTGATGCGGATTTCCGCGCCCATGCGGTTGAGCTCCGGCACATGCATGAATCTGTTTTCGAAAACGGTCTCTGTAATCACACTGACCCCTTTGGAGAGCGCACAGAGCACCATTGCCTGGGGCTGAAGGTCGGTTGGAAAGCCGGGCCACGGCATTGTTTTAATATCCACGGCCTGCGGCCGCCACGCCCCGCGCACACGAATGGAGTTACTTTCCTCCCACACGTCGGCGCCACCTTCGCGCAGCTTTGCCGAAATCGGCCTGAGGTGCTCGGGCACTGCGCGTTCCAGCGTGATGTCGCCGCCGGTGAGCGCCGCCGCGGCCATCAGCGTTCCGGCCTCGATGCGATCGGATATGGGCGTGTAGTCACAGCCGCGCAGCCGGGCCATGCCGCGGATGCGGATCATATCGGTGCCGGCCCCCTGCACTTTGCCGCCCATGGCGTTGATGAAGTTGGCCAGGTCCACAATCTCCGGCTCCCGGGCGGCGTTGATCAGAACGGTCTCTCCCTCCGCAAGCGATGCGGCCATGATGATGTTTTCTGAGCTGCCCACGCTTGGGTAATCCAGATAAATCGCCGTGCCCTTCAATGTTGCCCCTTCGGCCACCAAGGATCCCTGGCAGGTCTTGATTGCACTGCCCAGCGCATGAAAGCCTTTCAGATGCAAATCCACAGGCCGGGTGCCAATGTCGCAGCCGCCGGGCAGCGGCACCTTGGCCCGGCCAAACCGGGCCAGCAGCGGCCCCATCAGCAAGAAGGATGCCCGCATCTTTTGCACCAGTTCGTCCGGTGCTTCTCTTGAAGTGATGTTGCTGCAGTCAATCTTGGTCTCCTCGCCGGAGGTGGCAATCTTCGCACCAACGGAAACCAGAAGATCAAGCATGATCTTCACATCCGTCAGTTTGGGAACCTTATAAAGTGTGACCTCCTCGCTGGTCAAAAGGCAAGCTGCGAGGATTGGGAGCATACTGTTTTTGGATGTGCTCAGTTCTACCGTGCCCGACAGCGGCGGGCTCTTCTTCACGATATAGTTACACATAACGTCTCCCGCTGTGTTATCGACGGATCTTTAACCCGTCCATTAGCATTCTTGCCAGCGGTTTGGTTCATATACTTTGGGATCATTGCCGGAAATAGTGGAGTGCTGGGCTTTCTGCAAGTGAAAGATGCAAATGGGATCAGCTGCATTTGAATGAAATAACAGGAAATAAAAGCCGGGGAGACGTGCTGTCTCCCCGACAATTGTGGCTAAGCGGTTTTTCTTAGCGTTTCAAAAGGATGTTGCGGAAGAATTCTGCGCCGCGCAGCAGATTGATCTTTGCAATGCGCTCGTTGGTGCCATGGGTCATCTTCAGCTCCTCCGAGCTGATCAAAAACGGTGCGATGCGATAGATGTTTTCGCACACCGGTTCATACAGGCAGGAGTCGGTGCCACCGATCATCAGATAGGGAGCTACCACCACACCGGGATATAGTTTCTCCAGCGTCTCCCTGATCAGGCGATAACCGTCGGTGTCGATCGGTGATTCATTGGAGGGGTTCTTCCCCTTCATGGGCTCCACCACCACCCGGTCATCGGCGATGATGCGGCGCAGGCGCTCGACCTCCTGCTCCATCGTGTCGCCGGGCAGCAGGCGGATGTTCACCGTGACCTCCGCTTTTTGCGGCAAAACATTGGGGGCGGGGCTTCCGCTGGCCATTGTGACGGCGCGGGTGGTGCGAATCAACGCATTGGTGAGCGGCTTGGTGGAAAGCACCTTCAGCAGCAGCGGACGCAAAAGCCACAGATTTGCAAAGATCAGGCGTTTGCCAAAGGGCATGCGCCGCCCGGCAGTCAGCAGCATGGTTTCCACTGTGCCGATCAGGCGAGCTTTGGCGGGCGACTGCTCAATCTTCGTGACAGCACGGGCCAGGATGCCCAGCGCGGAGGATTCCGGTGGCTGGCTGGAATGGCCGCCGTCTTGCGTGCAGGTCAGCCGCACATCCATATAGCCCTTCTCCGCCGTGCCGACCACAGCCACCAGGCCATCCATGCCCAGCATTTGCTTGCCGGGGATCACAACACCGCCTTCATCCACGATCAGATCCAGCTTGATGCCGCGAGCCCGCAGCAGCTCCATTGTGTTCTTTGCACCGCTGTTGTCGGCGCTCACAATCTCTTCGTTGTGACCGAAGCACAGATACACATCGCTCTGAGGCTGGAAACCTTCGGCCAGCAAGCCTTCCACCGCTTCCAGCACGGCGATCAAGTGCCCCTTCATATCAATCGTGCCCCGGCCCCACACCTGGGTGTCATCAATGTGGCCGCTGAAGGCGTCATGGGTCCAGTCGCCTTCGGTGCCTGGGTTCACCGGGACCACATCCTGATGGGCCAGCAGCGCCGTCGGCTTGCCCCCGCCCTTTCCCGGCCACTTGAGCAGCAGGCTATAGTCCTTCACGGTCTCCCATTGCAGGCGTGAGGCCACAAGCGGGTAGCTTGCCTTCAGGTGCTCGTGCAGCCCGAAAAACTGTGAGCCGTCCATCCTGTCTTGCTCGGGGAAGGAGATTGTCTTGAATCGGATCGCGCCGGCTAGCCGCTGGGCCACAGCCTCGGCATCACCGGGCACCGCCGCAGGTTCGCATTCCGGCGCAACCGGGGCAGAAAACCGCGCAGCGCGTATCAGCAGCACCGCAATCAGGATTATGAGCAGGGCAGCAATGACCAGAATGATTTCCATAACCGTCTCTCCCTCACTGTTTCAACATTTCATCCAACGCGGCAAGCACGGTATCCATCTCTTCATCGGTGCCCATAGACATGCGCACATACTCCCTGATGCGCTCCGGGTTGGAGAAATGGCGCACCAGGATGCCCCGCTGCCGCAAGCCTTCATAAATGGCTTCTCCGCTCAAAGCCGGATGACGGAAAAAGAGCAGGTTTGCTGCGGAGGGAGTCACCACGAACCCTCTGGCGGCCAATTCGGCCCGCACGCGATCCCGCGTGGCAATCACCATCCGGCAGATCTCCCGGCTGTATGCGTCATCCAGGATCGCGGCGGTAGCGCCGGCCTGCGACATGGCGTTCATCGGATAAGAATTGAAGCTGTTCTTCACGCGGATTACGCCCTCAATCAGTTGTGGCTGTGCCATGATGATGCCGCAGCGCAGCCCGGCCAACGCGTGAGACTTGGAAAGTGTGCGCACGATCGCAAGATTGGGGTGGTTTTGGAGCAGGCCCGTGGCAGTCTGGTTGCCGAAACGCACATAGGCCTCGTCCAGCAGCAGCACCCGATCGGGGTGGCGGTTGAGAAAGGCCTCGATACGATCAATGGGGATGAAGACGCCGGTGGGCGCGTTGGGATTGGGAAACACCACACCGCATGCCGGGCTATCATAAGCATCCAGGTCAATGGAGAAATCATCCTTCAGCGGGATTGCCTGATAGGCAATATCATACAACCCGCAATAAACCGGATAAAAACTATACGTGATGTCAGGGAACAGCAGCGGCAAATCACCGCCAAAAAACGCTTGAAAGGCAAAGGCCAGCACCTCATCGGAACCGTTACCGCAATAAATCCAGTCAATGCCCGGCAGCTCTTCCACCTGAGCGACTGCGGCGCGGAGCGGCTCCATCTCCGGCAGAGTGTAAAGCCTGAGATCGCCACTGTTGGCCTTGGCTATGGCCTCCGTAACCTTGGGTGACGGGGGGTATGGGTTTTCGTTGGTGTTGAGTTTGATGTAGCGTTTGTCCTTCGGCTGCTCACCGGGCACGTAAGGCTTGATTGCACGGGCTTTGGGGCTCAGGAAATCCTTCATAATGCAGTCCTTTATCAAGCTAAAATAATGTCTCTATACTACTCCCCTCTGCTCTGTGCCGTCAAGCCGGTATGGAGCTGCTGCCACTCCTCCCGCAGCATCGCATAGACCCAGTCGTCACACCACTCACCGTCCATGTAAAAGCTCTTGCGGAAATGGGCTTCCCGGCGGAATCCCAGTTTCTCCAGCACCGCGGCGGACGCAGCGTTGCGCGGGTCCAGCGACGCGGTGATCCGGTGCTTCCCGAGAGTTGCAAACAGGTAATCCAGAATGACGCGAACGGCTTCCGTTGCATATCCTTTTCTCTGATGGTGGGGAGAGATTGTGTACCCGATCTCCATCTGCGCAGTATCCTCAAGGAAGTGAAGGCCGACATCACCAACCATCACCCCGCTGTCTTTCAGGCAAACGGCAACCTGCAGCCATGCATCGGGAGTGCAGGGTTTCACAGCGTGCATCTCCTCAACGAAGCGCTCCACCTCAGCCAATGACTTGGGCCGCCACGTTTGAAAACGAACCGCCTCCGGCAGCTGCTTGTAGGCCCAAAACGCCTCTGCGTCGGAAGGCTCCAGCTGTCGTATGATCAGGCGGTCGGTAACGAGTGGCATAAACTGCGTTTGCTCTGCGGCCATATCAGCACCTTGCTTTCCTGACTGAAAAATGGGACAAAACCGGGAAAAGGAAACCCCCTCCCCCTAACCGGGGAAGGGGGCGCATGTTTTACTTCAGAAGCTCCGCCACATCGCGGTAGCTCTGCTTGAGCGCCGGGTAGAGGCCCTTATAGATCTCATAATACTTCTTGTAGACCGCCACATTCTCCGCGATGGGCGCCTGGCGGCTGACCACCTTGATGGTTGCATCGCAGGCTTCAGGCACGCTGGAGTAGATGCCGGTGCCCACACCGGCCAGCAATGCCACGCCCAACGCGCCGCCTTCGCTGGAATTGATCGTGACAATGTCGGTCTCAAACATATCAGCCTGCATCTGCCGCCACAGCGGGCTCCTGCCGCCGCCGCCGGACGCGCGCACTTCCGCAGAGGACATGCCGAGGCTGCGGATCAGAGAGATGCAATCCCACAGGCTGTAGGACACACCTTCCATGACGGCACGGATCATGTCCTGCCGGCGGTGCCTGGCGGAGAGGCCGAAGAACACACCCTTGGCGTAGGGGTCAAGGTGCGGGGCGCGCTCACCCATCAGATAGGGCAGATAAATCAGACCGCCGCAGCCGGGCTCAGACTGCATGGCCTCCTGCGCCATGATGTTGTAGACATCGGTGCCGATGCGCTCGGCCACGGCCTTTTCCATCGCGCCGAATTCATTGCGGAACCATTGCAGCGAAAGGCCGGCGCCCTGCGTCACGCCCATCACATGCCACGCGCCGGGCACGGCGTGGCAGAAGGTCTGCAGCCTGCCCTTGGGATCAATGGCAATCTGATCCATATGGGCAAACACCACGCCGGATGTGCCGATGGTGCTGGAAATCACACCGGAGCGGACAATGCCGTTGCCGACTGCGCCGGCAGCCTGGTCGCCGCCGCCGCCTACCACAGGCAGGCCTTCCCAGAGGCCGGTCAGTTCGGCAGCCTGCTTGGAGAGTTTTCCGGAGACTTCAAAAGACTCATACACCTTGGGCATCCATTCATAGGGGATCCCCAGCTTTTCCAGCACCTCGCGGGACCACTGGCGCTTGGGCACATCCAGAAACTGCATGCCGCTGGCGTCGGAGACTTCGGTGGCGTATTCGCCGGTGAGCATGAAGCGCACATAGTCCTTGGGGAGAAGGACGTGGCGGGTTTTCTCGAAGATCTCCGGCTGATGGTTCTTCACCCACATCACCTTGCTGGCGGTGAAGCCAGTGAGGGCCGGGTTTGCCGTGAGCTCGATGAGCCTATCGGCACCGACCAACTCGGTGATCTGATCGCATTCGGCCTGCGTGCGTTGGTCGCACCAGATGATGGAGGGGCGCAGCACACGGTTCTCCCCATCCAGCAGCACCATGCCGTGCATCTGGCCGGAGAGGCCCAGCCCTTTGATGTCACGGGGGTTCACACCGCTCTTTTTCACGGTTTCCGCGATGCTGCCATAGGACGCTTTCCACCAGTCCGCCGGATCCTGCTCTGCCCAGCCGATGTGCGGCTGATACAGCGGGTATTCCCATGTGGCGGAGGCGATGGTGTTGCCCAGTTCGTCAAACAACACCGTCTTCGTACCCGATGTGCCGATATCAATGCCCAATAAGTAAGCCATTTGTACCCCTCCTTGCAATAATCAATCTATTTCGACAACCCGGATGCCGTTCCTTTTCAGAAGGGCAGCGGTTACGCCGTCGCCGGACCGGAGCGCTTTGGAGAATGTGCCGTCATAAATCCTGCCCACACCGCAGGAAGGGCTTTTGGATTTCAGCAGCACCTCGTCCGCGCCAAGCTTTCTGCACAGATCCAATGTGGCCTGGGCCCCGGAAATGAATGCCGCTGTGACGTCGTTGCCGTCCTGACTCATCACCCGGGCCCGGCCGTCCAGCACGTCTTCACCGCTGCCACCCACGATTTCAGACGGAACCCTGGGTATCTTCAATCCACCCAGTGTTTCGGGGCAAAAAGTACGGGCCTCCCCCGCTTTCACCAGCTCAGCCATATCCCCGTTGGGTTTGGACTGGCCGTCATACCGGCAGGGAATGCCCGCAAGGCAGGCGCTAACAAGCTTCATTGCACTCTCCACACTTAGTCTCATGCAGTATTTTACAGCATTGCCACATAATTGCAACAGTGCAAATCACCGATCAGCGCCGCAAAGCCGCTCTCAGGCTTTATAGAATTTCCTGACCGGGATAAAGCGGGAACCGATGGCAGAGCTCCAGTACGTCGGCCTTCACATCCTCCATCGCTTCCTCCTTGCCGTCAATGATTCTGGTGATCAGGCCGGCAATCTGTACCATCTCCTCTGTGCCCAACCCGCGGGAGGTTACAGCCGGTGTGCCGATGCGCACGCCGCTGGTAATGGCAGGCTTCGCCGGGTCATTGGGGATGGCGTTTTTGTTCACGGTGATGTGCGCCTCATCCAGCAGACGCTCCAGCTTCTTGCCGCTGATGCCACGATCGATCAGGTTCAGAAGCATCAGGTGGTTGTCGGTGCCGCCGGAAACGAGCTTCACACCCCGCTCCAGGAATGCCTTGGCCAGCGCCTGCGCGTTATCAATGACATTCTGCTGATATTGTTTGAATCCCGCCGACATTGCCTCCTGGAAGCACACCGCTTTGGCGGCGATCACATGCATGAGCGGGCCGCCCTGCGTGCCGGGGAAGATGGCCTTGTCCACTGCTTTGGCATACTCCTCCGTGCAGAGGATCATGCCGCCGCGGGGCCCGCGCAGTGTTTTGTGGGTTGTGGTGGTTACGAAATGGGCGTGGGGCACCGGGTTGGGGTGCAGACCGGCGGCCACCAGGCCGGCCACATGGGCCATGTCCACCATCAGCAGCGCGCCGCAGGCGTCTGCCACCTCGCGAAATTTCTTGTAATCATAACTGCGGGGGTAGGCGCTGGCTCCGGCTACAATCATCTTGGGCTTGTGCTCCATGGCCAGATGCATCAGGTTGTCGTAGTCAATCCGCTCCGTGTCATCGGTGACGCCATAAGGCACAATGTTGAAATACTTGCCGGAAATGTTCACCGGGCTGCCGTGGGTCAGGTGGCCGCCGTGGGCCAGGTTCATGCCCAGGATCGTGTCGCCGGGGTTCAGCATCGCGAAATAGACCGCAATATTCGCTTGAGCACCGGAGTGGGGCTGCACGTTGGCATGCTCGGCGCCAAACAGCTTGCAGGCGCGCTCGCGGGCCAGGTTTTCCACCACGTCCACATACTGGCAGCCGCCGTAGTAGCGCTTTCCCGGATAGCCCTCGGCATATTTGTTGGTGAGGTGTGATCCAGCCGCAGCCATCACGGCGGGGCTCACGAAGTTTTCCGAGGCGATCAGTTCCAGGTGGTCTCGCTGGCGGCCCAGCTCTTGCAGCATGGCTTCGGCGGTCTCCGGGTCGGTTTGGGCGATGAGTTTCAGGTCCAGCATTTGGCGTGCCCTCCTATATAAAATTTATATTTGACGAATGAATAGAAAAAGCCTTTCATCCCCAAAGGGACGAAAGGCTATGCTTTCGCGGTTCCACCCTTTTTGGCCTTTCGGCCCACTCTGAAACCTCCGCTCCGGAGCGCCTGACCGATCACCCGCCGCCGGCTTCCACCTGCCCCGGCTCTCTCTGCGCTGATGACAACGGTATTCTCTCCATCCATGCGGTATAACATTGGTATTATTGTACTTGCATGGCATGAAGCTGTCAAGGGATTGAATATTATACATTTATCCCCTCCCTACCCCCTTTGTTTTCGCCGCAGGCGAAAATTCAAAGGGGGGATGTCGCTCGAAGCGACAGGGGGGATTTCTTTCGGACGCAGCCCATTGTTTATGATCTACGGGCCGGGACAAAGCCCGGCCCCTGCTGACAAGAGACTTGGGGTAAAGCCCCGTATTCTGAGATCTAGCCCAATATTTTGCTTAACCTTGCTGCGCCTTCTTCATCCAAAACCACGCCAAGCTTGATGTGCCCTTCCTCGTATTGCTCGGACTTCACCTCGCCCAGCCGGTGCGCCATCGCCACGACGTCACCCCGGTCATAAGGAATGTCGTATGCATACAAGCGCACCTTCTTGGCAATCTGCCGCTCAATCTCGGCCTTCAGACGCTCCAGGCCAACCCCGGTCGCCGCTGATATGTCCACTCGGGGGGCTGTGCCCGTGTCAAAATAGAGCGGGCCATCCAGCCGGTCAATTTTGTTGAGCACCACGATGCGCTGCTTGCCCGCCGCGCCCAGCGACTCCAGCACGCTTTCGGCGGTGTGGTACTGCTCCACCGCCTCCGGCGAGGAGGCGTCCACCACATGCATCAGCAAATCGGCGTGTAGCGCCTCTTCCAGCGTGGAGCGGAAGGCGTCCACCAGATCATGGGGCAGTTTTTTGATGAACCCAACGGTGTCAGTGAGCAGCACCGGCATTGATTCCAGCTCCACTCTCCGAGTGACCGGATCCAGCGTGGCGAACAGCTTGTCTTCTGCCACCACGTCGCTGCCGCTCATGGCGTTTAGCAGCGTGCTCTTGCCGGCGTTGGTGTAGCCCACAATGGCTACGGTGGCGATGCCGGCTTTTTCGCGCATCACCCGGCGCACACCGCGCTGCTTTTCCAGCTCCCTCACCTCATGCTCCAGATCGGTGATCCTGCGGCGGATTGCGCGGCGGTCCACTTCCAGCTTGCTTTCGCCGGGGCCCCTGGTGCCGATGCCGCCGCCAAGGCGTGAAAGCTCCATGCCCGTGCCGGTGAGCCGCGGCAGCCTGTATTTATGCTGCGCCAGCTCCACCTGCAGCTTCCCTTCGCGGGAAACTGCCCTGCGGGCGAAAATATCCAGGATGAGCGTGGTGCGGTCGATCACCCGGCAGCCCAGCGCCTCCTCCAGATTGCGGATCTGGGCGCCGGAGAGCTCATCGTCAAAGATGAACAGATTGGCTTCCAGTGATTGCTTCAAAAGCGCAAGGTCAGCAGCCTTGCCCTGCCCGATGAACATGGCCGGATCGGGCTTGAACTTCTGCTGCAGCACCTTTTCGAGAACCGCGGCGCCTGCCGTGTCGGCAAGGCGTTCCAGTTCGTCGATGGATTCGGTGCTGTCCAGCCCCACCAGAATGGCCCGCTCCTCCACCTTTTCCATCGAGGTGATGACACGGGCGGCCTGCAGGATCCGTTCGTCGTTGCGCCGGATGCGCTCCAGCAAGTCGCCCTGAGGCACAGCGCTGATGGCGAAGGGCCCAAGGCGCTCCAGAATATAGTCGCCGTTGGGTTTGATGTCTTCCAGCAGGCCGATCTCCATGCCAATGGCGCGGCCTTCCCGCACGCCCAGCGAGGCCATCGCGTCGAAACGCATGCGGTAAAGAGCCGCGATGTCCACGCTGGAGAGGGCTGGGTTGCCGTCCGGATGGGTGTGGATGCAGCGCACGCCGGTGAGCCTTCGCTTGCCGCGCCGCACACGAATGTCCGGCAGGCTCACCCTGTCGTGCTGGCCTACAATCACTTCCATGACCATGCCGTCACGGGCAATGTAGACCATCACCTCGCGATTGATCCGGCTGGTAAAGTCTGCCATGGCATTGATCAGCGGCTGAGAGGCAAACTCGTGCCGGAGCAGCTCCATATCCATCTGGAACAACTGCTCCATTTCTCCCAGCACCGACTGACGGATGCCCTTGATGTTACCCTTGATTTGAATGGTATCGTTCATACGGCCTCATTTCTCCGGCGGAGGCGCGCCCCGCCGGATGGTTTATTGGTGATTGCGCTCATTGTGAATGCGGTTCTTCATCGCGGGACACCTCCTTTCAAGGATCCGGAACAAAAAGCTGCCCAAGTGGGCAGCTTTTGTTTGTGAGATTTAAGCGACGATTATTCCTCGTCTTCGTCTTCGACCTTCTTGGCCGACTCAATCACCTTCTGGGCGATGTTGGCCGGGGCTTCCTCGTATCGCTCAAACGTGAGCGTGAAACTACCCTTGGCTTGCGTCATCGACCGAAGGTCGGTGGCATATTTGCTCATTTCCGCCTGCGGAACCTCAGCCACAACCTGCTGCAGACCGCCATCGACCGGGTTCATGCCCATGATACGACCGCGGCGGCGGTTCAGGTCACCGATGATATCGCCCATGTATTCATCGGGGATCAGGATCTCGGCCCTGCAAATGGGCTCCAGCAGCACGGGGTTTGCGGTCTGGCAGCCCTTGCGGAAGGCAAGGCGCGCGGCAATCTTGAAAGCCATTTCAGACGAGTCCACCGCGTGGTAGGAGCCGTCGTAAACGGTGCAGCGCAGGCCGGTGACCGGATAACCGGCCAGCACGCCGCGCACAATGTTTTCGCGGAGACCCTTTTCAATGGCGGGGATGAACCCGCGGGGGATCACGCCGCCCACAACCTTATCCACAAACTCGAAATCGACTTCGGGCGCCGGCTCGAAACGGATCCAGCAATCACCGAACTGGCCGTGGCCGCCGGTCTGTTTCTTGTGGCGGCCCTGCGCCTCCACCGTCTTGCGGATGGTCTCGCGATACGGAATGCGGGGCTCGGAGAGCACCACGTTGGTGTTGAACTTGCTCTTCAGCTTGCTGGCGATGATGTCCAGATGCAGCTCACCCTGGCCGGAGATCAGCGTTTCACCGGTGTCTGGGCTCTTGCCCACGGTGAAGGACGGATCTTCCTCCTCCAGGCGGTGCAGACCGCCGAAGACCTTGTCTTCATCGCCTTGCTTCTCAGCCGCCACAGCAAAGGAGATGGCAGGCTTGGGGAACGCGATTTCGGGGAATTTCACCGGGTTGGCAGGGTCAGACAGCGTGTCGCCGGTGTTGGTGTTCTGCAGCTTGATGAGCGCTACAATGTCGCCAGCGTGCACGGTTTCCACATCCAGCTGCTTTTTGCCCAGCATGGTGTTGATGCGGTTCAGCTTTTCATTCTTGCTGGTGGTGCTGTTGAAGGGCGTCATCGACGCGTTTAACGTGCCGGAGAAGACCTTGATGTAGGAGATCTTGCCCACGAAGTTATCGGCAAAGGTCTTGAAGACCAAGGCGGAGAAAGGCTGAGCATCATCCACTTTGCGGGTGTCGTCAGCGTCTGTTTTGACATTTTTGCATGCAAAGGAGCCTGAAGGCGCGGGCAACAGATCCACGATCAGATCCAGCAGCGTCTTCACATTCAGGTTCACCATGCCGGCGCAGCACACCACCGGGATAAAGTCCCCGTTGGCAATGCCCTCCTTCATGCCCTTGATGATATCTTCCGCGGAAAGCTCGCCTTCTCCGAAGAACTTCTCCATCAGTTCCTCATCGGCACTGGCGGCGGCTTCGATGATGCCCTCGCGGAGCTCGGAAACAGCGGAGGCGAGGTTTGCCGGCACAGCAGCGTCTTTCACACCCTTGCCGTCAAACAGATATGCCTTGTTGGCCAGCACATCCACATATCCTTTGAAGCCGCCATCCATGATGGGCAGCTGGATCGGGACGATCTTGGGGCCATATTTTTCTTTCAGGGAGTCAACAGCCTTATTGAAATTGGCGTTTTCACGGTCCATCTGGTTGATGACGAACAAACGGGCAACGTGGTTCTTCACACAATTGTCCCAGGCCTTTTCGGCGCCGACAGACAGGCCGGACACGGCATTGACCAGGATCAACGCGCCCTCTACGGCGCGGAGCGCCCCCACCTGCTCGCCAATCACGTCGAAGTAACCGGGAATGTCCAGCACGTTGACCTTTGCGCCTTTCCATTCGATCGGCGCCATGGCCATCGAAATGGAGATGTGCCTGCGGATTTCCTCGGGTTCAAAGTCCATGGCGGTGCTGCCATCGTCGGTTCTGCCCATGCGATCGACCAGGCCGGCCGAATGCAGCATGGCTTCAACGAGCGTGGTCTTGCCTTCTCCGCCATGGCCCAATACGGCGACGTTGCGGATGTCCTTCGCGATATACTCTTTCATCTAGGCGAAATCCTCCCTGCTGTGCGTATTGAATATTTTGTTTTGGTAAGCTGTCACAATACAGCAAAAGTTATTATAGCAAACTAGCCAACAAAAGAAAATAAGAAATTGTAGAAATGGCTTAACAGCGGGCTTTTCGCAATCAATCTGCCTTACTGGCAAATCTAAAGCAAAATATAGCACAATCCAACAGATGGCAGTTCAACGATTTACCGGTTGCAATATACACACCTGTGCATGTTATAATAACTTGGTATTTTTTGTGCTGACCAAATTTAAAGGGGGATATAGCATGGAACTTTCCAGAGAAGTGGAAGAAATGATGTGTATCGCCAAGGGGCCGCATCATGGACCCGCTCCCATTCCCGAAGAGGGCAAATGGGTCAAGGCATATGAGATCAAGGACATTTCGGGCTTCACCCACGGTGTGGGCTGGTGCGCGCCGCAGCAGGGCGCCTGCAAGCTGAGCCTGAACATCAAGAATGGGATCATTCATGAGGCGCTGGTGGAAACCATCGGCTGCAGCGGCATGACCCACTCTGCCGCTATGGCTGCCGAAGTGCTGGCCGGCAAGACGCTGCTGGAAGCTCTGAACACCGACCTTGTGTGCGACGCAATCAACACCGCCATGCGCGAGCTGTTTTTGCAGATTGCCTATGGCCGCAGCCAGTCGGCCTTCAGCGAGGGCGGCCTCCCCATCGGCGCGGGCCTGGAAGACCTGGGCAAGGGCCTGAGGAGCCAGGTGGGCACGATGTACAGCACGCTGGAAAAAGGTGTGCGCTACATGGAAATGGCCGAGGGCTATGTGCTGGAGATCGGCCTGGATGAAGGCAACGAGGTGATCGGCTATAAGTTTGTGAGCCTCGGCAAGATGATGGAAGCCATCCGTAAGGGTGTGGACCCCAAGGAAGCATTTGAGAAGAACGTGGGCACTTATGGCCGCTTCGCCGAAGCAGTCAAGAAGATTGACCCGCGCCACAACTAAGGAGGGAACGGAACATGGCGACTTTTGAGAGCTACGCAAGAAGAATCAAGCAAATCGAAAAGTGCATGGCCGAATACGGCATTCCCTCTTTGGACGAAGCCAAGGAATACTGCCTGAACAAGGGCGTGGATGTGGAAAAGATCGTGCGCGGCATCCAGATGATTGCCTTTGAAAACGCCGTGTGGGCCTATACGCTGGGCGCCCGCATTGCGTTTGCCAAGGGCTGCAAAAACGCCGCTGAAGCAGCCGAAGCCATCGGCATCGGCCTGCAAGCCTTCTGCATCCCCGGCTCCGTCGCCGATAGCCGCCAGGTCGGTCTGGGCCACGGCAACCTGGCTGCGATGCTTTTGAAGGAAGAGACCAAGTGCTTCTGCTTCCTCGCCGGCCACGAGAGCTTTGCCGCCGCCGAAGGCGCCATCGGCATTGCCCGCACCGCCAACAAGGTTCGCAAAGAGCCCCTCCAGGTCATCCTGAACGGCCTGGGTAAGGACGCCGCCTACATCATCAGCCGCATCAATGGCTTCACCTATGTGAAGACCGAGTACAACTATTACACCAACGAACTCAAAATTGCTGAAGTCAAGCCCTTCAGCAACGGCGAGAAGGCCAAGGTTCGCGTGTATGGCTGCGACGACGTGAGCGAAGGCGTGGCGATCATGATCCACGAAAAGGTGGACGTGTCCATCACCGGCAACTCCACCAATCCCACCCGCTTCCAGCACCCGGTGGCCGGCACCTATAAGAAGTGGTCTGTGGATAATGGCAAGAAGTTCTTCTCCGTGGCCTCCGGCGGCGGCACCGGCCGCACGCTGCACCCTGACAACATGGCCGCCGGCCCCGCCTCCTACGGCATGACCGACACGATGGGCCGTATGCACAGCGACGCGCAGTTTGCGGGGTCCTCCTCCGTGCCGGCGCACGTGGAAATGATGGGCCTGATCGGCATGGGCAACAACCCGATGGTTGGCGCGTCCGTGGCCGTGGCGGTTGCCATTGAGGAAGCCGGGAAGTAAACAAGCAAACCATACCAAGAATCACAAGAAAACCACCTGCAATCAGGTGGTTTTCTTTCGTTTTGATTCTATCGCTATTTACTTCCCGTCAAACAAATCGAGTGATTCAATCCAGGTTTCGATATTCTCCGAATAATCATCAACGGAATCGATGGGTGTGGACGTGTGCAGGCGGAAATCCCAATCGTCGGTCTGAATGTAGATATCCACATTCTTCCGGGTGTCTTCGTTAGCGCCGGTCGTATAGGTGATGCGCCAAGCAGGATAAGAAAGCTTAGTGGAAACCGCATCATCCTTCTTAATGATGATATCGCTCGCATCCATGCCGTTCAGCTTGTTGATTTGCTTTGCGATTGCTTCATCGCTGTACTCGATCCTGGCCACACGTTCGGTCACCACGCTGACCATGGCGTCAAACAGCAATTCCTCTTGATAAGACCCATCTTCATTCTTTGTATTCTTGACCGTCTCCACATTGTCTGTGAGCACCGGCACAATGAGCACAAGGCCTTTTATTCCTTCATCCGTATCCGACGGCGCTGGCGTTTGCACTTCAGTGGTGGGTGATGCATCGATGGTTTTCTCCGGTGTTGCAGCCGGTGTCGTGGGTTGCGGGGATGCCATGCAGCCGGCAAGGATTAATGCGCAGCAGAGCATCAGAACGCCCGCCATCATTTGAGTGGGTTTAGTCATGTTGTATTTGCTCCTATTCTCTACAAATGATTCGCATCGGACTCATTCGTGTCATTGCAATATTATACAATAAAATATACTAACTTACCATTTTTTCACAGGTAATTTTATAACCATGATTTCAATTGAAAAGTGTATATGGTGTCGACAGTGGCGCCTGTTGTGTCCATTGATGTTACTGGTGCGCATGAGTGATTTCCCTGGCGGCTTCCTCAAGAGCCGTTCTAGTTTGCTTCTGCCAGACAAGTTTCTGTGCTATAATGGTTCAATCTGCAAACCTCATCGGAGATGTGCATTTGAACGTACTGAAGCATGTAAAGCAGTTTCTTACAAAGATAACCCCTGCCCGCATGATCTTTGCCGGCTTTCTTGTCCTCATCCTTACCGGTGCCATGCTTCTTACTCTTCCGATCAGCAGCAAGTCAGGAAGTGTCACTGACTTTGCAGACTCTCTGTTTACCTCTGTTTCAGCGGTATGCGTCACCGGTCTTGTGGTGGTGGACACCAACACCCACTGGTCTCTGTTTGGACAAATTGTGATCTTGCTACTAATACAGGCGGGCGCTCTCGGCGTGGTATCCATTACCACGATCTCATCCATGATTACCGGCGCCAAATTGGGATTGGTTCAGCGCCTGGTGATCCAGGAAACGCTGAACCGGTTCACATTGAACAACATTGTCGCAGTCTTTCGCAAGGTTATCCTGATAACCCTTGCCGTGGAGGCCTGCGGTGCATTGCTGCTGTCCATCAAACTGATCCCGCAATACGGGTGGCTGGCCGGCATCGGAAAGAGCATATTCATCGCCGTCTCGTCATTCTGCAATGCGGGCTTCGATGTGTTTGGCACCGTGGAGGCACCGTTTACCAGCATGACCGGCTTCTCCGGAAGCTGGCTTGTCCTGATGACGTCTTCGGCGCTCATCATCATCGGCGGCCTTGGCTTCATTGTGTGGGACGAACTCATCACCATCCGCAGGTTTTCCAGGTTTTCGCTGCATACCAAAGCGGTGCTGCTGGTTACCGCACTCTTGCTTGTCTTCGGCACGGCAGGCTATTTCCTGCTGGAGCGTGATGCCTCCATGGCCTCCATGGGAGCCGGCAACAGGCTGCTGAACTCAATATTCCATTCTGTGTCCGCCCGCACGGCAGGCTACAACAGCGTGGATATGGGGCTGATGAGTGAAGCAAGCAAACTGCTCACGATATTCCTGATGTTCATCGGTGCGGCGCCGGGGTCTACGGCAGGCGGCATCAAGGTAACCACCTTCTTTGTGCTCGGGTTGTCTGTTGTGGCTTATCTGCGCGGAAAGAAGGATTTGCAGGTGATGGGCCGCCGCATCCCGGAATCGATTGTTTCCAGGGCGGTGTCCGTGTTCTGCCTCAGCCTGGCAATTGTGATCATAGCCACGGCCATTTTGCTGATAAACGGCGACGGCAACTTTGTTCAGTCGTTGTTTGAGTCGGTGTCCGCGTTTGGCACAGTGGGGTTAACGACCGGCATCACGCCTGAGTTGAGCATGGCGGGCAAATACGCCATGATGCTTTCCATGTTTATCGGCAGGGTCGGCACTATGACTGCCATTGCCGTGTTTGTCTCCAAGGCTGCCCAAGGCGGCAAAACATATCGTTTCCCCGACGGGAAGATTTCCGTCGGATAAGGAGGGGAACCATGAAAACATTTATTGTGCTGGGCCTTGGCCTGTTTGGCAAGAGCGTTGCCAAGACACTGGTTGAGCTGGGCCATGAGGTGCTGGCTGTGGATGATGACATCGATACGGTAAACAGCATCGCCAACCATGTTACCCATGTGGTGCAGGCCAATGTGACCGATGAGGAATTTCTGAAGTCTTTGGATGTGCCCAATGCTGACGGCGTCATCATAGCCATCGGCACCAACATCCAGGTAACCATCATGGCCACCGTGTTGCTGAAGGAGCTTGGGGCAAAGTTCATCCTTGTGAAAGCCCAGGATGAGTTTGAAGCCCGTATCCTCTACAAGATAGGCGCGGACAAAGTGATCCTCGTTGAAACGGACATGGGCATCAAGGTTGCCCGCAGCCTCATTTCAGACAATGTGCTGGATGCCATTGAGATTTCCAAGGACTTCAGCATCCTGAGCATCCCTGTGCCGGAGAGCTGGTGTGGTAAAGCAATCGGCGAGCTTCTGATCCGGTCGCGTTATGGCGTCAATATCATTGTGATCCGAAACCCCAACGGCACCATCATGATGCCCCAACCGGATCTTCTCCTGAAGCCGGGAGTGGTGCTCACACTGATGGGCAGCAACAACAATCTGAAGAAAGTGAACGGCATGCACTGACCCGGTGGCCCTTTGCGTTGCGCAAGAAAGATTTCTTTTGATCTGCGAAGCAAATGATGATATGATCTTTCCTGCATGATTCAACCGGGGGTGACAGAATGGAACAGGTTTCGACAAGGCCTCCTGCCACGGAAGACAGGAACCGCAAGCTCACGTTCCGCGAGAAGTTCTGCTTTGGCATGGGCGACGTCACCGGCACTTTCGGCACATCCGTGATCGGCCTGATCTATCTGAAGTATCTCACAGACATCCTGGGCCTTGGCGCCGCGCTGGCCGGCGCAGTCATGCTGATCACCAACCTCTACAACGCAATCAATGATCCGTTTATCGGCCAGCTTTCAGACCGGACCCAATCCAAATGGGGGCGCCGGCGGCTGTATCTGCTGCTCTTCGCCATCCCCACAGGCATCACCTATTACCTGTTATGGGCCATCCCAAGGGAGTGGGGTATGGATACCAAATTCATCGCCGCCATCATTGCTTCCATCTCCTACTACACGTTCTTTTCGCTGGTCATGGTCCCCTATTCCACACTGACGATTGAGATGACAGACAGCTATGATGAGCGCAGCAAGCTGGCTGCTTACCGCATGTTTGTGTCCATCATCGGCGGGCTGGTCGCCATTGCAATCCCCAGCGTGCTGGTGCCCGATTTGAAGCCGGACAACAGCAACCTCAATGAGATCCACAACGGTTATCTGGTCTCCGGCATCATCATCGCCGTGATTGTGGGCCTGGCACCCTTTTTGCCTCTTTCCGGCTGCAGGGAGCGTACCGACTGCAAGCCATTGCCGAAGGGCATGAAGAACCTTGCAAAAGCATACCGCGCTATGTTTCAAAACAAACCGTTTTTGTATGCCACGCTGTCTTACATGTTCACCTGGGGCGGCTTCATGATCATGCAGGCATTTTTCCCCTACTATCTGGAGTCATGGCTGGGTGTGACCGACTGGATGCTCTTTCTGGCCATTGTGAGCGAATTGTTCATTGCTGCTGCCGCTTTCGTGCCGCTGTGGCTGTATCTGATGAAGAAGATCGGCAAGAAAAAGGCTTACAACATCGGCATGGCTGTGCTGGCAGCGTGTTCGCTGGTGATCATGCTGGTGAAGCCGGGCCAGATTGCCTCTGTGTTTGCCGTGGTGCTCTTCATGAGCGTTGGTGTTTCAGCGGCCCATGTGGTGCCGCAGTCCATCATCCCCGACACAATTGACGTGGGCCGTCTGGACACCGGTTATGACACCGAAGGGTTGTATTACGGGTTCCAATCGTTCGTCCAGCAGCTTGCCACCGCGGGGTTTGTCGGTGTCGCAGGCATTGCGCTGGGTGCTTGCGGCTACATCAAGCTGGAAGACCTCTTGCCAGGCCAGCCTCAACCCGATTCGGCGCTCATGGCAATCCGTGTGATCTTCTCCGCAATCCCGGCCCTGTTTATGGGCATTGGTGTGGTCTTTATGATCTTTATGAAGCTTGACCGCAAGTCGCACGAAGAAACAATCGCAGCCATACAGGCCAGGAGCGAAGGCGCCGATGCTTAGCATTGTGGAAGTGAAATCCGCCGGGGATCGCCGCGCCTTCATTGCGCTCCCCTATCGGCTTTATCGCGGCGACCCCAACTTTGTGCCGCCGCTCAGGCTGCAGATGAAGGACATTCTAACCGAAAGCAAAAACATGCTGTTCGGATATGGCCCCCATGCCGCGTTTCTGGCCAAGAGAGAAAGACGCACCGTCGGCAGAATCCTTTGCGGCATCGACGAGGGGTTCAACCGCAACAACAACCTTTCCTCAGCATGGTTTGCTCTTTTTGAGTGCGAGCGTGACGAACAGGCCGCGGAAGCACTGATCTCCGCCTGCGAATCATGGGCGGCAGACCATGGCATGAGCATGCTGCGCGGCCCCATCTCACCGGATAACGGCGATGATTACCGCGGCATCCTGGTGATGGGTTTTGATGGCCCCCCCGCCCTGCTCAACTCCTATAATCCGCTCTGGTATGGCACTTTTTTTGAGAGCCATGGGTTTTACAAGGATTATGATTTATACGCCTATTTGTTTGACCAGGAAATCTTCAAGCAGGACAAGCTGAACCGAATCGTGCCCTTTGCGATGAAGAAATTCAAATATCGCGTGGATACGGTGGACAAGCGGAACATCCGCCGCGAAGTCAGTGATATTCAGCGAATCGTCGCGGAAACACTGGCCTCGGAGCCGGAAGGTGAATGGATGGCGATCCCCTCGGTGGATGACGTGGAGAAGGAAGCCCGTTTCCTGCTGCCGATGGTGGACGCAGACTTTGTATGCATCGCCCGCACCAATGACACCAATCGCCCCATTGGGTTTGTGGTTGCCATTCCCGAATACAACCAGGTGTTTCGCCGCATCGGCAACGGCAGACTGTTTCCATTCGGAATCCTCAAGCTGCTGTATTACCGCAGGCGGATCAATGCGCTGAGGGTGTTTGTGCAGTTCGTTGTGCCCGATTATCAAAACAAGGCGGTCAACGCGGCGATCTTCCGCCATGTGTTCCAAAAGGCAAAGGAGAAGGGTATACTGACAGCAGACGGCTCCACCATCGGAGAGACAAACCTGCAATCACGGCTCAGCGTGGAAAACCTGGGCGGCAAACAATATCGCACATACAGGCTATATAAAAAGCAAATCAATACCAAGGAGTCATACTTATGATCATCGAACCAAAAGCAAAAGGATTCATTTGTATCACCGCCCACCCTACCGGCTGCGCCTCCAATGTGAATGCGCAAATTCGGCATGTGCTCGGCAACCTGCCATTGCTTCAAGGCGCGCGGCGGTTTAAAAATGTGCTGGTGATCGGCTCCACCACAGGGTATGGCCTGGCCAGCGCCATTGCAGCGTCTTTCGGCTGCGGTGCGAACGTGCTCGGCATCGGCTTTGAGCGCAACGCCCAGAAAGGCCGCACGGCAACCGCCGGGTTTTATAACGCGGCAGAATATTTGCGCCAGGCAAACGCAAGCGGCCATTGGGCCAAAGTGATCATGGGCGACGCGTTTTCAGCAGCCGTGAAGGAGAAGGCAAGAAAGATCATTGAAGCGGAAATGGGGCCTTTGGATCTGATCGTTTACAGCCTTGCCGCTCCCATCCGCATCCATCCGGACACCGGAACCAGGCATCAGTCTGTCTTGAAGCCGATTGGCACGGCATACCGGTCGAAAAATATCGACCTGCAAAACAACGCGATCACCGAAATCGAAATCCACCCGGCCAGCGATCAGGAAATCTCGGACACCGTGGCAGTGATGGGCGGTGACGACTGGCGGCGCTGGATCGCGCATTTGCAGGCAGGCGGCCTTCTGGCGCGGAACGCGACGACCGTAGCCTATTCCTACATCGGGCCCAGCCTGACCCACCCGATCTATAAAGACGGCACCATCGGCATGGCCAAGCTTGACTTGAAGGCGGCAGCTGATCAAATGACATCGCAATATGCCGGAATCGACCTGAAGGCCATCATTTCTGTGAACAAGGCCCTGGTCACGCAGGCGAGCTCCTCAATCCCCGTGGTGCCGCTGTATATTTCGATGCTGTATGATGTGATGAAAAAGAACGGCACCCACGAGGGCTGCATTGAGCAGATGACGCGCATGTTTGGCAGAATCATTTCCGGGGAAGACCGGCTGGACGGAGAAGGCTACCTGCGCATGGATGACTGGGAGATGCTGGAGCCCGTGCAGCAGGAGATCACCCGCCGCTGGGGCATCGTGGATAGCGGCAACCTGCCGGAACTTGCGGATTTGGATGGGTATAAGGATGGCTTTCTGCAGCTGTTTGGCTTCAGAGTGGAAGGCGTCGATTATATGGCGGACGTCAATGAAGTGGCTTCCGAGGAGCATATGGTGCTGATGGGCTGACGATGGTTACTTCCCACCGAGGACCACGCAGACATTCACAGCGTCTGACGTGATGGATTTGGCAAGATAAACAGTGACCTCAGTTTTATCCACCTTGGCCCGCAGCAGCACGCTGCCGGCCTTTTTTTCGCGGCTGAAGCTGTCGGCATCGTCGAGGAGGCCTTCATAATACGTTGAGGCGTCTTCGATGGAAAGGGCATCCACATGGCCATTGATAACTTTCACAGAGCCCAGCAGCGCCGTTGCGTCCAGCTGAAAACCGTCTGGCAAAGGCAGTATGTCAGACGGATAATCCTCGGGCAGCACGGCTTTTTTTCCGGTGCCCACAAGAACGCCGTCTTCCGTGCGGTACTCCGCGCCGTTGCCGGCCGTGTCAAGCACTTCTTGCTTTCCATCTTTGCCGGTGACTGTCAGGCGCCCGTCCGCCACACGCAGCGAGCCGCTGGCATGCTC
This sequence comes from Bacillota bacterium, assembly GCA_023428265.1. Taxonomy (GTDB): domain Bacteria; phylum Bacillota; class Clostridia; order Christensenellales; family UMGS416; genus JAEYRA01. The sequence goes on along the minus strand of JAEYYW010000079.1, from coordinate 14,515 downwards.
AATGTCAAATCCATCCCCACCCCAGACAAGACGGCCGTTTGGGTAATCGATCCGCAAGCCCTTGCCGTCCAGCGTGACGCCGGTCACGTTGCCCTCCAGCTTGAACCCGCCCTTGCCGATTTGCACAATCTCAGAGCCATTGTCGCGCACCTTCAGGTTGCCGTCTTCAATGGCAATGTCGCATGCCGCAAAAAGCATTACTGCAGGCAACAAACACAATAACAATTTATGGGCGTGGGTCATCATTCACCGCTCCTTTGGACAACTTGGACTACCATCGTATTATAATACAGCCGCAGCTTCTTGATAAGTTCGCAACAGAAAAGAAAAGGGCGGTCACCCGCCCTTGTAGCCGGTTTATCGTATCTTTTTCCCATGCTCAAGCAAATACTTCTCCGCCTCGGCGCACCACAAACCGCCCGATGATTTCACGATTTCCGCCAAACCGGCAAAAAGGCTGTCGGTCTTTCCCTTTTCCTCAAAATCAGCGATTGCCGTGAGATCCATCTCCAGATGGGTGTAGATCAGTTTTTTGCCGCCGGGGATTTTGGGAAGGTTCAGCGTGGTGGGGATCACGGCGTTTAGGCCGCCCACATGGGTGATCATCGACGACGGGTTGATCAAGCCTCTGCTCATCATATCCAGGCTTTCAATCATGTCATCGGTATTGCCGCCGGAGGTGCCCACCACATGAGTGGAGGAATAATGCACATTGTAGAAGTTCATCATGGCGCTGAACTTACTGTCGGAGGGGCCGGCAAAGAAATTCAGGCAGCCGTCCCGACCCAGGATTGCGTCGCCCTGCTCAAGCACCGGCCGCACCGGCGCAAAGCAGAACACATCATCATACCCTTCTCCCCCTGTCAGCTCCAGCAGCCTTCCCACCGGGCTTTCCCCCGAAGTGTTCAGATAAACAAGCCTGACCCCATTCTTTGCTGCTTCTTCCACGGTGTATATCGCCGCGGCACGGCCAAGGCGGGCATCGTCAATGTCGGTGACCACCAGCAAACCAGGCTTTCGGCCGCAGTGGATCGCATAATCAATCGCACCCATGCCCATCGGGCCCGCACCGGCAAGAATCGCCATGCTGCCGCCGGGCACAATGCCCATCTTGTGATCATACTTCCCATTTTCGGTGTGATACATCGCGTGGAACGTGCCCACGATGCAGCTCATTGGCTCCGAGAGCGATCCAAAGTAAAAGGCATCGCCGCTGTAGTCCAGAAGGCAGCCCTGCTCCATCACCTCGTTGGGGATGATGATGCGGGTTGCCGCACCGCCAATATATCGATAGGAATAGCCAGGTGCGGCAAGAGATCCATTGTAGTTAATGGCTGGCTGGATCGCAAACTTCTGGCCGGCTTTGAATCTGCCCTGCCACTTGGCGCCAACCTCAAGGAGCCTGCCGCAGAACTCGTGGCCGATGATGATCGGGTTTTCCGCAATGTCTTTTGGCACACGCTTGTGGTCAGCACCCTGCTCAGCAGCTTTCCAGCTTGACATGCAGATGCTGTCTGACACAATTTCAGCCAGAATCTCATCTTCCTTGATCGCCGGCAGCTCAAACTCCTCCAACCGGAGGTCTTCCCTGCCATACATCCTGACTGCTTTGGTTTTTGTCATTTGCATTCCCTCCGGCCACAATTACGCTCACATTGTGTTCTTCCGCCTTGATCCGGATCTCCTCCGGCAGCGGGGCGTCGCTGATCAGGTATTCGATGTCTTCCATTTGGGCAAACGTGAACGGGAGCACCCTGCTTGTCTTGCCGCGGTCCATCAGCATCACCCTGGTCCGCGCTTTGCTGAGCACCAGGCTTTTGACTTCGCTTTCCTCAAAGGACCCGGATGTGAACCCGTTCTCAATGGAGTATCCGGAAGTGGCAATAAAGGCGATGTCGATGTTGATCTTCGCCAAGGCGTCCACTGCCCAAACGCCTGATAACGACAGCGTGTTACGACGCAGCCGGCCACCTGGCATCAGGATCTCCGGCTTGGTTTTGGCCGCAAGCTCCTGGGCGATGTTTGGGCCGGAGGTGATCACCAGGAAGTTTTCATCGGGCAGCATCTGAGCAAAATACATCAGCGTGCTGCCGGAGTCCAGATAAATGGTGCTGTCAGCCTCCAGCAGCCTCAATGCTTCCTTGCAGATTGCACGCTTGGCCACCACGTCTCTTTGGGCGCGGCGCGAAAAGGCATCTTCATATGGTTTGCTGATGCGGGAAACAGAAATGGCCCCGCCGCGGGTTCTGCGGACGATCCCCATCTTCTCCAGATGAATCAGGTCACGCCGCAATGTCATTGAAGAGATATCTGGAAACTTCTCCTCCAGCTCGGAAAGCTGCACTTCCCCCCTGCTGGTGATCAACTGCTCAATGGTCCTGCGCCGTTCTTCTGTCATGCTATCACTTCCGATCACATTATACCTGTGACAGGCATTTCAAACAAGCAATATATGTGAATTATTCACACTCAGGATGTGTTATTAACAAAACAGGGTTTGAGAATTGCACAACGATGGGGCGGCAGCGCCGCCCCATCTCATATTGGTTTATAGCTCTGCGACATCTACCCAGGCTCTGCGCTCGACGGACAGATCCACAGCGTCCATCACCTGGGCCACCGATACACCTGCGTCGAAGCCAGGCGCGGCTGGCCGGTCCTCCGCGATTGCACGGACGAACTCATGCATTTCATGCACAAAAGTGTGTTCATAGCCCAATACATGGCCCGCCGGCCACCAGTTCTCCACATAGGGGTGAAGCCCCTCCGTGGCCTGAATCACGGCAAACCCCTGCTGGCCTTCCGGCGCCGTGGCGTCGTAGAACAACAGCTCGTTGATGCGTTCAATGTTGAACTTGATCGCGCCCTTGCTGCCATTGATCTCAAAGCTCATCGCGTTTTTGTTGCCCTGGGCAAAGCGTGTGGCTTCAAACGTGCCCATTGCCCCACAGTCAAACTCGCAGCAGAAGCTGGTCACATCGTCCACGGTGACATCCGCCATCGGGGCGTCTGCAGCGGCCTTGCCCGAAAGCCCCGTCATGCTCTCCACAATCGGGCGCTTCTTCACAAACGTCTTGCTCATGCCGGTGACCGTTTTGATGGAGCCCACAAGGAAGTGGGCCATATCGATCACATGGGCGCCCAGATCGCCCAGGGAGCCGGAGCCGCAAATGTCTTTGTTGAGCCGCCAAACCATCGGAAACATGGGGTCGATGATCCAATCCTGCAGATACATGCCCCGGAAATGGTAGATCGTGCCCAGCTTGCCTTCCTCAATCAGCCTTTTGGCAAACTGCACAGCGGGTGCAAACCTGTAGTTGAATCCGATTTGGTGCTTCACGCCCTGCTTTTTAGCAGCGGCAAGCATTTCACGGGCATCCGCCAGGTTCAGCGCCAGCGGCTTCTCGCAGAACACATGCTTGCCGTTTTCAATGGCCGCCATCACGATGTCCTTATGGGCATCGCTGGGCGCTGTGATATCCACAAGGTCGATGTCGCTTCTGGAAACAAGCTTGTTATAATCGGTTTCGGCAGTTTCCCACCCTAGTTTGACCCTGGCTTCCTCCACCCCAGCGGTGTCACGGCCGCAAATGGCTTTCATACAGACGTCCGCACCGCTGTCAAAAAACATCGGCAGCCTGGCAAACGCGTTGCTATGGGCCTTGCCCATAAACTTATAGCCTACCAGGCCTACATTCAGCGTTCTTCTCATCGAATACTCCTTCCGCATCCTGTTGAGGCAACTCTCATGCCCACCACATCGCGCCGCGATCCTCAAATGTGAGCACATCCTTCAGGAACCCTACCGCCTTCATCAGGCCTTCATTCTGGCTCATCAGGCTGTCTTCATGTTCAATGGAGATCACGTCGTCATAACCGACCATTCTGAGGGCGGAAACGATGTCTTTCCACAGCTGCATGTCATGGCCATAGCCCACGGAGCGGAACACCCATGATCTGTTGATCTCGTCGCCGTAATGCTTGGTGTCCAGCACGCCGATGCGGGCGGTGTTGATCGCATCCACTTTGGTGTCTTTGGCATGGAAATAGTAAATCGCGTCGCCCAGATACCGAATGGCCGCGACCGGGTCCATTCCCTGCCAGAACAGATGGCTGGGATCGAAGTTGGCGCCGATGACCGGACCCACGGCCTTGCGCAGCTTCAGCAGCGTTTCAGGGTTGTAGACGCTGAAGCCGGGGTGCATTTCCAGCGCGATCCGGGTGACGCCATGGCTTTTGGCAAAGGCGACGGTCTTTTTCCAATAAGGGATCAGAACCTTGTTCCACTGATACTCCAGCGCTTTCATGAAGTCATCGGGCCAGGGGCAGGTGATCCAGTTGGGGGTTTTGTCCTTCGGAGACCCGCCGGGGCAGCCGGAGAATGTCACAATGCGGTCAATGCCAAGCTTTTCGGCAAGCAGCACCGTGTTTTCAAAATCGGCGTGGAACTGCGCCGCGATTTCCTTATCCGGATGGACAGGGTTGCCATGCACTGACAGGCAGCTGATCTCCAGGCCATATTTGTCGATCGTGGATTTGAACTGCGCAAAGGCCTTTTCGTCATTCAGAAGGACAGAAGGGTTGCAGTGGGCGTTGCCGGGATAGCCGCCGCATCCAAGCTCGATCGCCTGAATGCCTGCGGACTTGAAATAAGCAAGAGCCTCATCCAGGGGCTTGTTCCCCAGCGCGACAGTAAACACACCTAGCTTCATGCCGATTCCTCCAGAGACAATATTTGTTAGTATTATATATCAGAGCATGTGAAAAATCCATGCGCCCCCAGCCAATTCAGCGGTGAACCAACCGAGTGCCTCCGCCTTGTTGACATCATCTCCGCCGATGGTAAAATATAGTTATTTCCAAAAGGGTGGCGGTGAAGCGGATGGCCTTGAAGATTATCGCTGCGTTTGCACTGTCTCTTTCGCTGTGTGCGCAATCCGTGCAGCCTGCTGCCGGTGTCAGTTTGAATTTCAAAGCGCAAGACAGCAGACAAGTATTCGCGATACCGTCCAAGCAGATTCCCCCTCGCTACATGGGAACACAATCCGGCAAGAGTCAGCCTGTCTTTTATGGCAATTATCAGGATTGGTATCATTACGTCATGCCCCGCTTCAAAAAGGGACTCAAATACAGGGTCATTGATTTTGACACAAAACTCAGTTACTTTGTGATTCGGGTTGGCGGCAACAATCATGCGGATGTGGAGCCGGCAACCGCAGCAGACACGAAAACCATGTATCAGACCCTCGGCAACACCTGGAAGAATTGGCGAAGGAGGGCTCTGATTGTGATCATCGACAATGAGCCGATCGCCGCGTCACTTTATGGGGAGCCCCATGCCTATGAGACCATACCCAACAACGGCATGCGCGGGCAGGTTTGCATTCACTTCCGAAACAGCAAGACCCATGGATCAAACAGGGTTGATCCGGACCATCAATACCAGGTGCGGCGGGCAGCCGGTATTGTCAAGTGAACACCGCTTCATGGATTTGATTGACATTTCTGGAACGAATGTTACAATCGTGATATCAAATTGGTAGGGTGCCGACATGACACGCATCAGAAAACTGCTGGCGTTCCTGCTCGTCTTATTGTTGATGGCCAGCGAGGCCCCTGCTTTTGCATTACCCAATGAGGATCTGTTGATCAAAAAAGGTGACGATGGCGACAACGTCATCTTGCTACAGCTGCGCTTGAGGGATCTTGGATATTACAATTACAAGATCACCGGCTTCTTTGGCGACTTCACCGCCACCGCCGTGAAGGATTTCCAAAAAGAAAACGGAATCAAAGCTGACGGTGTGGCTGGAAGCAAAACGCTGGATCCACTGTATAGCAACTCCGCAAAGCGAAAGCCAGTCAAACCGAGGATTCTTCCAAAGCCTTCCCCACGGAAAAAGAACACAGCAGGATCATCACGCTATGGCAAGCTGCGGGATTGGTTTGACTATGTGAACAACCGCATGAGATACAAAACAAAATACAAGGTTGTGGATTTTGACACAGGCCTGAGTTATTATGTGATCCGGGTGGGCGGTCAGAAGCATGCCGATGTGGAGCCCGCCACCGCTGCCGACACCAAGGTGATGTATAAAACGCTGGGAAACAGTTGGGACAACTGGGAGCGGCGTGCGCTGATTGTATACATCAACAATGAAGCGATTGCCGCATCGCTTTATGGAGAGCCCCACGGCAAGGAGACCGTGCCAAACAACGGCATGAATGGCCAGGTATGCATTCATTTCCTCAACAGCAAAACGCATGGCTCCAACCATGTGGACCCCGGCCATCAGCGTCAGATCAGAAGAGCCGCCGGGCGATAGAGCGATACAGAAGCAAAAACCCATACCGATGGATTGCCCATTGGCATTTGCTGCCAGTTCGTTTTCCTTTTGGCGATATTGTGGTATACTAACCATATAGTCAAGCCTATCTTGCAATAATCCCATGGCATTGGAATGCCACGGTTTGTTTGGAGAGACGGCTTAACAAAGTACGGAGGCTACTCAGCATGCTTCGGAAAGCGATGGCGGCATTCGTCATGGCCGCGTTGCTGGGATCCATCATGATTACCCCGGCGTTTGCCGACCCAAATACCGAAAATATCGTGATCAGGAAAAAGGAAAACAGCGACAATGTAATCCTGCTTCAGTTGCGCCTGCGGGATCTGGGTTACTACAATTATAAGATTACCGGTTATTTCGGCGACTTTACTGAGCAGTCATTGAAGGATTTTCAGAGCACAAACAACCTGGCGGCAGATGGAGTTGCCGGGTCTAAAACGCTGGATCTGCTTTACAGCAACGCTGCAAAGCGAAACCTTGTGGAGCCCCGCATCAAGCCCAAACCCGCGCCCACCGTCAGAAAAAAGTATGGCGCGATGAAGGACTGGTTTGATTATGTCCGCTATCGGTGGAAAAAGGGTATGAAATGCAAGGTTGTGGATCTGGACACCGGAGTCAGCTACACCATGGTGCGTGTGGGCGGGTCCCTGCATGCAGATGTGGCGCCGGCCACGAAAGCTGACATGCTGAAGCTGAAAAAGACCTATGGCGGCTCATGGAGCTGGGACCGCCGAGCGGTGGTGGTATACATCAATGGTGAAGCGATTGCCGGATCAACCAACGGCATGCCGCATGGGTCCACCGGCGTTCCGGGCAATGGCATGAACCTGGCCAGCGGCAAGCTGCAGCAGGTGTGCATACACTTTTTGAACAGTCGGACGCACATCCACAACATGCGCGATCCGGATCATCAATATCAGGTGAAACGGGCAGCCGGCCTGGTCAAGTAAGCAGGCAAAGCAACACCCCGCTGCCAGATGGCAGCGGGGTGTTTTATCATGTTCCTGTCAGTAATACACCACCGGTGGGTTGCCCAGCAGCAGCAACAACAGAAACGCAAGCTGCGCGAACGCCGCCGCGGCATAGAGCAGCTCTGCCCGGAATTCCTTTCTGCCGCTGATCAAGGCTGTCAGCGATCCGGCCAGCACGCCCACACCCATATAGGCAAGCGCCGCCACACCGAAAGCCGGCAGCAGCAACACGAGAGACAATGCCGAAGCCAATAGCAAATGCACGCCTTTGGAAGAAGACAGCCTCTCATGATCGGGTGATTCCGGCAGAATGCTGGCTGCCGCTATCATCGCCAATGACCCGATTGAGGGCATATAAAGCAGCGCGATGCCAATGAAGTATGATCCTCGGGGGTTCTGAAGCCCATTCAGTCCAAACACGAGGAACAGCGTGGTCAATGCCACAATCATCATGGCGCCCCCGGGCTGCGCTTGCTTGCCTCGCCTGATTGAGACAATGGCATCTGCCTGCCTCGCCCCTCCCAATGCAGCCAGAACCGCGACCCCGGCCAACGCCGGCAGATAGGCCACGTTGAGGGTCTGAAACAATGCAGCCGCCAGCATTGAGGCGAATCCGACCGCAAAGCCTGCAACCGGGAGAAACACGATTGCATACGCAGACCACTCGCCATGCGGTTGATCATGATGGCGCCCGATCCCTGTTTGAATCTGAAACAGTGACCGGATCACTCCCCAAATCGCGGCAAGAGCTTTCATCAGCACCCCTCCAATGCCCCTATGACGTTTTCAGCGGGCAGTTGGTTCCTGCCCGATCGAGGCAAGCCTGTCTGCGATCACCTCGTCGCCGGGCAATAGCTTGAGGCTTCTCAAATCCTTCCCTTTCACCCAGCGAAGCTCATCGCAGGCCAGAGGGAAAGGGTCCCCGTCAATTTCACAGAAATAGAACAGAACAACCAGCTTCCCATCGCCGCAAATTGAAGCGTCAAAAAGCTCCAGAGGCCGCGCGGTTACGCCAAGCTCCTCTTTCAACTCCCTGACGATGCATTGGTCCGGTGTTTCTCCCCCCTCTACCCCGCCGCCTGGGAATTCCCAATATCCGCCCATGGTATCATCCTGCTTGCGCTTTGCCATCAAAAAGAGGCCGTTCTTGCGGATGATGGCTGCTGTGACTGTTTGCATTGTTTCCTCCCTATTTGGCATGATATGACAAAGGCGCGCCCTGCGCGCCCGTGATTGCGGATCAACTGTGGTTGATGCTGTGCTTGACCCTGAGCTTGACCATCGCTCTGGCAAGGCTTGCGCGGGATTCCTGATACTCTCTCAGGCTCTGCTCCTGCCGCAAGTGCTCATCGGCCTTGTTTTGGGCTTCTTCGGCCAGGCGGGCATCCATCTCTTCCGGCCACTCCACAATCTGCGCGTTGATGATGGTTTCGTCTGGCCGGATCTCTGCAAACCCTTCCGTACAAAAACAGGTTTTCCATTCATCGTTGCTCTTAAACTCAATCTTGCCGTTTGCCACTGAGGCGACCATCGGCGTGTGATGAGCCATTACGCCCAACTTGCCGACCGGGGTGCTGAAAATCAGCGACTCGCAATCGCCATCAAAAAAGCGCTTCTCAGGTGTGATGATTTCCAGGCGGAACTGTGCCATGTCACTTCATCCCTTCGGCTTTCTCCATGGCTTCTTCCAGCGTGCCCACCATCAGGAACGCGCTTTCCGGCAGATTGTCCACCTCGCCGTTGCAGATGGCTTTGAAGCCCTCAATGGTCTTTTTGAGCGGCACATACCTGCCGGGGATGTTGGTGAACACTTCGGCCACAAACATCGGCTGTGACAGGAAGCGCTGCAATTTGCGGGCGCGATAGACCGTGAGGCGATCCTCTTCGGTCAGCTCATCCATGCCAAGAATCGCGATGATGTCCTGTAGCTCGCGGTAACGCTGCAGGATCTCCTGCACACGGCGGGCGACAGTATAGTGCTCCTCCCCCACGATGGAGGGTTCCAGGATCCTGGAGGTGGAATCCAGCGGGTTCACCGCCGGATAAATACCCATTTCCACAATGGAGCGCGACAGCACCGTTGTTGCGTCCAGATGCTGGAATGTTGTTGCGGGAGCCGGGTCTGTCAGGTCGTCCGCAGGCACATAGATGGCCTGCACCGACGTGATGGAGCCATATTTTGTGGAGGTGATGCGCTCCTGAAGCGCGCCGACCTCGGTGGCCAGCGTGGGCTGGTATCCCACAGCGGATGGCGAGCGGCCCAACAAAGCCGATACTTCGCTGCCCGCCTGGATGAAACGGAAGATGTTGTCAATGAACAGCAGCACGTCCTGCTGCTCGGTGTCGCGGAAATGCTCGGCGAGTGTCAGGCCGGTCAGCGCCACCCGCATGCGGGATCCCGGCGGCTCGTTCATCTGGCCGAAGGCCAGCGCGGTCTTGTCCAGAACGCCGGACTTGGCCATGTCCACAATCATGTCATTGCCTTCACGGCTGCGCTCACCCACGCCGGTGAACACCGACAGGCCGCCGTGCTCGGTGGCGATGTTGTGGATGAGCTCCATGATGAGCACCGTTTTGCCGACGCCGGCGCCGCCAAACAGACCAATCTTGCCGCCCTTAGCATAGGGCTCCAGCAGATCGATGACTTTGATGCCCGTCTCGAAAATCTCCGTGGTGGGCTTCTGGTCAATAAAACTGGGCGCGTCCCGGTGGATCGGCATGTATTCTTTGGCCACAATCGGGCCCTTGTTGTCAATGGGCCGGCCAACCACGTCCATCGCCCGCCCCAGGATCTCACGGCCGACCGGCACCTGGATGGCGCCGCCGGTGTCATACACCTTGAGGCCCCTGGACAAACCTTCCGTTGCTTCCAGCGCGATGCAGCGCACCACATGCCCGCCCAGATGCTGGGCAACCTCGGCATTGATCTCGTGATCGCCGTTTTTCACAATGACGCGGTTATAGATATCCGGCACATTGACGGGAAAATATACGTCTACAACAGGCCCAATGACCTGGCGCAGCTCGCCCTCGTTTGCCATATCCAACGAAAAGGATTCCGTTGATTTCACTGCTTCCATGTTCTTTCTCCTTGCGTTCAGGCTCCGCTGCTTTTTTGCGCGTTGCGCACTGTGTTTGTGCCGCTGACGATCTCTATGATTTCGTTGGTGATGGCTGCCTGCCTCGCCCGCCTGAATTCCTGGTTCAAATCATCCATCATCTTTTCGGCGTTTTCTGTGGCTGAGTCCATCGCTCTCATGCGGGCGCTTTGCTCACTGGCATAAGCCTGCACCAGCACGGCATAAAGCATCCCGACCAGATATTGCCCCACCAGATTGCGATAAACATCCTCAGGAGACGGCTCATAGATCACGGTGCCCCTGTATTCAAACTCTGCTTCCACATCATTGAGGCTCTCAAGATCCATCGGGAGCAGCGTGAGCGTGCGAGGGTGCTGGCTGAACGTGGAATACATGTGCGTATAGACCACCGCGATCCGATCCACCAGATCCTGCTCATACATATCTGCCAGTGTATCGGCGATCGCCCTGGCGTTGTACATCTGGGGGTCCTGCGCCGTGTGCAGGAACTCGATATCAACATCATGGCCTTTGTGGTTGAGGAACTGTGTGGCCACATGGCCTATGGTAAATACATAGGTTTCCTGTGTTTGATTGATTTGCCGGAGCGCTTCGCTCAGCACATTGTGGTTGTAGGCACCTGCAAGCCCCTTGTCGCCTGCGATCACGAGATACGCCGTGCGATGGCCGGAGCGCTGCTCCAGAAACGGGTGATGGATCTCACCGGCATGGATGAGGATGTCCTTCATCGTGGCGCGGATCTTATCAATGTATTTGGAGTTTTTCTCATAACGGTTCAGCGCCTTGCGGAGCTTCACCGTGGAGATCAGATACATCGCTTTGGTGATCTGCCTGGTTTGCTGTATGCTGCGGATGCGCCGCTTGATATCGCTGATGCTCTGCATGGTCAGGCCTTATTTCCGCTGGGCTCAGCAGTGAATGTCTTTTTGTATTCCTCGACCGCCGCGGTGATCGTATGGATCATTTCATCATCCAGAATCTTCTCTGTTGCGATGCGGCGGAAAACGTCGGAATAGGTCTCCTGCATGTATCGGAGAAAGCCGGTCTTGAACTCTCCGACGCGCTTCACCGGAATATCCATCAGCATGCGGTTGGACGCCACATACAGCATCACGACCTGCTGCTCCACCGGCATCGGCGAGTATTGCGGCTGCTTCAACACTTCGGTAAGCCGCTCACCCTGCGCCAGGAGGTTTTGCGTGGATTTGTCCAGCTCTGAGCTGAACTGGGCAAACACGGCCATTTCACGATATTGCGCAAGATCAAGCCTCAACTGGCCGGAGACCTTCTTCATCGCTTTGGTCTGCGCGGCGCTGCCCACGCGCGACACGGAGAAACCGACATTGACCGCCGGCCGCACACCGGAATAGAACAGCTCGCTTTCCAGGAAGATCTGGCCGTCGGTGATGGATATGACGTTGGTGGCAATGTAACCGGAGATGTCGCCGGCCATCGTTTCCACGATGGGCAGCGCCGTCATGGAGCCGCCGCCCTTTTCTGTTGAAAGCTTTGCCGCACGCTCCAAAAGCCTGGAGTGCAGATAGAACACATCGCCAGGATAGGCTTCTCTACCGGATGGCCTGCGCAGCAGCAACGACATGGCGCGGTAGGCCACAGCGTGTTTGGAAAGATCGTCATAGACAATCAGCACATCGCGCCCGTGATACATGAACTCCTCGCCCATCGCGCAGCCTGCATAGGGCGTGATATATTGCATCGGGGCTGAATCGCTGGCGGTGGCGGCTACGACAATGGAATACTCCATCGCGCCGTGATCCTCCAGCGTTTTGACGATCCTGGCGATTGTGGAAGCCTTCTGGCCAATGGCCACATAGATGCAGATGCAGTTCTGGCCCTTTTGGTTGAGGATGGTATCAATGGCGATGGCTGTTTTGCCGGTCTGCCGGTCACCGATGATCAGCTCGCGCTGGCCGCGGCCAATGGGGATCATCGTATCGATTGCCATCAAGCCGGTCTGCAGCGGTTGGTTCACGCTCTCGCGGCTCATGATGCCCGGCGCTTCCGCCTCAATTTTTCGATAGGAGTTGGTGTTGATCCGCCCTTTGTTGTCAATGGGCTGGCCAAGGGCATTGACCACACGGCCCAGCAAAGCGTCTCCCACCGGCACTTCCACGACCTTTTCGGTGCCCAACGCCCGGCTGCCTTCGCGCACCCTTGTGATATTGTTCAGCAGCACCGCGCCCACGGTGTCCTGCTCCATGTTAAAAGCAATGCCGAAGACTTCATTTTCAAATTCCAGCAACTCGCCGTATTTGCAGTCCAGCAGGCCGTTGATGCGCACGATGCCGTCGCCGGACTCCAGCACTGTTCCCACACGGCGAAGCTCCGGATGACTCTCAAAGGTTTCTACGGCTTTTTTCAGATCCTGAATGGATTCCACATAGTTTTCCATGGTAACTCCTTGAGGCTCATTGTTCACTTTGCATGTGCCTCATCATTTCTTTGAGCCTTGCCCGTGCGCTGTAGTCAAACCGTAAAAAGCCGATCTGCACAATGAACCCGGCAAGAAGCGACTTGTCCACTTCCGGCTTCAACGTAACCGGTGCTTCCATCCGCTCGGCAAACTTTGCTTCGATGCTCTTCACTGTGTCGGCATCCATGGGGAAAGCGGTATACAACTTTCCTTCCATGGCTACCCTACCTTCTCGCTGTCCAGGAATCGATCCACAATCCGTTTGTGGTCATCGGCGGATACTTCGCGCTCCAGAATCCGGGCAGCCATATCCACGGCAAGTTCCACGATTTCCTCGCGCATCTCCAGCCTTGCCAGGCGCTTCTCTTCGGCAATTTCCTTGCGGGCGTGGCGGAGCAGCTCTTCGGCTTGCTCCTCGGCGCGGGCAATGATGTCTTCCGCCCGGCGGTTGGCATTTACGCGGCTCTCACGAAGCAAAGCATCGGAATCTTCCTGCACATTCGCCATCAGTTGATCGTACTTTGCCTTTTCCTCTTGCGTGTCGTGGTCTCGGCGCTCAATTTCCTCAGCCCTGCTGGCATAGCGCGACTCACGCTCATCCAGGAATTTGCGGACGGGCTTATAAAGCAGACGCCAAAGCACGACAAAGAGTACCGCAACGTTAACCAGGTAGGCAACGACGGTAGGGGGATTCAACCCTAGGTTTTTAAAGGTTTCTGCCATGATCTCAACCCCTGGGGCTTTCTGCCCGCTTCATTCCTTGGCTGTCAGCCACCGATCTTGCCGATCAGCATCAACGCGGCGACAAAGCCATAGATGGCCGTGGATTCAATGATCACCAGCGTGAGCAGCAACATGCTGTTGACCCTGCCGGCGACTTCTGGCTGGCGGGATACCGCTTCAAATGCCTTGGACGCACCGATGCCCATACCGATGGCCGATGCCGCGCCTGTCATTACTGCCAATGCCGCGCCGATAGCAATGAGTTCCATTGAAGATACCTCCAGATTTTTCTTTATTCGATGGCCTCTTCCATAAAGGCCAATGAAAGCATGATAAAGATATAGGCTTGGATTCCGGTGTGGAACAAGGAGAAAAATGCCGCCCCGATCACGGGAATCCCAAAGCGGAGGAACGCGACGCTATAGAGCAGCTCCATGACAACCCAGCCGCCCAGCAGGTTGCCATACATGCGGCAGGACAGCGAGATCGGCACCGCCAAATCGGTAAACAGCTTGATTGGAGCCACCAGCGGGATCGGAGACAAATAATGCTTCATTCTGCCCACAAAGCCGATCTGGCTGTATGCAACGATCCGGATCAGCACAAATGAGATCAACGCAAACGCGACGGTTTCATTGAGATCTGACGGCGCGGTGCGAAGCACACCCATCGAAAATAACTCCAGAAACCCGTTGCATCCGATCAATGCCGCCAACGTGAACATATAAGGGGCAATGGCGCGGCCGGATTTTTCACCGATGCGGTGGTTCGTGAAATTTGCCATGCCGTCAACCATAAGCTCTAAAACATTTTGCAGGCCCCGGGGCTGTTCTTTGAACTTCTTGAGATAAAACAGACGGATCAACACCGCGGCAGCAATCAGAATGGCTGAAGATAAAAATGCCGTAAACAGTGTGTTGGTAATCCACATCCCGCCGA
>JAEYYW010000081.1 GCA_023428265.1 Bacillota bacterium | reverse complement strand
GGGTGGACCTGTTATGAATACGGCGGCTACGGGTTGCTGCAGCAGAACACGGTGTTCGTGCCCTTTGGCGGCGGGGTCAGGGTGCAGATGCTCAAGGTGTTCAACCCCGGCCCCAAGGCGCGGGACATTGACATCACCTGGTTTTGTGATTTCGTGATGGGCGACGGCAGGGAGCGCACCGCACCGTTCATTGCCGTGCGCAAAGACCCGCAGACCGGTGCGATTTGGGTGGAAAACTCCTATCGGGATGAGATGCGGGGCGAGCTGGCTTTCCTGTCCATACCCGGGCTGGAGACCACCTGCACGGCAAGCCGCACGGAGTTCATCGGCGTGCTGGGCGGGCTTGAGAATCCTGCGGGCATGGTGCGAACCGATCTGTCCGGCGCGCTCGGCGCGGGGCTGGGCGGATGCGCCGCGTTGCGGGCGCGTCTGTCAATCCCGCCGGGGATGTCGCGCCAGGCGGTGCTGGTGCTGGGTTCGGCTCAGGGGCTGGACGCCGTCCGCGCGGCTGTGGGCGCCTATGACACCGTGGAAAAGGCGCGGGAGGCATACCGCAAAACAACGAAACAGTGGAACGACACACTCAGCGTCATCAAGGTGAAAACACCGGATCCATCGATGGACCTGATGGTGAACCGCTGGCTTCTGTACCAGACCAAAGCCAGCCGCATTCTTGGCCGCGCCGGCTTTTATCAGGCCGGCGGCGCCATCGGCTTCCGTGATCAACTGCAGGACATGCTGGCGCTCATCTGGACTGAACCGGCATTCATTCGCGAGCACATCCTGGATTGCGCGGCCCACCAGTTTGAAAGCGGCGACGTGCAGCACTGGTGGCACCCGCCCACACGCGGCGTGCGCACGCGCATCACCGACGACCTGGTGTTTCTGCCCTTTGTGACGGCGGATTACGTGGAGCACACCGGGGATTCCGGCATACTAAAGGAGGAAGCGAACTATCTGAAGGATGTGCCCATCCCGGAAGGGCAGGAGGATTGGTATGGCGTGGCCGAGCCCGCCGTGCTACGGGAGCCGCTGTATCAGCATTGCCTGCAGGCGCTGCACCGCGCCGCGCGGACAGGCCCACACGGGTTGCCTCTCATTGGCACCGGCGACTGGAATGACGCGATGAACAGCGTTGGTGACGAGGGCAAGGGAGAGAGTGTTTGGCTGGGTTGGTTTCTCAGCTATACCCAGAGGCGGTTCGCTGCGGTGCTCCGGCTCATTGACCAGAATGAAGAAGCGGAGTCTCTGGAAAAGTCTGCCGCGGAGATCGAAAAGGCCGTGGAGGAGCACGGATGGGACGGCGCCTGGTACCGACGGGCATTTTTTGACGACGGCACGCCGCTTGGCTCGGCAATCAACGATGAGTGCCGCATCGACTGCATCTCACAGGCCTGGGCGGCGATCTGCGGCACTGGCGATCGGCAGCGGGCCGAAAGCGCCCTGGAGGCTGTGGAGAAGCACCTGGTCAGCTGGGAGGACGGTGTGTTGAGGCTTCTGTGGCCGCCCTTTGCCAACACCGTAATGGAGCCGGGCTACATCAAAGGGTATCTGCCCGGTGTGCGCGAAAACGGCGGGCAATACACCCACGCCGCAATCTGGGCCGTTTGGGCCTATGCGTGCATGGGGATGAGCGACATGGCCTGGAGGCTCATGTATCTGCTCAACCCTGTGCAGCACGGCAACACCCCGATGGGCAAAGACCGCTACAAGGTGGAGCCATACGTCACCGCTGCAGATGTCTACTCGATGGCGCCGCTGACAGGCCGGGGCGGATGGACGTGGTATACGGGCTCTTCCGCCTGGATGTATCGCGTGGCGGTGGAAAAACTGCTGGGCTTGCGGCTCGCCGGCGACAAGCTGCTGATTGAGCCCTGTGTTCCCACCTCCTGGCGGGAGTACAACATGGAATACCGCCACAAAGGCACGCTTTACATCATCCGGGTGGAAAACGCAAAGGGATCCTGCGGAGGCGTGCGCCAGATCATACTGGATGGCCGGGCGTTGCCGGATAACGCAATTCCCCTTGCCGGTGACGGCGCCACCCATTTTGCCCATGTGCTGATGGGGGAAATTGAGCCTTCAAAATAATGAGACTGCATTCGTGGCAAGTGCGTTCGCACTTGCCATTTTTTTCCTGATCAAATGGAAATATCATAATACCATTTTTGCATGAAAATTGGAAGCTTCAAGGTTTTTTCATAAAATGTTCATATTTGGCGGTTATACTGATTCCATCAGCAGAAACACAACTGAATCCGGCAAGAATTGTAAGAAAAGTCATAGAATTGTTAGTCTGTCAACAATATGATATACTAAAATTCTGCACCGGATGACCCATACCAAGGAGGTGGTTGGATGCTTTTCAAGACCAGGCGCGTGGCAATGTTGCTCGTGCTGGCGACAGCGTTTGCTCTTTTGGTGGGCAATGCACAATTGCCACAGGGCAAAGCGTACGCAGACGGCTCATTGCGGCTCGGTGATGAAGGGCAAGCGGTGAAGGAGCTGCAGCAGCTCCTGAAGAAACACGACTGTTATGATTTCGACGAGATTACCGGCTATTTCGGCACGGTTACCGAAAATGGCGTAAGAAAGTTCCAGGCGCAAAACGGTTTGAAGGTGGATGGCATCGCCGGTGCGGATACGGTCAAGAAGCTGAAGGAGCGCAAGGTAGCCCCCAAAAACCCAAACTCCCTCTGCCTGGGCATGAAGGGTGACAAGGTCAAAGAGGTGCAGAAGCGCCTCAAAGAGCTGGGCCTATACACCGAGTCGGAGATCACCGGATACTACGGCCCCATTACCGAAAAGGCGGTGAGGGCCTTCCAAGAAGCCTCCGGCATGACCGCGGACGGCATTGTGGGTGACAAAACCCGCGCAGCCCTCAACACCAAATACAACTCCAGCACGATGATCCCCGGCATGAAGGGCGACAACGTGAAAAAGCTGCAAACGCGGCTGAAGGCGCTGGGCTATTTCTCAAGCAACGTGACAGGGCTTTACGGGCAAGTCACAGAAAAAGCAGTGACCTATTTCCAGAAGCTGAACGGCCTGAAGCAGGACGGCATCTGCGGCAGCGCCACCTACAAAGCTGTGTTCGCAAAGAACGCCAAAACGGAAAAGGAAGCGCGGCGCAGCCCAGCAAAGCCGCCCGCCGCCACTCCGACCTATACCGACACGCCCGGGCAGAGCGCGGCCGGCCAGGAAAAGGGGCAGGCCATCGTCGCCGAGGTTAAGAAGCATCTGGGTAAGCGCTACGTCTATGGCGGCAACGGCCCCAGCGTGTTTGATTGCACAGGCCTGACCTGCTTTGTGTATAAGAAGTTTGGCGTCTCGCTGCCCCGTTCCGCCAAAAACCAGGGTATGACGAACTACGGCATCAAGATCACCGACCGCAAAAAGCTGATGCCCGGCGACCTGGTGTTCTTCCGAAAGGGCGGCGCTGCGACACACCATGCCGGCATCTATATCGGCGACGGTAACTTCATCCACGCGCCCTACACCGGCACGGTTGTGCGTGTCAACAGTGTTCTGACCGCCCGCGACTTTGCCTGGGGCAGGCGGGTGTTCAAGTAGCGGCAGTTGGTATCGGCACAAGCATCTTCGGGATCGCCCTTTTCAGGGCGATCCCTTTTGGTTGCCGGCCTGATGGTGCTGTTTCAGATATGATATACTACCGACGTATCATCTTCATGGGAGGGTGCATGTTATGGCAGTCACAGAAATTAAGGCCGCATTGGTCGATGATCAACTGAGGTTTTCCAGCTCCATGCGGGAAAACGAGCCGGTTTTCACCGACAGTGCGCCGCCGCTGGGATCGGGGCAGGGTTATTTGCCCACAGAGCTGTTTCTGATCAGCCTGATGACCTGCAGCGGCAGCACGATTGTTTCGCTGCTTCGTAAGAAGCGAAAGACCGTGGTTTCGTTTACGGTCAGCGCCAGAGGGCATAAGAGAGAAGAATACCCCGCCATTTTTGAGCGGGTGGACCTGCATTTTGAGCTTGTCTCGCCGGACGCCACCGATGCGGACATGAAGCGCTGCATTGAGCTCACCGAGGAGAAATACTGCCCGGTGTGGGCGATGGTGAAGGGCAATGTGGAGGTGGTGTGCTCTTTCACGATCAGTCATGGATAACGGATGCTGAATGCATACCGAAATGCAATGTGGAGAATCAAAAGAGGCGCCTGCCGGCGCCTCTTGCTGTTGGCGGATGGTTCGTAAACAGTCATTTGATCACGCTGCAGCCATATCCCTCCAGTGTTTTGAATACGCTTTTGTCTTTGTAGGGATTGCCAGTGACCCAGAGGCTCTGCAGCACCGTCATGTTTGAGAGCGGCTTGAAGTCTTTGATTTTGTTATAGCGGAGATCCAGGCAATACCCGATCTGCGTGAGCTCGGAAAGTGCGCTGATATCTGTGATTTTGTTGTTGGTCAGCCGTAAATCCTGCACGGTGGTGAGGCTCGAGAGCGCAGAAATATCTTTGATGCCGCATCTGTTCAGCGTCAAACCATAAAGGCTATAGTCCTTCAAAAGCTTCAGGCTGGAGTCCTGAATGGTTGAAGATTCCAGAATGATGTTCCTCAGGTATTTGAAACTGCCAAGCATGGCAACGAAGTCTTTGTTTGTGATGCCAAGAAGACTAATATCCATCATGTTTTTATGGCCGAGCAAGGGGGAGTAGTCCTTCAGTTTGTTCTGGCAGTAGAACGAAAGCAGATTGTGTGTTTTTTTCAGGGCTGAGATATCATTGATGTTTGTTCCCCACCAGGCGTTGAAATACTCCAGGTTCGGCAGACTGAGGACGGGGGAGGCATCCGAAACGGGGTTGCCGCTGATCCACACCGACCGCAGGAACTGCTTGCCCCCCAGCGGCTTCAAATCCGAAATGCCGCAGGAAAACAAGGTAACGGATGTGAGGTTTTTTAAGTTCTGCAGGCCTTTTATGTTTTTTATCAACGGTTGGTTTGAGATATCAATTCTTTCAAGATTTTCGCAATAACGCAGGTCATCCAGTGTTTTGATCTTTTTCTTTAAAGTTTTGTCATTGTTTGCATCATACTTGAACTCCGTGATGTCAAGCATTTCTGCAGCAGTGATTTTCCCTTTCTCATTGCCAAGTATCTTGCGTACAGTTGCTTCCACCTGGGCGTCGGCGAATTTTACAACAGTTTGATCCCCATAACTGCTGGTCGTTACCGTTATGGGCGTGGGGTCTTCCGGTGCAGGAGTTGGAGTAGGTTCAAGCGTGGGCTCAAGCGTAGCAATCATCGAAGGAGACACGGTTAGAGTCGGTGCAGGCGATGGGGAGAGGGTTGGCGATGGTGTGGCAGAAACCGTCTGCTTTTCTGTTATGCTTTCGGTTGGCAGCACACTCGTAATTGGTTCGCTGACGGCGCAACCTGAGAAGAATGAGAGCAGAAGAATGAGGGCTGTCAGCGCGGCGCATTTCCTTTTCATTGTAACCTCCTGATTTCTTTCACGTTTTTCCATTGTCGTCAATTTCAGGTAATTATACTAAAGAAAGGAATAGGGGATTATGACAGCGAGGTGTATGTTTTCTTAACAAATTATGAATAAAAATATAGAATTGGTATTCGCCAATTGCGTTACCGCTATTGAAAAAACTTGATTTGGTGTAAAATTGTGGTATGCTTAATTGTCAGCCACCATATATGGTAATTTTCGCATTCACCAAGGAGGAACCCGATGTCCGAACGTTACGATGCCAGCGCAATCAAGGTCCTGGAAGGGCTGGACGCCGTGCGTATGCGCCCCGGCATGTACATCGGCACCACCGGTGCGCGGGGCCTTCATCATATGCTCTGGGAGATCGTGGACAATGCCGTGGACGAGGCCCTGAGCGGCTATGCCGATGAGATCACCGTGACACTGCACACCGACGGAAGCGCCACTGTGACCGACAACGGCCGCGGCATGCCGGTGGATCCGCACCCCAAGCTCAGGATGCCGGGGGTTCAGGTGATCTACACGCAGCTGCACGCCGGCGGAAAGTTTGAAAGCGGGGCATATAACTACTCCGGCGGCCTGCACGGCGTGGGTGCGTCGGTAGTCAACGCACTTTCTTCATGGGTTAAAGTGGAGATCCACAAGGAAGGCCGCATTTACCTCATGGAGTTTGAGAGCGTCTATTCTTCCAGCAAAAAGAAGGTGGAGCCCGGAAAAGCCAAGGGCGGCCTGCAGGAGCTGGGCAAGACGTTTGAGAAGGGCAGCCGTGTCACCTTCAAGCCCGACCCGGCCGTGTTTGAAGTCACCAGGTTCAGCCGCGACACCGTGGAGCGGCGCCTGAAAGAAATCGCACTGCTCAACCGGGGCATCCGCATCATATTCACCGACGAGCGGCTGGAGCAGGGCGAAACGGAGCCGCATCGCTCCGAGTTTTTCTTTGATGGCGGCGTTTCAGACTTTGTGCGCTATCTTAACGCCGAGAAGAGCGTGCTGCACGAGCCGCCGATCCTCATCGAGGGTCGTGTGAATGACATGGAAATACTGATCGCCATGCAGTATACCGACTCCTATACCGAGAGCGTGTTCAGTTATGTCAACAACATCCCCACCAGCGAGGGCGGCATGCACGAGACCGGCTTCCGCGCGGCGCTGACCAAGGTGATGAACGATTACATTAAGAAGAACAACCTGCTCAAGGAAAAAGAAAGCGCGCTGGCCGGAGAGGACTTCCGTGAGGGTCTGACCGCTGTCATTTCCATGAAAATGCATAATGTGCAGTTTGAAGGCCAGACCAAGACCAAGCTGGGCAACACCGAAGCCCGCCAGGCTGTGGAAACGTTGGTGGGGGAGAAGCTGCCCATCTATCTCAATGACCTGAAAAACGCCGAAACCGCGCAGAAGATTGTGGAGAAAGCCCTGCACGCCGCCCGTGTGCGCGAGGCCACCCGAAAGGCTAAAGACCTGGCCCGCAAGAAAAACAGCCTGGAAGGCGCGCCGCTGGTGGGCAAGCTGAGTAGCTGCACCGGCAGGCGGGCGGAGGAAAACGAGCTCTTCATCGTGGAGGGCGATTCGGCCGGCGGCTCAGCCAAGCAGGGCCGTGACCGGCGTTTTCAGGCGATTCTGCCGCTCAGGGGCAAGCCGTTGAACTGCGAGCGCACGCGGCTGGACAAGGTGCTGGCCAATGAGGAATACCGCAGCATCATTACCGCCCTGGGCACCGGCATCGACGAGGACTTTGATATCACAAACCTCAAATATCACAAGGTGATTATCCTGTCTGATGCAGACTATGACGGCGCCCACATCCGGGCAATCCTGCTCACGTTCTTCTACCGCTATATGAAGGACCTGATCACCGACGGCCACCTCTATATCGGCCAGCCGCCGCTTTACCGCGTCCGCCGGGGCAGCAAGACGACCTATGCTTACGATGATAAGGAGTTGAGCAAGGTCATAGAAGAAGCGGGCAGGGGGTATGACCTGCAGCGCTACAAGGGCCTGGTTGAGATGAACCCCGAGCAGCTTTGGGAGACCACGATGAACCCGGAAAACCGCAAGCTGGTGCGCGTAGGCCTGGAGGATGCCGCCGAAGCCGAACGCATGATCACGATCCTGATGGGCGACAAGGTGGAGCCCCGCCGCGACTACATCAGCCAGCATGCGTATTTCAACAAGCAAGATAGCTTTGCCAGGTTGGTGTAGTTTCTATGGTTATGCGGGCGGTTCATGAACCGCCCCTACAAATGAGATAGACGGGGTTACAGCCCCGATCCCCGTTCCCTACCCTCCCTTGTTTTGCCGAAGGCAAAATTCAAGGGGGGATGTCGCCCACAGGCGACAGGGGGGATTTCCATAGGAGGTCCAGCATGCCCAAGAAAAAAGACGACAACAAGGAAATCCTGCGCGGTGAGGAGATCATTGAGCAGGGCTTTGAAGAAGTCATTCACAACTCAATGATCCCCTATGCCGAGTCGGTCATCCTTGAGCGGGCACTGCCCCGTGTGGAGGACGGCCTGAAGCCCGTGCAACGGCGCATTCTCTACACAATGATGGAGTTGGGCACCACGCCGGACAAACCCCACCGCAAGTCCGCCCGCATCGTCGGCGACACGATGGGTAAGTACCACCCCCATGGTGACTCATCCATCTATGAGGCGATGGTGCGCATGGCGCAGGACTTCAACATGAGAGGCCTGCTGGTGGATGGCCACGGCAATTATGGCTCTGTGGACGGCGACCCGGCAGCGGCAATGCGCTACACCGAGGCCAGGATGACGCCGCTGGCGCTGGAGCTGCTGCGGGATATTGAGAAGGACACCGTGTCGTTCTCGCTGAACTTTGACGATTCGATGAAGGAGCCGGACATGTTGCCCGGGCGCTTCCCGAACCTGCTTGTCAACGGAGCGCTGGGCATTGCCGTGGGCCTTGCCACCAACATCCCCACCCACAACCTGGGCGAGGCCATCGACGCCGTGGTGGCCCAGATTGACAATCCCGACATCACGTTGGACGGCCTGATGGAAAAGCTGCCAGGGCCCGATTTCCCCACCGGTGGCACGATCGTGGGTGGTGAAGGGATCCGCCAGGCCTATGAAACAGGCAAGGGCAAAATAGTGGTCAGGGCCAAGACCGAGATCGAAAAGGCCAGCGGCGGCAAGCAAACCATTGTGATTCACGAGCTGCCTTATCAGGTGAACAAAGCCAAGCTGCTGGAAGCGATTCTCTCTTTGCAGGAGGCCCAGAAGGGTATCCTCGGCGGCATCAGCGACATCCGCGATGAGTCCGACCGCAACGGCATGCGGGCTGTCATCGAAGTCAAGAAAGACGCCGACCCCGAAAAGATCCTGGAATACCTGTATAAGTATTCCGATTTGCAAATCAACTACAATGTGAACATGGTCGCCATCGCCGGCGGTAAGCCGGTGCTGCTGAACCTCAAGCAGATCAACGCCCATTTCATCCGCCACCAGCAGGATGTGGTGACGCGGCGCACCCAATACGATCTGGAAAAGGCCGAGGAGCGGGAGCACATCCTGGAGGGCCTGCTGATCGCCATCGCCAACATCGATGAGGTGATCCGCATCATCAAGACCTCCAAGTCGGTGCCGGACGCCAAGACCAACCTGATGCACACCTTCACGCTCACCGGCGTGCAGGCCCAGGCGATCCTGGACATGCGCCTGGCCCGCCTCACGGCGCTGGAGGTGCACAAGCTGGAGGAGGAGCTCCGCGAGGTCCGCAAGCTCATCAAGGAGCTGAAGGCCATCCTGGCTTCCAAAAAGAAGCTGATGGAAGTGATCAAGGGCGAGCTCAACGAGATCAAAAAGAACTACGCCGACCCCCGCCGCACCGTGATTGTGGCTGCGGAGGCTGTGAAGGAGTTTAAGGCGGAGGATTTTATCGTCGTGGAAGACACGATGGTGATTGCAACCCGCGACGGTTACCTCAAGCGCATGCAGGTGAACGCCTATGGCCGCAGCAACCGCTCCACACCGCCGGACGGGTTGGTGGGCGACGATGTGGTGCTGTTCGCCAGGCAGGCCACCACTGCCCAGCGGGCCTACTTCCTCACTGACATGGGCAGCATGTATCAACTGTCCGTCAGCGAGCTTTCCGAAGCCCGGTGGAGGGATCGCGGCGAGCATCTTTCCTCCATCATCCACGGCTATGGCAAGGGCGAGCGGCTGGTGTGGATGCTGATTGCCGACAAGCTGCCCAATGCCGGCCACTTCTATTTCTTCACCGAGGGCGGCATGGTCAAGAAAACCGCAGCGGCTGACTATGAGACCCGTAACCGCAAGCTTCAAGCGTGCGGTGTGAAAGAAGGCGACCGCATCCTTTATGCCGAGTGGGCAGCCGAGGAAAAGGAGCTGCGCTGCGTGGTTGTGACAGCAGGCGCGCTGGCAATCTCCTTCAAAGCCACTGAGGTTGAGCCCATGGGCCGCGCGGCCAAGGGTGTGAAGGCGATCACGTTGAACCCCGGTGACACCGTGGTCTCCGCCACGTTGGCCGGATCCGGCAGCGAGCTTATCCTTTTGACCGACAAAGGCTATGTGAAGCGGGTGCTGGCCGTTGATATCCCGGTGCAGGGCAGGGCGGGCAAGGGCGGAAAAGTGTTCAGCTTCACCAAAAACGGTTCCAACGGCAGCCGCATCCATACGGCAATGCTGATTGATCAGCCGTTTAACCTGCTGATTGGCCAGAAGAGCGGCATGGAAACCGCGCTGAGCACCGACACCGTGGCGATTGAAAGCCTCAGCTCCACCGGTAAAATGGTGGCGTTGGTGATGATGGATGATGAAATTACGAGGGTGATCAAGGTGCTGGGGTAAGTAGTCAGTAGTCAGTAGTCAGTAGCTAGTTGTGGATCGATACAGCCTGAGTATGGCGGTCCATGTAGGGGCCGGGTATTACCCCGGCAATTGTATAGCATTTTTGCGCAGCAAATGTGCGGGCAATTGCCGATAGCGGATCGCGAAGCGAACGCGAAGGGCTCTGTACCGGCCCGTGCATCAGACGGGATACCCACACAGCCTGTTCACGGCGAGCAATGTACGGGCCGGGCTCTGTACCGGCCCATAAACCCCCAGGTTATAGAAATCGAATGCCCCGGGTAAACACCCGGGGCATATCTCATGCTTGGCCTTAACTTACTTCGCCAGCTTGTAAATCTCCAGCACATCCTGCCAATAAAGCTTCTTGAGCCCGCCCAGGCCATGCTCCTTGCCATAGGCCTCGCCGGTGGCTTTCTTGGCCATCAGCTCCAGGTTGG
>JAEYYW010000043.1 GCA_023428265.1 Bacillota bacterium | reverse complement strand
GCTACATACCGGGTTGGAACCCGTGCCTGCAGCAATCCGCAAGTTACCCTTATCCATATGGAGTTTATCAGCCAACCATGGAGTCCGGGGGCACCGTCGCACCCGCTCCGCAGCCCACCACAATGTGCCCGGAGGGCTCCATGCCCTACACGGTGGAGGAGGGAGACACCCTCTACAACATCGCCAGGATGTATGGCACGACCGTGCAGCAAATCCTGGCTGCCAATCCGGGCCTCACGGAAATGTCCATGCTTTACATCGGGCAGATGCTCTGCGTGCCGATGACCAAACCATGCGACGGCCAAAACTACACCGTGCAGGTGGGAGACACGGTGTATGGCATCGCAAGGAAATTCGGCGTCACAACCGCGGAGCTGTTGGCCGCCAATCCGGGGTTCAACGCCAACAATCTGGTGGCTGGCGTGCTGATCTGCATTCCATCGCCCTCCCTGTCGCCCTGCCCCACCGGCTCAATGAGCTACATTGTGGCCAATGGTGACACACTGACCAGCATTGCCGAGCGGTTCAGCGTGTCGGTCTATTCTCTCACGGTTGCCAACCCCGGCTTTTCCGCGGAGAACCTGATGCCCGGCACGCGCCTGTGCATCGCGCCGTTTGCGTGCCTGCCGGCCTGTGTGGAAAGCGAGCGCTATCAAATCGCTGAGGGTGAAGACCTGATGAGGCTGGCGGAAAAATTCCGGGTCTCCACCGACGATCTATTGAAGGCCAACCCCTTTGCCCCACCCTGCTGGTTCATGGCTGGCAACAACATCTGCCTGCCGGCCAACGCCACGATGCCGGAGAAGAATGCAAGGTAACAGGACAGAACCTGACAACAAATAATGGGCGGAGATCCTCCGCCCATTTGTTGAATTATCGTCTTTGGATCAGACAGATGCTCCCGCCAGCGGCTGATTAAGCTCCTCCGGCGTGCATAAGTGTCGATCGATTGCCTTCTGGCGCAGCACAACGTAAAGCTCAGCCATCGTGGCATAATGATAAGGCACAACAAAAACCACACCGATGCCGCAGGCCAGCAAGCCCAGCAGATACCAACCAAGGAAGGATAGATCCAGAAGAAAGATCTCTCCCTTTTCCCCAAACGTCATCGCCATGCTGAGCTGCAGGGCCCGCCGATAATCCATATTGGGGTTGTCTGCCATGATGAATGGCACCATGCGGTAAGCATAGGCTTTGACGATGCCGGGAATCACCAACAGAAGGGACCAGAGAAAAATGAACAGAAGCCTCCAGCCCATGGCTTTCACGGCATTGAGGTATCTGCCCTTCTGAAACGAGAAAAAAAGCCTGGCAAAATCCGCCCTGTCCTCTCTGGCTTCCAGAAAATGGCGACTCATGCCAGACTGAAGCGGGCCACCCAGAAAGATTTGCCAGACAATGGAGAGCAATGCCAGAATGATCGATGCCCCCAGCATGGCTACCAGAACAGCCAGCACCACAGAGGTATCCACAGACTCAGTATAACGGGAAAAGCGGAGACTGTCGGTAAAGCTGTCTGCGAATGAGTTGTTGATACGGATCATGCTGTCCGGAAGATTGCTGATGATCCCACCGACAAATGTTACGAGCAATGCCATCCAGTAATACTTGCGCAACACGAATTTGGCGCTGTCCTTCAATTGGGGGCGGCTCCACATGGTCAATTCCTCCAGTTATGAATTATGAGATAAGTATACTATAACAGTATTATCATTTCATTCAAATTCCGTCAAAAACATCAAGTTCTCCACTGAAACCGACATTATCCCGTTTGCTCATTCCTTTCCGGTGTTTTAGGTTTATATCGCGGCTGTGAGGAAAGACTAAATCCAATTAAACAACGGAGCTGATGAAATGGTGCCGGAAACGCCAATTGAACCGGAACAGCCGAACAACCCGCCGCCCAATGAGGACAACACCGCAAACTACGGCACACCGCCGCCGGTGCAGCCGCTCGCCCCGAGAAGCCCCATCCATTGCATTACGATTGTTGGGCAGATTGAGGGCCACATGGTGCTGCCGGCTGTCAACAAAACCACGAAATATGAGCACATCATCCCCATGCTGGTGGCAATTGAGGAAAGCCCGGACATCAAGGGCTTTCTGGTGCTGCTGAACACCGTGGGCGGCGATGTGGAGGCAGGGCTTGCCATCTCTGAGCTGATCGCCGGCATGTCCAAGCCCTCTGTGTCGGTGGTGCTGGGCGGCGGCCACAGCATCGGTGTGCCGCTGGCGGTGAGCACCACCTGGTCATATATCGCTCCCACAGCCACCATGACGATTCACCCGATCCGCCTGAACGGCATGGTCATCAGTGCGCCGCAGACATTCGACTACATGAACAAAATGCAAGACCGCGTGGTTTCCTTTGTGACACAGCACAGCTCCATCAGCCGCGAGAGTCTGGTGGAAATGCTCACGCGCACCGGCGAGCTTGCCAATGATATGGGCACAATCCTGATCGGCTCGGAGGCCGTGGAGTGCGGCTTGATCGATGGGGTGGGATCGCTTGAGTCGGCCCTCACCAAGCTGCGGGAGCTGATTGCAGAGAAGGACGGACAACAAAACGGTGAACCAAAGCAGGAGGACAAACCGACATGAGTTACAGCGTCATTCCCTCACGGGTGCTTCTGGAGCACCCGGTGGAGTATAAACCGGCGGAGATCCCCACAATGTCGCGAAAGGGGGCGCAGGATGCCGTGGAGAGCGGCTGCGTCCGCCATGCGATGAACGGTAGCACGCTTGATGGCCAGACCACTGACCCCGGCAGCCGAATCTAGAGACTGCTCAGCCACATTTTCTCGGCAAATCGCCTTCATCTACTCATTGTTGTGCATCTGCTTGCATATTTGTATGTGTATCCCTATAATCCAAAGGAGCGAAGCTGATGGATTGGAAACTTACTGCCGTGGCATTTGGCACGCTGCTGCTGGCTGAGCTGGGCGACAAAACGCAGTTGGCTGTGTTTACACTGGCTGCAGGCAACAGCAAGCCCATGCCCGTTTTCATCGGGGCCTCTGCCGCCCTGATCGTGGTCACCTTCCTGGGCGCCTTTTTCGGCGGAGCGATCACCAAATTCATCCCCGCTGACGTGCTGAAGCTGATTACCGGTGTGTTGTTCGTGGTGATCGGCGCGTTCACCGTGTATGAGGCCATGCCGTTGTTTATGAAAACCTTCTTTAAATAGACCAGCCGGAGGCACCAATGAAGATGACCGTGAACGGAGACTCCGTTATTGCTGACACCTCCAAGGGCGCTACTGTATACTCATTATTGGCATCGCAGGGGTATCGGTTGAATGCTCCCTGCGGCGGCGGCGGACGGTGCGGAAAGTGCCGGGTGACCATTG
>JAEYYW010000097.1 GCA_023428265.1 Bacillota bacterium | reverse complement strand
CAATGTCTTCCGGCAGCTCCCGGCTTTCCAGCCTGTGGTTGCGCTCAATCTCCCGCCGCTCCCGCTCGATGTAGCCGGCGTAGCGGATGGCAATTTCCGCCTGCTCCAAGGCATCTGGCCGGGCTTCGGGGCAATCGGGATCAAAAGGTGCCAGGGCGGCGTATTTGACATTTGGCCGGCGCAGCAGCTCCGCGATGCGGATGGACGTGCCGGCTGCCGGGGGCTGGCCGCCGCCGGCCTCCACCGCCCCGATGAGCTCCGGCGTGGCCTTCACCAGCGCCCGCTCAAAGTGGGCGATCAATTTTTCGGTCTGCTCACGCTTGCGCATCATTCGGGCGTAACGCTCTTCGCCCACCAGGCCCACTGCCCGACCGAACTCAGTCAGCCGCAGGTCCGCGTTGTCCTGCCGCAGAATCAGGCGGTGCTCGGCCCGGCTGGTCATCATGCGATAGGGCTCGTTGGTGCCCTTTGTGACCAGGTCGTCAATCAGCACGCCGATGTAGGCGTCGCTGCGGCTGAGGATCAGCGGCGGCTCGCCTTTGAGGTATTGCGCCGCGTTGATGCCGGCCACAATGCCCTGGGCTGCGGCTTCCTCATAACCGGATGTGCCGTTCAGCTGCCCGGCGGTGAAAAGCCCTTCCACCTGCTTGGCCATCAATCCGGCGGTCACCTGCGTGGGGTCGATGCAGTCATACTCAATGGCGTAGCCCGGGCGCATCAACTCCATGCGCTCCAGGCCCGGCAGTGTGCGGAGCATGGCCACCTGCACATCCACAGGCAGCGAGGTGGACATCCCCTGCACATACATCTCCATCGTCTCCAGCCCCTCCGGCTCAATGAACACCTGATGGGCCGGTTTGTCGGCAAAACGCACCACCTTGTCCTCAATGCTGGGGCAGTAGCGGGGGCCGGTGCCCTCGATGATGCCGCTGTATAAGGGGGAGCGGTGCAGGTTGTCACGGATGATGTTGTGGGTGGCGGCATTGGAATAGGTGAGCCAGCAAGGCCGCTGTGGGCAGTCGGTGTGATCCGTCATGAAGGAGAATGGAGGGGTGGAGGAGTCGCCGGGCTGGATTTCCATGCGGGAATAGTCCAGCGTGCGCCCGTCCACCCTTGCGGGCGTGCCGGTTTTGAAGCGCCGGAGCGAAAAGCCCAGCCGATGAAGGCTTGCCGATAGCTTGTCTGCCGGATAAAGCCCCGAGGGGCCACTGCGGGCCGTGTATTCGCCGATGATCACCCGGCCCTTCAGATATACGCCGGTGGCAAGCACCAGCGCCCGGCAGCCATAAGTGGCGCCGGTGGCGGTGAGGATGCCGGTCACGCGGCCACCCTTTGTGGATATCCGGACACATTCGCCCTGCTTGAGGTGCAGGTTTTCGGTGTTTTCCACCGTCCATTTCATGCGCCGCTGATAAGCTTTTTTGTCTGCCTGGGCCCTCAGGCTTTGCACCGCCGGGCCCTTGCTGCCGTTGAGCATGCGGGTCTGGATCGCTGTGGCGTCTGTGCACAGCGCCATCTCGCCGCCCAAGGCGTCCAGCTCCCGCACCAGGTGGCCTTTGCTGGTGCCGCCCACGGCGGGGTTGCAGGCCATCAGCGCGATGCTGTCCAGGTTGATGGTGAGCAGCAGCGTTTTGTGGCCCAGGCGTGCGGCGGCAAGGGCTGCCTCCACGCCGGCGTGGCCGGCGCCCACCACGATGATGTCATAGTTTCCCGAGGGGAAGGTGTGCATGTTTTATCTATCTACCTTTTCAGTCTTGTCTGTCCATTCTCTTCGGATCCCTTTGCCAGAACCCTCTCCCCCTGCCCCGATATTACCTATATCTATCCTTCCCCTCCCGCTATAAGGGGGAGGGGTCAGGGGAGAGGGTTTCATTTGAGCAGGATGTTTAGATCGCCGATGAATCCTTCTCCCTCTTCAGCTTCGTCATGATCCAGTCGTTGATCCTGTCTCCGTATTTGAACGACACAAACATCAGCGCGGCCGCTGCGATCCCGATCAGCACCCAACCCCATATGGGCATCACGATCGCACCGGAGCCCACCAGTGTGGATACGATCAGCCCCGGCGGACGGGTGACGATCACAATGGCCAGAAAGGGCAGCCAGCGGATCGCCGTGAGGCCGGCGACCAGGCACAGCGCGTCATCGGGGAAGAAGGGAATTAAAAACATCGCTGCCAGCAGAAAGGTGCTTTTTTTGGCAAATGAGTCCACATATTTGGTCACGGTGGCTTCACCCACCAGCCGCACCACCAGCGGCCGCCCGAAGAGCTTTGCCAGGCCGAAGGCCAATGCCGAACCCACCACGGTGGCAGCGGTGCTGATCCAGAAAGCCTGCCAGAACCCAAACATCGCCCCGCCGGCCAGCGCCGTGACATTGCCGGGGATGGGCGCGGCAATCACCTGGGCCGTCTGCAGCAGGAAGAACATCAGCGGTGCCCACACACCATAGCCGGCCAGGTATTCCTGCAGGGCCTCGCGGCTCTCAAAGATTTTCAGGCTGCCGTTGCGATCCAGCCACAGATACAGGCCCACGAGCACCAGCGCCGCCAGTGCGACCAGTGTCCAGGTGAGCCATTTGGGCATTTTTCTCTTTTCTGCCATATCTTCCTCTTTCTAGCTTTCCACCGTCAGGCCGGTGATTCGCACGGTGTTCAAATACTCGGTTGCCTGGCGCACAATGTCTTTGATCTGCGGTGAGTTTCCCTTTTCCTTGCTCACCTTGTTCAAATCCTCCAGCACATCCTCCATATAATCATAGGGGAAGATTGTGCGCACGGAGTTGTAGAGGTCTTTCCCCTTCTTCTCCTTCAAATTCGGCGGCTGCTTCAGCCCGGTGAGCTGCCATCCATCGCCGGCCTTCGTGAAGATCAGCGTGGCGGGCGTGGTGTAGAGAAAGCGGGGGGCAAAGGAGTTGCCGCTGATTTCATACCCGGCACAGGTCAGGAGCAGATAAATCTTGGCTGTGTTCCTGGTCTCGGTGTTTACGCCATAGAGTGTGTAGTTGGTGAAATATGCCGAGGCATAGCCGAAGGCCGGCAGCATCCCCGCCTTCAGATATCTGGGAAGCTCCAGCTCCAGCTGAGAGGTGCCTTTTTCCGGATCCCATTTCAGGTTGCTGTCTATCAGCGACCCATTATAGGTCCATAGCTGATCTTCAATCAGGTAATACACATACTCCGGCATCCGAAACACCTTGCCGTCGGAGGCCTTCATCAGCAGCTGCCCGTCAGAGGCGACGTTGAAGCTGTAGCGCGCTTTTCCCTCCGGGTCCAGCACTTCCAGCTTGTTATTAAACTTGCCGATCGCGTCCTGCACCTGCAGGCGGTCGGTGGAGTAGGCGTCCATGATCAGCTGGGCAGCCACAGGCTCCTGTATGATCACCATGGGGCCTCTGGCCGGCTTGAGGTTGATTGTGTAGCCGGCAAATCGCTCCACCTCCGGCGGGCATACTTTTTCCGGTGACGGTGTGACCTCCGGCCGCTCGGGGGCCGGCGTGGGCGACGCCGCGGCGGTGTGCTTGGCCTTGCCGCAGCCGGCGCCTGCCAGCGCCACCGCAACGATCAGCAACAGCGCCAACCAGCGCTTCAATCGGGTTTTCACTTTTTCAATATCCTTTCCAGACGTTGGCTGTCGTGCATCAGCGCGGCAGCCAGCCGCAGCAGCTTTGCTTTTGTATTGTCCTGGGGCCGCAGCACGGCGTGGCGGTGCAGCTCGGCCTTCAGCGCCCCCACCAATGGGGAGGGGCCTCCGGCAAGATCTGCCAGAGCGCTGCCATCCAGGTCAAGATCCCGCTGTGTCCAGGGCACATGCTCCTGTTCCATCCGGTCCAGCAGGGCGACCCATCGCCCGGCGGGGTCTCCGCTTTCCGGCGTCACCTTGCTGCCCCACACATCGGCCCGACGCAGCTCCGCGAGCCCGCGGGCGCGCTCTCGGCCCATTTTCACAAAAAACAGCCGCAGCCGCTTCTCACCGGTTTTGCCGTCCAGGTCTGCCATGTGCCAGCGCACCAGCGCCGCCACCTCGTCGATCAGGCGGTTTGGGCACCGCAGCCTTGTCAAAATGGCGCGGGCAATGGGCTCGCCCAGCTTGTCGTGACCCACCATTCGGCCGCCGCTTCTCAGAGCTTCCGGCTTGCCCACGTCGTGCAGCAGGGCGGCCAGCCGGAGCGGAAGCTCCGGAGGCGCGCAGGAGGCGGCGCGGAGCAGGTGCTCCAGCACATCGTGGTCGTGGTAATCGGCCCGCTGCCCAACCCCCCTGCAAGGCTCCAGCTCCGGCAGGATGCGGGGGAGCAGGCCCAGATCGTCCAGCAGGTGAAGCCCCTTGAGCACAGGGCTTTGCGCTCTGGCAAGATCACGATACTTTGTGTCTGCCAGCAGGATCTTGAATAGCTCCGCCTGCACCCGCTCCGGCACAATGTCGTCGATGAGCGCCGCGTTATCCCGCGCGGCGGCATAGGTTTCTTTCTCAATGGAAAAATCAAGCTCTGCTGCGAAACGTGCCAGCCGCATGAGCCGCAGGCCGTCGTCGGCGAAGGTTTCCGCGGGGCTTCGGCATGTCCTCAGCTGCCGCGCGGCAATGTCGGGCAGGCCGGCCAGCGGGTCGATGTCGTGTCCTGCCGCAATATCGTGGTAAATGGCGTTCACGGTGAAATCTCTGCGCAGCGCGTCCTGCTCCATCGTGGCGCCAAAGCACACCTGCTCCGGGCGGTGCGCGCCGCCTTCACCGTAGCTTTCTGTGCGAAAGGCCGTGTATTCGGCCTGCACGTCCTCATAAAGCACGCCGAAGGTGCCCAGCCTCGTGTTGCGCTCGATCACCCGTGCGCCGGGCACCCGCTCAAACAGACCGGCGGCCTGATCCGGCGGCAGGGCGCTGGACACATCCAGGTCTCCGGGCGGCAGGTTCAGCAGCCTGTTGCGGGGCCAGCCCCCCACCAGATAAAGCGGCGCGCCTTTTTCAGAGAAATGCTTCGCCGCTTCCCTGAGGAACCCGGGGATCATGGCATGCAACCTAGACAGCTCCTTTGCCCGGAAATGTATATATTATACTAAATACAATGGCATGCCGCAATGAAACGGGGAAATGTGAGCCTTTCCGGCATTCTTTTCCATGTGTGGCAACGTGGGCGCTCCCGGCCGGTTGCGTGCGGAGGCGCTTGCGTATGAGTTGCTTGAATGTGCCGCAGGGCAGCCTTCAGCCGTTGGGGTTGGAGTCTGTGCCCTGTGAAAAGTCGATGATTTCCGATTGGGAGAGGGTCAGGGCGTTGTCTATCTCGGCGATGCCATCGTTGATGAGCTCGCCTTTGGTTCCCTCCAGGTTTTGCGCCTTTGGATCCTTCGGAGCCGGAGAGCGGCCAAACTGGTCCACCACGGTGCTGCCGGTGAACGGCGTGGGGTCGCCGGGCTTCAGGCGGTATTTCTCCGCTATCGTTTGATCAATGGGGTAAGTGCCCGCCGGTGTGCGGATATAGATTTTTTTCATTCTGCTCTCCTTTGTGTGAGTTCCCGGGTTAGCTTTGCCTTCGTGGTTGATTTCATGCCTGCCCTTTGTGTAAAATGAGGTTGTATGGTTTATCCATGCTGTCGCCGCATCGGCATATCATGGGGTTTTTGACAGAAGGGAATTGTGGGAGATATGGAGTTTTGGTTTCCATTCGGCATGGGTGCTTCATTGTCGGTGCTCTTTGCCGGCATTGCCGCAACGCTGCGGTTTGGAAAGGCGTATTGGCTGATTTCCGGCTACAACACAATGACCGCCGAGCAACAGAAAAAAGTGGATGTGGAGGGCCTTTCCCGCTTCCTTGCCAACGCGTTGTTTGTTGCGGCCGGTGTGATTGTGGTGGCCACGGTGTTTGTGCTGCTGGGCATTTGGGTTGTGGGCGCGGTGCTGGCCGCGCTGTTGTTCATTCCGGGGGTTGTCTATCTGATGGTCCGGGCGCAGAAATATGACGGCAATGCCCTTGCCGCAGATGGCCGGCTCAACCGCAAGACGAAATGGGTGCTTGCCGTCGTGTTCGCCGGCCTGGCGGCAGTGGCGGTGTTTGTGGCGGTGCTGCTGCACGACAGCGGCAAGGCGGCGGTTTTCTCCGTGTCGGAGGAAACGCTGGCAATCGATTGCGCCTTTGGGCAGACGGTGGAGCGCAATCAAATCATGGGGCTGGAGCTTCTGCAGGAGATGCCGAAAATCACAGGCAAGGAGTATGGCTCCGCGCTGGGCAGCCGGCTTCGGGGGCGTTTCACGCTGCAGGGCGGCGCCGTTGCCCGCGTTTATACGGAAAACACAGAACCACCCTTCCTTCATTTCCGCTTGCCGGATGGGAAACAATATTACATCAACTGCCTGACGCCGTCTGAAACACAGGTGTTGTATGAGAAACTGGCGCAGGCAGCCGGTCAATAAGCGGGCGGGCTGCCATAGGGCAAACCCTTCAGCAGCGCCTTTCTCTCCTTCGATCAGATCCGGAATGAACTCTCCCAACCAGTGGGAGAGTTTTTTCAATTTTCTCAAAATATTGCTTGACATGCCGGTCATACTGTATATAATGTAAATGAACAGTAATAACGAACTATACAAA
>JAEYYW010000090.1 GCA_023428265.1 Bacillota bacterium | reverse complement strand
TGTTGTGCTTCACAAAAAGAGCCCGCCGCGGCCGTGCCGGATGGACGGGGGGTTACCCCCTCGTCCAATACGCCACAAACCTGTCCAGACTCCGGATGGCCGAGCGGATGTCGGAATAGACCGGCAGTCCGTTTTCCTCCAGGTGCTGCACCATGCGCTGGTAGTGCTGCCCGGCGTTCACGGAGACCACGATGGGCTTGTGATATTTGCGAGCGACCTGCACCAGCAGCGGCGCGAGGGCGTCTTCATCCAGGCAGTTGTCATTCAGGGTTTTCAGGTTTTCGATGTGCGGCACAATGGCCACAAACAGGCAGTCCACACCGGGGTCCTTGAGCACAGCCTCGATGAACTGCACATAGAGCGTGTCGTTGGTCATCGGCGTGAGATCCAAAAAGGACGTGTTGGTATCCACCAGCCCGTGCACGTTGAGCTTTTTGAGCTCCTCCGCCGTCTCCGGCTGCAGCGTGGCTTGCGTCAGGCAATTCAGCAGGTCCGCGCCCATTGTGGCGTCCAACCCGGCGTTCACCACGCCGGCCACCCTGCGGCCATTTGGCTTGGACTTGTGCAGCAGGGAGAAGGATTTCATCGAATTGTAGAAGTCATCCAGCTCCTCCAGCAGCACACATCCGGCCTGCTCGCAAGCGGCTCGGAACACGTCATAGCTGCCGGACATCGAGGCCGTGTGCGAAATGGCGGCCTTCATGCCGGCCTCCGTCCTGCCGGACTTGTAGACCAGGATCGGCTTTGTGGATTTGGAGGCTACGTCAAAGAACTGGCGGCCTTCACCGGCGTTGATGCCCTCCATATACATCGCCATCACGTCCACGTTGGGGTCGCATTCAAAATGGCTGATGAGGTCGGGCACGTTCACATCCACTTTGTTTCCGAAGCTCACGATCGTGCGGAAGATGCGGGAATACTGCGCCCGCTCGATGCTGGTCACGCCCATGGCGCCGCTCTGGGTAAACAGCGCGCAGTTGCTCTCCGGCCCCCAGGCGATGTGCAGCCGCTTTTCCTCAATAAACAGTGTATTCACACCGGGGTTGTCGCAAGTGGGTGCGTAAAACACGCCCATGCAATTGGGCCCGATGAGGCGGGCACCCTTGGGCTTGTTGGCTGTGACAGCCTGGGCAAACTCATTGTACCTGATGTCAGCGGGGATGCCGGAAATGATGACCGCGGCCTTGTCTTCCGGCAGTGTCTTGATGAAATCCAGCGTGTATTTGGCCGGGGCGGAATAGACCACCAGGTCATAGGGATGGGGGATTTCATCCAGGCTTCTGTAAAGCGGATAGGTCACGCCGTTCAGCTCGGTCTGGCCGCCCTTGGGGTTCACAAGGTAGAGGTCCTTGCGGCCCAGCTCATGGCACAGCGACGCGATGATGCGGGCCATGCTGTATTTGTTGAGGTCGGTGGAAACACCCAGGATCGCCACGCCTTTCGGCTCAAAAAAGCCGTTCAGGTTGCCGGCGTCCGGCGTGCGGGCAGTGAGGGCGCTGTCTTCGGCGCACTGAAACTCGGCGTATCCATCCACCGCGAGAAAGCGGCCATCTTCTGAAAACACCAGCGGGTTCAGGTCCATCACATCCAGATGAAAGCGGGGCTTCTTGGGCGACAGGAAGGAGTAGCAATAGCCCAGCTCGCTCACGGCGCTCAGGGCCCGGGCCATCATATCCAGATATTCCGGGTGGCCCATCTCCTCAAACTTGTGGCGGATCTTGAGCGAGTGGGTGAGCGACTGCGCATCCGGGTAGCTCACCGGCGCCAGCATCAGGTTGGCAGGGTCATAATACTTGGCGAAAAACTCCGCGTCGTCGCCGCCTTTGGTCAGCGTGAGCACAGGGCCGAAAGCCGGGTCAGACTTCAGGCCCAGCATGATCTCGTTGCCCAGCGCCTGCGTGAACTGCACGAATTCCACGATCAGGAACCCGTCGATGACGGGCTTGCTGCCCTCTGGGAAATGGGAAAGCACCTCTTCGCGCATGTTGTTCATCACATAGCGCACAAACAGAGGGTCCAGGTTGGTCACCTTTTTCACGCCGCCGTAACGCTGGTTGTGGGCCAGGCTGCGTGACACGGTTTTCACAATCAGCGCCCCGCCGGAAAATCGGCCCAGCAGCGATTGATTCACATCGTTGATGTCGCGGATGAACACATGCTTGGGCACGAAAAGACCGATGGCCTCCAGCAGGCTGTAGACCTCGTGCTCGTGAAGCGTGCTTCTGCCGTCGGCCTGCGCCTTTTCAAAAATGGCGTCGACCCTTTGGGTGGTTGCGCTGCTCAATGGCATATGTTAAGCCTCCGTCGGATCCGGATGGGTTTTTTTGGCGCGGCAGCCGGCGCACAGGCCGGTCAGCGTGATGTAATGATCGGAAACGAGGAATCCATATTGCTCCAGCACAGCGCTTTCTATGCCGTCCATCATGTCCTCCCGGAGCTCCAGCACCGCGCCGCAGCCGGTGCACTGCATGTGAGCGTGGCTGTGACCGCTGTCGTCATCCTGGCTGTATTCATACACATTGCTCTGGCCGGAGATGTGGGCTTGCTTCAAATAACCCATTTCCAGCAGCAGCTGCACGGTGCGATACACCGTTGCAATGCCGATGTCGCTGCGATTCAGCTCCCGGTGCAGCTCCTCAGCCGTGAAATGGCCGGGCATGGCGGCGGCAGCCTTCAGCACCGTGAGCCGCTGGTTGGTCATGCGATATCCTTTTTCCTTCAGTTCCGTTTCAAACGAGTCCATGATTTCCTTTTCATGCCTTTTCGGGATAATATCCAGTATACCGTTGTTCGCATAACGCCGCAAGGGCATTGGGAGATTGTGCCCAAATCATTGGCTGCTTTCCCAGCCATTCAGGGTTGAACCTGTGTCCTGTACATACTATAATAATTGAAAATCGGCAGAATAAGTATGTAGAGATAATCTTTTATTTTCTGAAGGAGTTATTTGGATGGGTTGGTTCAAACGCAACCTTTTTCCGGCCCTGGTGCTCGCCGTGGCCCTGCTGGCCGTGGGGGCCCTTGTTCTGGAGCCGCTGCTCAGCCGGCGCCCTGCGGCAGACCCCCTGGCCACCCAGCCGGCGGCCACCAGGCAGGCAATCACCGGCGGGGAGTTCCAAAACGGCCCTGCCGACGAAAAGGAGCCGGTGGAGGGCTGGCCGGAATACGAAACCGGGAAGCGCTGCCGCTATGACCTCACGCTGGCGCTGGACCCTGCCGGCAAGGCGCTCAGCGGCAAGATGGACTTTACCTATGTGAACACGGAAACACAGCCGATGGACAGGCTCCGGTTTCTGCTCTATCCCAACTGCTTTGAAAAGGAGTATTACGGCGTTTTTGAGCAGGACGATTATGACGATGCCTATCCCAACGGGTTTTCTTCCGGCTCCATCGATATTCTCTCGGTGACGAGCCCCGACGGCAATGTGCAGCATCTGATCACCGGCCAGCAGAACCATGTGCTGGAGGTGCTTCTGGTGCGGCCCGTGAAACCGGGCGAAACGGCGCGTCTCACAATCCAGTATCATGTGACGGTGCCCAACTGCCTGGGCCGGTTCGGCTACGGTGACAACACGATGTCGCTGGTGAACTGCCACCCGATCCTTTCTGTGTTTGACTCCGGAACGTGGCACGATTATCCGTATTACAATATGGGCGACCCCTTCTATTCGGAGACTTCCGACTACCACGCCACAATCACGGCGCCGGCTGACTGGACCATTGCGGCCACCGGCGAGCTGACAATGCGGGAGGAAGGGGAAAACGACGTTTGGACGGTGGACGCACCGGGCCGCCGCGACTTTGGCTTTGTGGCCAGCGACCAGTTTGAGGTGATGCAGCAGATGGCCGGCGATGTGCTGGTGCGCTCCTACTACCTCAAACAGCACAAGGGGTATGGCCGCCAGGCGCTGGACTGCGCAGTGGAGTCGATTGACCTTTATGAAAGCACCTTCGGGGAATACCCCTATGGCGAGTTTTCTGTGGTGGAGGCCGATTTCTTCATCGGCGGCATGGAATACCCCGGCATGGTGCTGATCGACCAGTCGCTGTATTCCTTCTCGCAGAGCATGGTGCTGGATCTTGTGGTTTCCCACGAAACAGCCCATCAGTGGTGGTATTCCACCGTGGGCAACGACGAGGTGGCCGAGCCCTGGCTGGACGAAGGGCTGACGGAGTTTTCCACCCAGTATTTCTTTCAGAAGGAACGCAGCAGCGGTTTCAACGACTTTTATCAAATTCAAATCGACTATTTTGCCGACCAGCGGGCCGGGCAGCAGGGGCAATACGCCGTTACGCTGCCGGCCTCCTCCTTCGACGACGGGCTCACCTATTCGTCGTGGGTGTATGACCGCGCGGCCCAGATCCTAAGCGATCTGCGCGCGGAAGTGGGCGACGAGGCGTTTTTTGCCGGGTTGCGCCAGTATTATGAAGGGCATCGCCTGGGCGTGGCCACCAGATCGGATCTGGAAAACGCTCTGGAGAAAGCAACCGGCCGGGAGCTGACACAGTGGTTTGAGCAGCAGTTCAGCCAGGCCGGCGGCGGCGACACAAAAGAGACGGGGGAGTAACAGCCTGTGCGTTTGAGAAAGAGAGGCGGCATCAACACTGTCGTCAACAAAACACTGCAGGGTGGAAGGCCGGGCCGGGCACAATCCGGTTTGGGAGTGGTTCAGCCTGCCCGCAAGCAAAGGGAAGCAGCTTCATCGGCGTGGCGGCCTGTGCAGCGGTCTGCCGCGAGCGCGGCCGGGCTGTTCTACGCCCCAGCCGGCCAGGGCCGCCGGGGCTTCCGGCTGAGCAACCCCATGCCGCTGCTGGTGATGGCCGCTACAGTGATTGTGGTTGCGGCAATGGTGCTGGGTGCGGTCTCGCTTCTTGGCAAGCCCGCGCAGGCCCAGGGTGAAATGATGGCTCTGGACGGCCGGCCCCTATGCGTGGTGCAGGAGCGCACCGCCGCAGAGGAGATCCTGAATAAAGTTCAGGACAGTCTACGCCAAAGCTATGGCATGGACATCAGCCACGAAGGCACACTCACTTTCACGCCGGTCACCTGTGACGCGCAGAATATCGCGGACGTCCAGGCCGTGGAGCAGGCGCTGAAGGCCAACCTCGAGGTGAAAGTGGTGGCCTCCGTGATCCTGGTGAACGGCCGCCCCGCTGTGGCACTCAAAAGCGCCGAGGAGGCTCAGCAGGCGCTGGACACTGTGCTGGCCCCCTATCTTTCCGCCTCCGGCAACCGGCAGCGCACTGATGTGTCCTTTGTGGAAAACGTGCGTGTGGAGCAGCAGCCGGTGGATTTCAGCCTTGTGATGAGCTGTGACGAAGCCGTGCGGGCGCTCACGTTGGGCTCCGCCGTGGAAGACAATTTCTACACCGTGGAAAAGGGAGACAGCCTTGCCCGCATCGCCAAGGAGTTTGAGCTCCAGGTGGCGGACATCAAAAAGGCCAACCCCACGCTTTCATCCGATCAAGTGCTGCAGCCGGGAGACACGCTGAACGCCGTGAAGCCTTCCAACTGGGTCAACGTGCGCTACACCGAAACGGTGACGCGGCAGGAGGCGCTGCCTTATGAAACCGTGGAGCAAACCGACGCAACGCTATACACCACGCAGAAGCAAACCAAGCAGGAGGGGAAGAACGGCCTGCGCCAGGTTGTGGCGAAGGTGACTTATATCAACGGCATGGAAGCCTCCAAGGTGATCGAAAGCCAGACCGTGATTGAGGAAGCCCAAGACAAGATTGTGCTGCGCGGCACCAAGAAGGTGCCCACCAGCTCCGGCGGCGGGTCATCGGCCTCCGGGAAATACATCAAGCCGCTGAAGTCTTACCGGGTGACCAGCCGCTACGGCCCCCGCGACATGTTTGGCCGGTCTTATCATTACGGCTATGATCTGGCCGCCCCCACAGGCACGCCGATCTATGCCACGGCGGCAGGCACCGTGTCTTTTTCCGGTTCCGCATCCGGTTATGGGCTGGTGATCTATCTGGACCATGCCGGCGGCGTGCAGAGCCGCTACGGCCACTGCTCCAAGCTGCTGGTGAAGAAAGGGCAGAAGGTGAAGCAGGGGCAG
Source organism: Bacillota bacterium (assembly GCA_023428265.1). Classification (GTDB taxonomy): domain Bacteria; phylum Bacillota; class Clostridia; order Christensenellales; family UMGS416; genus JAEYRA01. Next base: position 52,760 of record JAEYYW010000090.1, on the reverse strand, counting down.
ATCATCGCGCTGGTTGGCAGCACCGGCCAAAGCACCGGGCCCCACCTGCATTTTGAGTTCCGGCTCAATGGGGGGCATGTGAACCCCAAGAAGTATGTGAAGCTGGAGTAGTCAGTAGTCAGTAGTCAGTAGTCAGTAGTCAGTAGTCAATAGTCAATAGTCAGTAGCGAGTAGTCAGTAGATAGGCACAGGGGCGGCTCATGAGCCGCCCCTGTGTTATTGTTGCTATGTTTACGCTTTCTGCTGATGGTCATGGAGTAGTTGGGAACAGAGGAACCGGATTCACAACTTATTCCGGATTTCCGGAAAGCGCCTTGCGAACCCGCGTTTCATCCAGCTTCGAGATGCAGCCGTCATAAAGCACAGCCTCCGCGGCGATGGTGCCGGCGGCTTGCCCGCAGGCGAGCAGCAGCGGCAGCTGCTCGGCGGTCATGCTTTCAGCCCTTGCCAGCAGCAGGTTTTCCAAGTCGCGGCACATCAGGTTTCCCAGCGGCGTCACCAGCGGCTCGGCAGGGTTTTCCGGGTTCACATGCCGCAGCGCGGCCACGTCTTCCAGCAGGCCCGACTCCACCTCCACGGCTTCTTCGGTTCTTCTCCGGATGGGGTGGGGGTGGGAAAGCACCAGCGCCTGGCTGGCAAAGTGGATCAAGTGGCAGTTTTCATATCCGGGCACGTTGCGCTGCAAAAAGCCGATGGCAGCCAGCGCGTCGTTTCGGCACTTGAGCTCCGCTTTGGTGCGACCCAGGGGGCTTTCCGCTACGGTGGCGCCGGATCCGGCCGCGTTCAGCATGGCGGTGCCGCCCCGCAGGCAGGGCACCAGCTCCGGGAAAGCAAGGCCGCCGGGCAGCATGTCGGCAGACTGCTCCGACTGAAACTGGCCCGCGTACTGGCCCAGCACCTCGTGGTCAAACACACCGGTTACCCTGGTGTCGATGCCGCCCACACGGGCCAGCACCGTAATGGCCGTGCCCTCGGCATCCGGCCCGCAGGGGCAGCCGGCCAGCCGGGTCAGCGCACCGTCCTGCGACGCGTCCACATAGCACCAGGCCGATAGCTTCACCCGGCCCTCCGGCCCGGCGAAGGCTATGGACTTGATTTGCCCGGTCCGGCTTTTCACCTTTACGGCCTTTGCGCCCAGCAGCAGGTCCACACCGGCGTCATGGAGCAGCGCCTCGAAAACCCGCGCCAGCTCCTCCGGCTCAAAGATGAGCCTACCCCAGGCCCGCCGCGTGAGCTTCCGCAGGTGCTCCATCATGGCCGGCTGGCCGTCGCCGCGCCAGCAGTTCAAAAGTCCGCAGACGGCGCTTCCGCCCACATCGGGCCCCTCGTCCGCCAGCAGCACCGTGCCGGAATGCTCCGCCGCGGCCAACGCTGCCGCGACGCCCTCCGGCCCCGCGCCATAGACGATCACGTCATAATCGCGTTCTTTCACGGCTGTCGCTCCTTGCTCAATATATCTAATTATAATACCTGGCAAAAGTTTCTATCAAGTAAAAACGGGAGATCTTAATGAAACGATGCGGTACGGGCACAGAGCCCTGCCCGCATTGGAAGAGGGGCGCACATGACAAAGCTCATGGGCCGATACAGGCATCTGTGTGCAAACCAAATTGGATAGAATCTGAAGCTGTTATAGGGTGAACGGGCGTTCTGATTGCTGCAATCAGATCACAAGCAGCCCGCGCTTTCCTTATCTTGCCAGCACCTCCAGCGTGTTGTGGCACCACATGATGAAGGCGTCTTCGCTGTTGTCTTCATAATAGTTCTTCCTGCGGCCCGCTACTTCAAACCCCAGGCTGGTATAAAGGCTGATTGCCTTTTCATTGGTCACGCGCACTTCCAGCGTCATCTGTATCGCCTCGGCGGCATGCCAGGCCGCCCGCATCAGCTCCCGCATGATTCTGCGGCCATAACCTCTGCCCTGATAGTCCGGGTGCACGGCGATGTTGTTCACATGGGCCTCGTCCACGATGATCCACATGCCACCGAAGCCGGCAATCACACCGTCTTCCACCAGCACCACATAGCGGGCGCAGAGATTTTTGAGCTCTGACAGGAAGGACTCCCGGGACCATGGCCGCGGGAAACAGGCGGCTTCGATCTCCAGCACCCTATCCAGATCTGATTCCAGCATTCGGCGAAGGAGCACCTTCGGTTCCTCAACGGCCATGGCCGGCCTCCATGGCTTTCTTTTCCAGCACCTGCTCGGCGGAGGATTTGCGCAGATAGATGGGCAGCAGGTCTGCCGCGTCCATCGTCTGCCCGGCGGTGAGCTTCTGCCAGGCCAGATGGGCCGCCGCCCCGGCACGCTGCAACAAAAGGTGGGCCGGTGCGAACCATGCCTTTTCCCCCAGCGCCTCTGTGATGGTTTGCCGATGGGGGGCCACGCCGTCACCGCAGAACATCACGGCCTGCGCCTCGGCGATCGCCGGTTGCTCCAGCAGCTCGCCCAGCGCCAGCGGGGCGGGGGGGAGCAGCTCGAGCTGGCTCCCATCATAGAGCGCGCAATACACCTGGTCGCGGCGGGCGTCCAGGATCGGCGCGATCACGCCGGCAAAGCTGGGGAACGCCGCCGCCAGCACCTCCAGCGTGTTCACGGCGATCACGGGCTTGCCCAGCGCCTCGGCCATGCCCTTGGCGGTGGCCACGCCGATGCGCACGCCGGTGAAGGAGCCAGGGCCTGCCACCACCGCGATGGCGTCCAGCGCAGCAGGCTGCCAGCCGGCCAGCCGGAAGCATTGATCGACCAGCGGCATCAGCCGCTCCGAATGGGTGAGCCCCGAGTTCAGGTTCGCTTCGCAGACCAGCACGCCGCTTTCCATCAGCGCCGCGCTCGCAACTTTTGTGGAGGTGTCCAGTGCCAGCAGCTTCATAGTGTCAAGCCCTCAAGCAGTGTTTCATAGGGTCGGCCCCTCGCCGCCACCGTGATCGCCCGCGCTGCCCCGTCATCCGCAGGCTCCAGCGTCACGTCCAGGCGCTCTGGGGGCAGCAGGGAGCCTGCGTTGCCAGGCCACTCGATCGCGCACACGGCGCTGCCGCCCAGATATTCCTCAAAACCCATGTCTTCCAGGCCTCCCTCATCCAGGCGGTAGAGGTCGAAATGGCTGAGACCGGGGTTGCCATGGTGCTCATGCACCAGCGTGAACGTGGGGCTGGTTACCCGACCCGTTACGCCAAGCCCCCGCGCCAACCCCCTTGTAAAAGCCGTTTTGCCGGCCCCCAGCCCGCCCCACAGCGCAACCACCGCACCGGGGAACAGGGCCTTTGCCAGTGATTCGGCAAAGGCCTCGGTTTCTTCCGTTGAAAATGTTTTCTTCTCGAGCACCTTTTATTACCTGACTTTTGGTTTCAATAACGGTGACAGCCGCTTATACAGCAGAGCGGTAACCAATGCGATCACCGCGCCCTTGATGGCATTAAAGGGAATGCATGCGTACAGGATATAATTTGATAAACTGCTGATCGCAGTATACCCATTTGCCGCCGCGTCCGCAAAAATGCCGCTTTGCCCGGTGATGATCAAATTGTACACTTCGCTGGGAGAGTTTGTAAACAGGATGGACAGAGGTTTCCCGGACAGCAATATTGCGAAGACCGGAATGATCACAAGCCAGTTCATGACTGCGGCCAGCCCCACAAAGGCAAGGAAGCCTGTGGCCAAGCCGATGATGGCGGACTTCATGCTTCTGTTTCTGTTATAGATCAGCGTCGCAGGGATGATGAACGCACACCCCACCAGGAAGTTGGCGATCTCACCGACAGGCGTTGCAAAATCCGGTTTCAGAATAATCTTGAACACAATCTTGATCAGCTCAACAAGAACCCCCGCAACAGGCCCCATGGAGAAACCTGCGATCAAAGCCGGGATGTCTGAGAAATCAATCGTCAGCCATGGAGCAAACAAAGGGACCGGTGGAACCAGCAGTATGAATAAAATTGCTGCCAGTGCCGATAGGATTGCGATTCGTGCGATGTACTGAATGTTGAAAACATTGCCCTTGCTAGCTGCCCGTTCCATATAGACCTCCTGAATAAAATAAGCCCCCGGATGGTATCCGGGGGCTCAAATATGCTGGGCATATTTGTATCTTTTCTCATCCAGACTTTACTGTCGGCCCCGGAATCTCACCGGGTCAGTCCTGCATGCAGGAGTCGCGGGCTTTACCGCCGGTGGGGAATTTCACCCCGCCCCAAAGATACGATGGCATTATATTACGCCGGGCGGTGTGTTTTGTAAAGAACGATTTTTGTTTTCAAATGGGTTTTTCTGGTTTTCAAGCCCGTGCTGATCCTGTATTATACATATTATCATACCGCTGGGGGTCGCCTGACATGCAAGACAGTTACAAACTGCTGGACGCCACCAGAGCCAGATTTGCCGCAAAGAAGCGCTCCCTTCTGTTCACCACCGTGCGCCCCCCGATGTGGATGGAGAGCAGCGACGACCTCTATGGCCTCTATGCCGACCAGAAGCTGCTATTGAGTGAAGGCAGGCTTGCCATGGCGGTGATCACGCAGGCCAACGAACAGCTGTTTGAACCTGGCCCCAGTGACTGCCCCGCCGCCGTGCTCTACAGCGAGGATCCTTTCTTTGAGACCGAAGAAGGTTTCATTGAGCTGATGAAGATGGCGCAGGCGATATTTGAGTTCAAAGACGGCCACCGGGCCGGCCGTGAGGAAATGGCACTGGGGGCCGCGCTGGCCGATGAGACGGGCCGCTATTTTAACATCAAGCTGCCGGATAAGCTGACCGGTGGAAGGCTGGTATACATGACCGCCATCATGGTGCATCGCAAGCACCTGCCGGTGCGCCATCTTGCCAATGGGTTCTTCCCGCTGCTGATCCTGCCGGAGAAGAGCAAGTATTCGATGATCTGCCCGAAAAAGTTCTGGGGTGATGACATGCTTGCTATTTGGAAGGAAGCCTAACCGCCCATTTGGCGGAGATTTGCTGCTTGAGTTTGCGTATATCTATATACTGAGCACGCGTCCAATGATTCCTGCATGATCAGAAAGCCGGATGAATAGCCTTGTAAACTTGCTGATATCGAGTTAGAATAGTGGCCATCCGCAGACACCGGAGGGTTGGAATTTTTTGCTTGCGAATCTGGCTTATTTTCTCGAAATTTTGCTCAAATTTTTCTTGCATTGTGCTTTTCCATGTTGTAATATATAAAAGCTGCCGTCAATTCGGGGTTGAAGCGGGAGATTGCCTGGCCGATTCCTTACGGATCAGGGGAACTTCCGTGGACCAAGTCCGCGGCAATCGGGCGACGGGTCAAACTCGCCGCAAAAAATTTGGTGACGGCACACACGGCAGAGTGTATTTGGCCCGAGTATAAGGAGGGAGCTTCATTGCCTACTAAGAAGATCAGGATCAAGCTCAAGGCGTATGACCACAACATCATCGACCAGAGTGCCGAGCGCATTGTGGACACCGCCAAGCGGACGGGCGCCGTTGTATCCGGCCCGATCCCGCTGCCCACGGAGAAAGAGATTGTCACCATCCTGCGCGCGCCTCACAAGTACAAGGACAGCCGCGAGCAGTTCGAGATCCGCACCCACAAGCGCCTCATCGACATTCTCGCTCCCAGCTCCAAGACCGTTGACTCGTTGATGCGCCTGGACCTTCCGGCCGGCGTTGACATCGAGATCAAGCTGTGAGCCGCAGGAGGACAGAGATATGAAGAAAGGCATTATTGGCAGAAAAATTGGCATGACCCAGCTGTTCCTGGCCGACGGCCGCGCCATCGGCGTGACCGTGATCGAGGCCGGCCCCTGCAACGTCATGCGCAAGAAGACAGTAGACAGCGACGGCTATGAGGCCGTGTGTGTGGGCTTCGGCGAGATCCGCGAGAAGCCCGTGAACAAGCCCAAGACCGGTGAGTTCAAGAAAGCCGGTTTGGAGCCCGCCCGTTTTGTGCGCGAGCTCAGGCTGGAGAACTCCTCAAGCTTTGAAGTCGGCCAGCAGATCAAGGCAGACATGTTTGCCGCCGGCGACATCGTGGATGTGAGCGGCTTGACCAAGGGCCACGGCTTCACCGGCACCGTCAAGCGCTGGAACACCAAGATCGGCCCCAAGCAGCACGGTTCCAAGTATCACAGGGGCCCCGGTTCCATGGGCGCCAACACCAGCCCGGGCCGCGTGTTCAAAAACAAGCGCCTGCCCGGCCACTATGGTGTGGAAAACGTCACGATCCAGAACCTCGAGGTGGTCAAGGTGGATGCCGAGAGGAACTTCATCATGATCAAGGGTGCCGTTCCCGGCCCGAAGGGCGCGCTGCTTGTTGTGCGCGACGCCGTCAAGAAGTAGCGGTAAGGAGGAAGAAGATGCCTACTGTAAGTGTTTATAGTATAGAGGGCAAGCAGGTCGGCTCGATGGAGCTCTCCGAAGCCGTGTTCGGCCTCACGCCCCATCAGAGCGCCATGCACCAGGTGATTGTGGCCCAGCTGGCCGCCAAGCGCCAGGGCACGCAGAGCGCCCTGACCCGCACCGAGGTTTCCGGCGGCGGCAAAAAGCCCTGGAGGCAGAAGGGCACCGGCCGCGCCCGTCAGGGCAGCACCCGCGCCCCGCAGTGGCGTCATGGCGGCATGGTGTTTGCCGTGAAGCCCCGCGAATACACGATCAAGGTCAACAAGAAGGTTCGCCGTCTGGCCATGCTCTCGGCCCTGTCCAGCAAGGTGCAGGACAACCAGATCATCGTGCTTGACAGCCTGTCGCTCGAGAAGGGCAAGACTGCTGAGATCAAGAGCCTGCTGAAGGCTTTCGGCGTGGATGGCAAGGCTCTGGTTGTGACGCTGGGTGTGGACGGCAACGTCCGCCGCGCCGTTGCCAACCTGCCCGAGGTGTATGCCGCTCAGTGGAACACCCTGAATGTGTATGACATCATGAACTATGACAAGTTCATCATCACCCGCGAAGCCGTCGCCAAGGTTGAGGAGGTGTACGCCGGATGAGCACCCATCACGACATCATCATTCGCCCGGTGTTGACCGAGCGCAGCTATGACAACATGGCCAGCAAGAAATATACGTTCATCGTGGCTCCCGATGCCAACAAGTTCCAGATCAAGGCTGCCGTCGAAAAGGCGTTTGGTGTGAAGGTCGCCCAGGTCAACACACTGAACCGCAAAGGCTCCCTGAAGAGGATGGGCCGCACACAGGGCATGACCAGCGACACCAAGCGCGCCGTTGTCAAGCTCACCGAAGACAGCAAGGGCATCGAGTTCTTCGAGGGCATGGCCCAGTAGGGATAAGGGGGAAAACCGCAATGCCGAACAGGAAGTACAAACCGACATCGCCGGCCCGTCGCTACATGACGGTGTCGACGTTTGAGGAAGTGACCTGCACCAAGCCGGAAAAGTCGCTGCTCGAGAGCCTCGAGCGCCGCGCCGGCCGCAACTTCCAGGGCAAGATCACGGTCCGCCATCGCGGCGGCCAGGTCCGCAGGAAGTATCGCATCATCGATTTCAAGCGCAATAAGGACGCCGTGCCCGCCACGGTGGCCACGATCGAGTATGATCCCAACCGCAGCGCACTGATCGCCCTCCTGAATTACGCCGACGGCGAGAAGCGCTACATCTTGGCTCCCTTGGGCCTCAAGGTTGGCGACACCGTGGTGTCCGGCCCGCAGGCCGACATCAAGCCCGGCAACGCGCTGCCGATTACCAACATCCCGCTGGGCACGATGATCCACAACGTGGAACTGGTGCCGGGCAAGGGCGGCCAGATGGCCCGCTCCGCCGGCAACGCCGCGCAGCTGATGGCCAAGGAAGGCAAATGGGCCCAGCTCAGGCTGCCCTCCGGCGAGATCCGCATGGTGAGCCTGGACTGCAAAGCCACCATCGGCCAGGTGGGCAACATCGATCACGAAAACGTCTCCATCGGCAAAGCAGGCCGTAAACGCCACATGGGTTTCCGCCCCACGGTCCGCGGCGTCGTGATGAACCCCAACGACCACCCCCACGGCGGCGGCGAAGGCAAGAGCCCGATCGGCATGCCCGGCCCGGTCAGCCCCTGGGGCAAGCCCACGCTGGGTCACAAGACCAGGCGCAAGAGCAACCCCACCAGCAAGTACATCCTGAAGCGCAGGAACACCAAGTAAGGAGGTCACAGCATGAGCAGATCCATTAAGAAAGGCCCTTATGTCTTTGACCGCCTTTTGAAAAAGGTAGTCGAGATGAACAAGAGGAACGAGAAGCAGGTTGTGAAGACCTGGTCCCGCGCCTCCACGATATTCCCGGACTTCGTCGGCCACACGTTTGGCGTGTATGACGGCCGCAAGCATGTGCCGGTGTATGTCACCGAGGAAATGGTCGGCCATAAGCTTGGGGAATTTGCGCCCACGCGCACTTTCCGCGGCCACGCCGGCGAAAAATCCACCTCTGCCAAGTAAGGAGGGCCACCCATGTCAACCAGAGTCAAGCAGAAGGCCGCCGCGCGCAGGGAGAACGCAGACAAGCGTCCCCACGCCCACGCCCGCTATATCCGCGTTTCCTCCAGCAAGGTCGGCATCGTGCTGGACCTGATCCGCGGCAAGCAGGTGGATGAAGCGCTGAGCATCCTGAAGTTCACCCCCAAGGCCTCCAGCCCCGTGGTGATCAAGCTTTTGAACTCGGCCATCGCCAATGCCGAGAATAACCTTGAGATGGATCGCAAGGAGCTCTATGTGGCGGAAACCTTCGCCAACCAGGGCCCCACGCTGAAGAGGGTCCGGCCCCGCTCCCGCGGCATGGCCAACCCCATCCTCAAGCGCACGAGCCACATCACTGTGATACTTGACCGTATCGGCAGCAAAGAGGAGGCAAACTGATGGGCCAGAAAGTACATCCCCACGGCGCTCGCGTCGGCGTGATCAAGGATTGGGATACCCGTTGGTACGCGGATAAGAAGAATTTTGCCGATTTCCTGATCGAGGACAACAAGATCCGGAAATTCATCAAGGACAAGCTCTTCGCCGCCGGCGTATCCCGCATTGAGATCGAGCGCGCCGCCAACAAGATCACGATCAACGTGCACACGGGCAAGCCCGGCATGGTGATCGGCAAGGGCGGCACGGGCACCGAAGGCCTGAAGGCTGAGATTGAGAAGATGACCGGCAAGGCCGTGCATGTAAACATCATCGAGATCAGGTCCATGGACTTGGATGCCCAGCTGGTGGCTGAGAACATCGCCAGCCAGATCGAGCGCCGCATCAGCTTCCGCCGTGCGATGAAGCAGGTAATCAGCCGCTCGATGAAGATGGGTGCCAAGGGCATCAAGACGATGGTGTCCGGCCGTCTCAACGGTGCAGACATCGCCCGCCGCGAAGGTTACCGCGAAGGCAGCATCCCGCTGCAGACGCTGCGCGCCGACATCGAGTTCGGTTTTGCCGAAGCCAAGACGACCTATGGCCGCATCGGCTGCAAGGTCTGGATCTATAAGGGCGAAGTGATGCCCAAGAAGAAGGTTGCGAAGCCTCAAGAGGGAGGGAAGTAAGCCATGTTGATGCCCAAAAGGGTGAAACACAGAAAGGTGCAGCGCGGGCGCATGAAGGGCCGCGCCACCCGCGGAAACTTCCTGGCCTATGGTGATTACGGCCTGATGGCGACGGAAGCCTGCTGGATCACCGCCAATCAGCTGGAAGCGGCCCGCTCCACAATTGCGCGCTACACCAAGCGCGGCGGCAAGATCTGGATCAAGATCTTCCCCGACAAGCCCATCACGAAGAAGCCTGCCGAAACCCGCATGGGCGGTGGCAAAGGCGCTCCTGAATACTGGGTGGCCGTGGTCAAGCCCGACCGCGTGCTCTTCGAGATCGCTGGCGTGGATATGGAAATTGCCCGCGAAGCGATGAAGTTGGCTGCCTACAAGCTGCCGCTGAAATGCAAGTTCGTAACCCGAGAGGACTTTGAGAAGGGCTCCGTGCCTGCAGAAACGGGTGGTGAGGATCAGTGAAGACCGATAAGATCAGGGATTTAACCCCCCAGGAACTGAACGACCGCATTGCCGAGTTGAAGGACGAGCTGTTTAACCTCAGGTTCCAGCAGGCCACCGGCCAGCTCCAGAACCCGATCAGGCTGAAGCAGTGCAAGAAGGACATCGCTCAACTCAAGACGATCGCGCGCGAGCGTGAGCTCGGCCTGAAGCGGGCCTGAGGGAGGAATGGCAATGGAACAGAGAAATTTCCGCAAGGAACGCACCGGCACGGTGGTGTCCGACAAGATGGAGAAGACCGTTGTGGTCGCGATCGCCAACAAGGTCAAGCACCCTGTGTATGGCAAGACCGTGAACCACACCAGGAAGTTCAAAGCCCACGATGAAAACAATGAATGCGGCATCGGCGACGTTGTGCGCATCATGGAGACCAGGCCGCTGTCCAAAGACAAGCGCTGGCGCGTCGTGGAGATCGTAGAGAAGGCCAAGTAACGCCGCGAAGGAGGAGACTCAGCCATGATTCAATTGCAGACCCGGCTTAAAGTCGCCGACAACACCGGCGCGAAAGAAATTATGTGCATCAAGGTGCTCGGCGGCTCGCTGCGGCGCTCCGGCAACATCGGTGATGTGATCATCGCCTCGGTCAAAACCGCCACCCCCGGTGGTCTGGTGAAGAAGACCGAAGTTGTGCGCGCGGTCATCGTGCGCAGCAAGAGCGGCCTCAGACGCCCCGACGGCAGCTACATCCGTTTCGACGATAACGCCGCCGTCATCATCGATAACCAGAAGCAGCCCCGCGGTACCCGCATCTTCGGGCCCGTGGCCCGTGAACTCAGGGAAAAAGATTACATGAGAATCATCTCCCTGGCGCCCGAAGTGCTGTAAGGGAGGAACCGGAAATGAAGCTTCATGTTAAGAAGAACGACACCGTCGTCGTGATCTCCGGCAAAGACGAAGGCAAGAAGGGCAAGGTCATCGGCGCGCTTCCCGCAGAGGGCAAGGTGCTCGTGGAAGGCGTCAACATGCTCACCCGCCACGTCAAGCCCCGCAGTCGCACCCAGGTGGGCGGCATCATCAAGCAGGAAGGCGCAATCGCCGCCTCCAAAGTGATGCTGTACTGCTCCAAGTGCGACCGGCCTGTGAGGATCAGGCACCAGATTCTGCCGGATGGCACGAAGGTCCGCGCCTGCGCCAAGTGCTCGGAAGTGCTGGACTAAGGCAAGGAGGAAGGAACCCATGTCGAGGCTTAAGGATAAATACGTCAAAGAGGTCGTGCCGGCGCTCATCAAGCGCTTCGGCTACAAGAATGTCATGGAGGTCCCCCACCTGGAGAAGGTAGTGCTCAACATGGGCCTGGGCGACGCCAAAGACAATGCCCGTTCGCTGGAGACGGCCGTGGGCGAGCTCTCCCTCATTGCCGGGCAAAAGGCCGTGGTCACCAAGGCCCGCAAGTCCGTGGCAAACTTCAAGGTGCGCACCGGCATGAACGTTGGCGCGAAGGTCACGCTGCGCGGCGAGCGCATGTGGCAGTATGTTGACAAGTTCATCTCCATCGCGCTGCCCCGCGTTCGCGACTTCCGCGGCGTATCCAGCACATCCTTCGACGGCAGGGGCAACTACTCCATGGGCGTCAAGGAACAATTGATCTATCCCGAGATCAGCTACGACAAGATCGAGAAGATCCGCGGTATGGATATTATTTTCGTCACGTCCGCCAAAACGGATGAGGAAGCCCGTGCTCTGCTGGAGTTGCTGGGCATGCCTTTCCAGCGCGCGCAGCAATAGGGAGGAAAACCGATGGCTAAGAAAAGTATGATCATCAAACAGCAGCGGGAACCGAAGTTCTCCACCCGCGCCTATACGCGCTGCAGGATCTGCGGTCGCCCCCACTCGGTGCTGCGCAAGTACGGCATCTGCCGCATCTGCTTCCGTGTGCTGGCATATAAAGGACAGATTCCCGGCGTACGCAAGGCGAGCTGGTAAGAGGAGGTAGCGAGATGTACGTAACCGATCCCATCGCGGATATGCTCACCCGCATCCGCAACGCTCTGGTCACCAAAACACGCGAGGTTGTGATCCCGGCTTCCGCCATGAAGAGGGCGATCGCCCAGATTCTTCTGGACGAGGGCTATATCAGCAACGTAAAGTTTGAGGAGACCGAAAACAACCAGGGCAAGATCACCCTCACCCTTAAGTATGGCCCCGGCGGCCAGAAGGTGATCCTGGGCCTGAAGAGAATCAGTAAGCCGGGCCTCAGGGTCTACGCCAACAAGGATAACATCCCGAAAGTGTTGGGCGGCCTGGGCATCGTCATCATTTCGACGTCCAAGGGCATCATGACCGACCGCGAGGCTCGCAAGCAGTCCGTTGGCGGCGAAGTGCTCGCTTACGTCTGGTAAGCGGAAAGCGGAGGTGCATGAAATGTCTCGTATCGGAAGAAAACCAATTGCAATTCCCGCCGGCGTGACCGTGGCCGTAGAGGCCGGTAATGTTGTGCGTGTGAAGGGTCCCAAGGGCGAGCTGAGCCAGCAGGTGGCGCCGAGCATTTCCATCAATGTGGAAGCCGGCGAAATCAAGGTGGCCAGGCCCGACGATCAGAAGGAAAACAGGGCCATGCACGGCCTTTACCGCACCCTCATCTCCAACATGGTCACCGGTGTGACCGGCGGCTTCACCAAGGAGCTGGAGATTGTGGGCACCGGTTACCGCGCCCAGCTGAACGGGGCAACCCTGTTGCTCAACGTCGGCTACTCCCACCCGGTGGAGATCCTGCCGCCCAAGGGCGTTACCTTTGAGGTGCCCGCACCCAACAAGATTGTGGTGAAGGGTTTTGACAAGCAGGCGGTGGGCGCGATTGCGGCCAACGTGCGCCGTGTCCGCGAGCCGGAGCCCTACATGGGCAAGGGCATCCGCTATGCCGGCGAAGTGATCAAACTCAAGGAAGGCAAGGCTGCCGGCAAGTAAGGAAAGGGGTAAAGCCGAATGTATAGCAGAACAGACAAGAATGCAGACAGGCAAAAGCGCCACCAGCGCGTCCGCAACAAGGTTGCCGGCACGGCTGAGCGTCCCCGCCTGAACGTATACCGCAGCCTGAACCACATCTATGCCCAGATCATCGACGATGTGGCCGGCCACACCCTGGCCGCTGCCTCCACAGCCGAGAAGGATCTGCAGGCGCAAATGGGCGAGCTCACGAAGAAGGACGCCGCCAAGCTCATCGGCAAGCTGGTCGCCCAGCGTGCCCAGGAGAAGGGTGTGAAGACCGTCGTGTTTGACCGCGGCGGATACGTATACACAGGCAGGGTTGCAAGCCTTGCCGACGGCGCCCGCGAAGCCGGCCTGGAATTTTAAGGAGGGAAACGGATGGAACTCAGGGATAGAGAACCTCGCAGGGATGGCCCCCGCCGCGATCGTGACAGGGACAGGGAGCCTCAGGAATTCCAGGAGAGGCTGGTCGCCGTCAATCGCGTGGCCAAGGTCGTCAAGGGCGGCCGTAACTTCCGCTTCACGGCGCTGATGGTCGTGGGCGACGGCAAAGGCCGCGTCGGCATCGGTCAGGGCAAGGCCGCCGAAATTCCGGAGGCGATCCGCAAGGGCGTCGAGGATGCCAAGAAGAACCTCAGGACCGTGGCCCTCAACGGCACCACGATCCCCCATGAGGTGAAGGGCAAGTTCGGCAAGGGTATGGTGCTCATGTTCCCGGCCGAAGAGGGCACAGGCGTCATCGCCGGCGGCTCCGTCCGCGCGCTGCTGGAACTGGCAGGCGTGAAGAACATCCGCACCAAGTCCTACGGCTCCAACAATCCCATCAACGTTGTCAAAGCTGCGTTGGAAGGGTTGGCCTCTTTGAGGACAGCCGAAGAAGTGGCCCGTCTGCGCGGCAAGACCGTCGAGCAGATTCTGGGTTAACGGAGGGGGCAGGGTAATGGCAGAGAAGCAACTGAAAGTCACCCTGGTGAAGAGCACCATTTCCAGCAAGCCCGCAATCCGCGCGACCGTGGAGGCGATGGGCCTGAAGAAGCTGAACAGCTTCGTCGTACTACCCGACAACGACGCCGTCCGTGGCATGATCAACAAGGTCAAGCACCTTGTGTCCGTGGACGAGATTTGATTGGGCCGGAGGGAACACCATGAAACTGCATGAGATACAGCCAGCCGAAGGCCACAGGAAAGTGGAAAAGCGCAAGGGCCGCGGCACGGGCAGCGGCAATGGCAAGACCGGCGGCCGCGGCCACAAGGGCCAGGGCGCCCGTTCGGGCGGCGGCGTGCGCGCCGGGTTTGAGGGCGGCCAGCTTCCGTTGTACCGCCGTCTGCCGAAGCGCGGCTTCACCAATTTCTTCGCCGTGAAATACGCCGAAGTGAATGTGGAAGAGCTGGAACTGTTTGAAAACGGCACCGTTGTGACGCCCGACGTGCTCAAAGCTGTCGGCATCGTCAAGAAAGAATTTGACGGCATTAAAATTTTGGGCCGGGGCGAGCTCACCAAGAGCCTGACCGTGAAGGCTTCAAAATTCAGCAAGTCCGCAGAGGAGAAAATTACGTCCGCCAAGGGCAGCATCGAGGTGATCTGAGATGTTAGAGATTCTCCGCAACGCCTGGCGCATCAAGGAAGTGCGGGTCAAGATCCTTTACACGGTCCTGATCCTGTTCATCTTCCGCATCGGCAACTATATCTGGACGCCGTTCGTCAACGTGTCGGACATCCAGAAGGCCTTCGCAAGCTTGGCCAATGGAACCGGCGGCGCACAGTCGGCGATGCTGAGCATGTTCGGCCTGCTGGACATGTTCAACGGCGGCGCGGTTTCCAACTTCTCGATCTTTGCAACGGGCATTACGCCCTACATCACCGCCTCCATCGTGATCCAGCTTCTGACTGTCGCGATCCCCGCGCTGGAGAAGCTGGCCAAGGAAGGCGGCGAAGAGGGCCGCAAGAAGCTCACCGAATACACCCGCTACAGCTCGATCCTGCTGTCGCTGATTCAGACCGGCGGCTATTTGATCGCGTTCAGGGGTAATCTGACCAATGACAAGTGGTACGCCTACGTCACGATCCTCGTGGTGCAGGCAGCCGGCGCGGCATTGGCCATGTGGATGGGTGAGAGGATCACCGAGAAGGGCGTTGGCAACGGCATCTCGCTGCTGATCTTCGTCAACATCGTGTCCAAGCTGCCCAGCTATGCCGGTGAGATCGCGCTCACAGGCGACAGTTTCAACGTGATCAAGCTGTTTGGCTTCATCGCCATGTCGCTGGCGATCATTCTGGCCGTGGTCTATATCGACCTGGGGCAGCGCCGGATCCCGGTGCAGTATGCCAAGCGCATGGTGGGCCGCAAGGTCTACGGCGGGCAGAGCACCCACATTCCGCTGAAGCTCAACAACTCCGGTGTCATGCCGCTGATTTTCGCGATGACGCTGGTCAGCTTCCCCGGCCTGATCCTGAATGCGTTCCGGCTCCAGGACAACTGGTTTGGCCATTTCGCCAATGCATATATGAACGTGATGCATACCCGCAGTTTCTGGTATATGTTTGCCCAGTCACTGCTGATCATCTTCTTTACGTACTTCTACTCGCAGGTGTCCTTCAACCCGATCGACATCTCGAAGAACATCCAGCAGTACGGCGGCTTCATCCCCGGCATTCGCCCCGGCAAGCCCACGAGCGACTACCTGATGAAGCTCAGCAACCGGATCAACCTGTTCAGCGCGCTGTTCTTCATGCTGCTGAGCCTGATCCCGTCGCTGTTTGTCATTGTGTTCTCTACAACCAGCCAGCCCTTCGGTGCAACGAGTATACTGATCATGGTGGGTGTGGCGTTGGAAACCAGTAAACAGATCGAAGCCCAGATGCTCATGCGGCACTACAAGGGCTTCCTGAACTGACGGGGGCGAGCCCATGAAGATGGTATTCCTTGGCCCTCCCGGGGCCGGAAAAGGCACGCAGGCCGTCAGAGTTTCGGAAAAGTACGGCTACCCGCAGATTTCCACCGGCGCGATGCTCCGCGAGGCAATGGCCCAGGGCACAGAGCTGGGGCTGGCAGCGAAGTCCATCATCGAGGCCGGCGGGCTTGTACCCGACGACGTGGTGATCGGCATCGTGAAGGAGCGCCTGGCGCGGGAAGACTGCAAAGAAGGTTTCCTGCTGGACGGCTTCCCCCGCACGGTGCCCCAGGCTGAGGCTCTGGAGAGCTTCGCGGCGCTGGACATCGCAATCAACGTGGACGCTGATGAAGACGTCATCGTTGCGAGGATAGCCGGGCGGCGTATGTGCCGGGCTTGCGGAGAAGCGCTCCATGTGACCACGCTGCGCGGTGCGACCAGCTGCCCCAAGTGCGGCGGCGAGATCTACCAGCGCACCGACGACAACGAAGACACGGTGCGCAACCGCATGAAGGTCTACAATGCGCAGACCAAGCCTTTGATTGATTTCTACGCCCGAAAGGGAATACTGGTCAATATTGACGGTGACCGCGATATCGAAGTGGTTTTCAAGGATGTCGTGGCAGCCATTGAGGCCAGACGATGATCACGCTCAAGACGGCGGAAGAACAGGCCCGGATCTCTAAAGCCTGCCGCCTGACCGCCCAGTGCATGCAAGAGCTCAAGGCGATGGTGCGCCCCGGCGTCACCACGCTGGAGCTGGACCGGGCAGCGGAAGACTTCATCCGCAGCCACGGCGGCGTGCCGGCCTTCAAGGGCCACCACGGTTTTCCTGGCAGCCTATGCACCTCGGTCAACGAGGAAGTGGTGCACGGGATCCCCTCCGGAAGGAAGCTGAAAGAGGGCGATATCATCGGCATCGACATGGGCATCAAGCTGGACGGCTACATCAGCGACATGGCCCGCACCTTTCTGGTGGGGCAGGTGAGCGAAGAGGCCGAAAAGCTGGTGAGGGTGACCGAAGAGTGCTTCCGCAAGGGTTTTGAGGTCATGAGGCCCGGAGCCCGCATCGGGGACATCGGCTGGGCGGTGCAGCAGCACGCCGAAAGCCACGGTTACTCGGTGGTGCGCGACCTGTGCGGCCATGGCGTGGGCCGGGATCTTTGGGAGGAGCCCGAAATCCCCAACTTCGGCAGACCCGGCAGGGGAGTCCGGTTGGAAGCGGGCATGACGCTGGCGCTGGAGCCCATGGTGAACCTGGGCACCTGGCGCATCGACTTTGATCAAAACGACGGCTGGACGGTGCGCACAGCAGACAGGAAACTTTCCGCCCACTATGAGGAGACGATCCTGATCACCGAAGCCGGCGCGGAGATCCTGACAGCGCCCTGACAGCGAGGAGGGAATCCGGTGAACGACCAGCCGCCCGAACTCGGAACGGTCGTGTTGTCCAAAGCCGGGAGAGACGCCGGCCGCTACTTCGTGGTGGTAGGCCAGGTGGACGCCCGATATGTGCTGATCGCCGATGGGGACTTGAGAAAGCTTGAGGCCCCGAAGAAGAAAAAGCTCAAGCATCTGGACACCAAGCCTGACATCCTGCCGGCGGTCCGCGAAAAGCTAGAAAAGGGCATTGCCCTGCTGGACGCGGAGCTCCGAAAAGGACTGGAAGCCTTGGGATACACGGCCAGAGACAAGGCTCTTGACAGGGAATAAGGAGGGATAACTTGTCGAAACAGGACTCAATCGAAGTGGAAGGCATTGTGACAGAGGCCTATCCGAATGCGATGTTCGAGGTCCAGTTGCCCAACGGCCACAAAATACTGGCGCACATCTCTGGGAAGCTGCGCATGAACTACATCCGCATCTTGCCCGGTGATAAAGTTACGATTGAATTATCACCTTATGACCTGACCCGCGGAAGGATCACCTGGCGCGGAAAAGCTCGGTCGTAGAAAACAGGAGGAGCAGAACCATGAAAGTGAGACCGTCTGTCAAAGCAATCTGCGAGAAGTGCAAGATCATCAAGCGCAAGGGCCGCGTGATGGTTATCTGCGAAAACACCCGCCACAAGCAGAAACAGGGATAGGCACGCCTGCCCTGCCTCCGGCTCAGGGCGCGGCTGGCTGACCGTCAATGCGGTTGGCTTGCCCTGATGGAGCGTGGGGTTTCACGATATACACAGAATTTTGGAGGTGCAAGAACCAGATGGCACGCATATCCGGTATAGATTTGCCCAGAGACAAACGCGTGGAGATCGGCCTGACTTATCTGTATGGCATCGGTCTCACGCTTTCGCGCAAGATCCTGGCCGAGACCGGGGTCAACCCCGACACGCGCGTGCGTGACCTCACGGAAGTGGAAGTCGGCCAACTGAGGAATTATATCGAGAATAATTTCAAAGTGGAAGGCGACCTCCGTCGCGAGGTTTCCATGAACATCAAGAGATTGATTGAAATCGGTTGCTATCGCGGCGTCCGCCATAGGCGCGGCCTGCCCGTCCGCGGACAGGGCACCCGCACCAACGCGCGCACCCACAAGGGCCCGCGTAAGACCAGCATCCGCAAGAACAAGAAGTAGCCGAAGGAGGGACAACCAAGTGGCAACCGCAGCGAAGAAAAAGGTCGTCAAAAAGCGCCGCGAGAAAAAACACATCGAGCATGGCGCCGCGCATATACATTCCTCGTTCAACAACACGATCGTGACGATCACCGATCCCAGCGGCAACGCGGTGTCGTGGTCCAGCTCCGGCAGCCTGAACTTCAAAGGCTCCCGTAAGTCCACGCCCTTTGCCTCGCAGATGGCCGCTGAGGCCGCCGCCAAGGCCGCCGTGGAGTTTGGCATGCGTTCTGTGGACGTGTTTGTGAAAGGCCCTGGCTCCGGTCGCGAGGCCGCCATCCGCAGCCTGCAGGCAGCGGGCCTGGAAGTGACCGTCATCAAGGACGTCACCCCCATCCCGCACAACGGCTGCCGCCCGCCGAAGCGCAGAAGGCTGTAATAGGAGGAAACAGAAATGGCGAAATATACCGGTCCGTCCTGCCGCATCTGCCGCAGGGAAGGATGCAAGCTCTTTTTGAAAGGTGACAGGTGCTTCTCCGGCAAGTGCGCCGTGGTGAAGCGCCCCACACCGCCCGGCCAGCACAAGCCCGGCCGCCGCAAGATGTCTGACTACGGCATGCAGCTGCGTGAAAAGCAGAAGATGCGCCGTGCCTACGGCCTGCTGGAAGGCCAGTTCCGCAGCTACTTCGATCTGGCCCGCACCAAGCGCGGCAACACCGGTGAGACGCTGCTGCAGCTGCTGGAAATCCGTCTGGACAACGTGGCTTATCGTGTGGGATTCGGCGACAGCCGCGCCCAGGCCCGCCAGATGGTGCTGCACGGCCATGTGCAGGTCAACGGCAAGAAGGTCAATATCCCCTCCTACCAGGTCAAGGTGGGCGATGTGATCACCATCAAGGCGGGGAGCCGCGATGTGGAGCTGTTCAAGACCCTGCGTGAGGGCCCTGCCCGCAATGTGCCGAAGTGGCTGGACTTCAACGCCGACGCGCTGGAAGCCCGCGTGCTGGCCCTGCCGGAGCGCACCGATGTGGATCTCACGCTCTCCGAGCACCTGGTCGTGGAATACTACTCCAAGTTGTAATCGTTTGGTCGATTGCTGTGGGTGAGAGGATTGTGAACCGCAAACCGACACAACCCGAAAAAGGAGGGTATTGCGCCAATGTTGGAAATAGAAAAGCCCAGGATTGAATGCGTGGAGATGAGCCGTGACAACCGCTACGGCAAGTTCGTGATCGAGCCGCTGGAGCGCGGCTTCGGCACGACGCTCGGCAACAGCCTGCGCCGCATCCTGCTGAGCAGCCTGCCCGGCGTGGCGGCCACCAGCATCAAGGTGGACGGCGTGCTCCACGAGTTCTCCACAATCCCCGGCATGGTGGAAGACATCACCGAGGTCATCCTGAACCTCAAGGGCCTTGCGGCCAAGCTGCACGTGGATCAGCCCAAAATGGCGATCATCAACGTGACCGGCCCCAAGCGCGTCACTGCCGGCGACATTGAGCCGGATGGTGAGCTTGAGATTCTGAATCCTGATATGTACATCTGCACCCTCAACGAAGAGGGCAGGCTGTATATGGAAATCATGCTGGAAAAGGGCCGGGGCTATGTGAGCGCCGACCGCAACAAGAACCACAACCAGCCAATCGGCGTGATCCCGGTGGACAGCATCTATACGCCTGTGCGCAAGGTGAACTACACTGTGGAAAACACCCGCGTCGGCCAGAACACGGAGTTCGACAAGCTGACGATGGAAGTGTGGACCGACGGCACGATCCGCCCCGACGAGGCCCAGAGTCTCGCCGCAAGGATCATGACCGAGCACCTGGCACTGTTTGTGGAGCTGACCGGCGACGTGGGCAATGTGGAGATCATGGTCGAAAAGGACGACAGCCGCAAGGACAAGGTCCTGGAGATGACGATCGAAGAGCTGGATCTCACCGTCCGCTCCTACAACTGCCTGAAGCGCGCCGGCATCAACACCGTGGACGAGCTGGTGCAGCGCACAGAAGACGAAATGATGAAGGTGCGCAACCTGGGCCGCAAGTCGCTGGACGAGGTCATCGCCAAGCTGAACGCGCTGGGCCTTTATCTGAAGAAAAACGAAGACTAGTCAGACTAGGGGGAAACATCAATGGCTGAACATCGCAAACTGGGCCGGCCCACCGATCAGCGCGTTGCCATGCTGCGTTCGCTGACGACCGACCTGATTTGGCATGGCAAGATCACGACAACCGAGGCTCGCGCCAAGGAAGTCCGCAAGCTGGCCGAAAAGGTCATTACCCTTGCCGTGGACGAGTTTGATAAAACCGTGTCCGTGGAGAAGACTGTGTTCAATGAGAAGGACCAGTCCAAGGAAATCACCGTGACCAACGACGCGCCCAGCAAGCTGCACGCGCGCCGGCAGATCCTGAAGGCTCTCTACAACTACAGCGAGCCCAAGAAGGATAAGGAAAGCCGCGGGGAGTATAAGGAGCGTGTCGGGGAGGTCAACAACCCCGTCGTGGAAAAGCTCTTCCGAGAAATCGGCCCCAAGTATCGCAAGCGCGCTGAGGAAAAGGGCATCAAGGGCGGCTACACCCGCATTCTGAAGCTCGGCCCCCGCGTGGGCGACGCGGCCGAATTGGTCATCATCGAGCTGGTGTAATACAGGCTTGAACCTAAAAAGCCGGATACGGGAGCGTATCCGGCTTCTTTCGTCTGTGTCCAACGGTGATTGGCGACCATCACACAGGTTGACTTATCAATCCTTTTGCACCGCGGGTGCTTCCTTCACCACTTTGGCCGCCCGCTTTTTGGCCGGCTTTTTCGCCGCTGCGGCTTTCAGCATGGCTTCCCTACGCAAGTTATCCGCGGCAATCCTCTCCAGCTGCTTGTTTTTCTGTATCGCATCTTCCGATGCTTCATATTGGGCAACTTCCGCATTGATAAACGCTGCAATCTCAGGGTCAACAGCCTGAATATGCTTGGAAAACGCATTGGGATAAAGAAACTCTTTTTTCCCCTGAGCAAATGCGATGACAAGATAGTTGCCGGTGTGATCGAGTATTGTTCCATCGCCGAAACCGGAATGTCTGACTGCTGCTCCTTGTAGATTCATGTGCCCTCCAAATGTTACTGCCAGTTCAACCAACGTGCCAAATAGTCGAACATGCTAAGTTGGATCTTTAGTATACAACTTTTTTGTTAAATTAGCAATAATGGGGGTTTCATGCAAACCTAATCCCTTTGCATCCAGTCATTCATCCCCCTTTGTGCTGCATCAGCGGGTCTTTTCACCAAGCGTTTCCGGTAATTATCAGTATTCGGCGGGGAGGAATTACCATCTGTATTTCCTTGTTTTTTTGTACACCAACTCTTGGGTGTGCTATCCTGATATGCGGTATCATGTCACCACAACGAGGAGGCGAGCCAATGGACTGGCTGGCACGGATGAACCGGGCTCTGGACTATATCGAGGAGCATCTGGGCCAAGAGGTGGACTACAACGAGATTGCGCGCATCGCTTGCACGCCACCGGGGTTGTTTCAGCGCATGTTTGCCACGCTCACCGATGTGCCCTTGTCTGAGTACATCCGCCGCCGCAGGCTGACCCGGGCGGCTGTAGAGCTGAGCACATAGCTCTCCTTCTCGCTCATTTTGAAAGGAGTGGTGGAAATGAACTACCGCATCGAGCAGAAACCGGCATTCCGCGTGGTCGGGCTGGCCGGCACCTTCGCCAACGCCAAGCAGCAGCAAAACAAGACGGTCCCTGAGTTTTGGCAGGAGCATGACAAAGACATCCCGGCGCTGCTGGCGCTCGAAGGCAACACCGTCACCGGCGCGCACCTGCTGGGTGTATGCTATGACGGGCAGAACGACGGCACCTTCCGATACATGATCGGCATTGGCAACGACGGAGTCGCCACCCCTGCGGGGATGGAGGAGCTTCAGATCCCGGCCAGCACCTGGGCGGTGTTCGAGAGTGTCGGCCCGATGCCAAAGGCCATCCAGGCCGTGTGGCAGCGCATCATGGGCGAGTTCTTGCCCAACAGCGACTTCCAGCACGCCGGCACGCCGGATTTTGAACTGTATTATGACGGCGACAATGACGACAGCTACCGCAGTGAGGTTTGGGTCCCGGTGGTCAGGAAGTCTTAACCGCGATCAAGGAGAGCCGGGCGCAGCAGCGCCTGGCTTTTGCTTTACGGGGCCAGCCCCCGTGCACAGGTATTTCTGATTCTGGTTCATGAAAGACTCATTTTGGCAATACTACCAACAGGACGTGGCAGAATTTTTCAATATGTAGTATTGAAAACTACATAACCCGGTAGTATACTACCTGTAACGAATGAAACGGTGGTGATCCTGATGAAAAAGTTGCTGCGAAGCATCGGTGTGTGGGGCGATTCCTTGCTACAGGGTGTCGTTCTGGATGAAAAGCAGGGCCGCTACTCCATTCTGGAAAACAATGCCGCTGTTTCGCTGGCTCAGAAAATCGGCGTGAGCATCAAAAACAACTCCAAATTCGGCTGCACCGCGCCGAAGGGCATGCGCTTCTTGAGCCGCGCTCTGGAGACGGATGCCGAATTCTCCGCCGCGATTCTGGAATACGGCGGCAATGACTGCGATTTTGACTGGGCCGAGGTGGCCGCCGCACCCGAGGAGGAGCACATCCCCAAGACGCCGCTGGAAACTTTTACGCAGTGTTACACCGATATGATCGGGGCGGTGCGGGCCAAGGGCATCGAGCCGGTTCTGGTTTCGCTGCCGCCGCTGGACGCAGAGCGTTATTTTGACTGGATCACGCGCAATGGCCTGAGCCGTGATAACATCCTTCAGTGGCTGGGCGATGTGCAGCATATTTACCGCTGGCATGAGCGCTACAGCAACGCCATTTCCACGCTGGCCCGCAAGCACAACTGCCATTTTGTGGATATCCGCGATGCGTTCCTGTCGGTGCGCCGGCCCGGTGAGCTGCTCTGTGCCGACGGCATCCACCCGAACCAGAAGGGGCACGCGCTGATGGAAACTGTGTTTCTGGAGTATGCGGAGCAGTTTGTGTAACAGAAAAGCGAGATCCATCCACCCATGCCGGGGCTGACTGCCGGGCATGGGTTTTTTATTACCGCTTATTGACAAATTGCGGTGGCAGCTCCATAATGATTATAGAGTCAATGACTGAGGAGTCAATATAGTATGAGCCGGAAGCGGCAGGAGCAGAAACACAAAACCAGGGCCGCCATTTTGGAAGCGGCTTGCCGTGTGTTTTCCGAAAAGGGGATCACAGCGGCCAGGATGTCTGACGTGGCGCAGGCAGCCGGGCTCTCCCACGGCACAGTGTTTGTGCACTTTCACACCCAGGATGAGCTGATCTGCGAGGTGGTCAATGAATATGCCGGCCGGATTGCCCAACGCACCCATCAGCTTGCCGAATCCTGCGGCAGCATGAGAGACCTTTTGCGGGCTCACCTTGCCGGCATTGGCGAGTATGAGGCGTTTTACACCCGCCTGGTGATTGAGCGGCGGCAGCTCCCGCCGGAAGCCGCAGCCGGGTGGGTTGCCATACAGTCGGCAGTGTCACACCATTTCCGCAAAACCCTGGAGCGTGAGGCGGGCCCAGCGGGGCAAGCGTACACACCGGTTCATCTGCTTTTTAACCAATGGGTGGCGCTGGTGCATTATTACCTGGCCAACGGCGATCTGTTCGCACCGGAAGGCAACGTGATTGCGCGTTATGGGGAGACACTGGTCAATGCCTATCTGCAAATGCTGCCGCAGGCGGCGGAGAGGGGGAGCCATGGCTGAGAACGGTCACAAAGTGCTGAAGGCCCGGTCCTGTTACGGCCACTTGGGCGGCACGCTGGGCAACCGGCTGTTTGAGCGTTTGCTGGAGCTGGGGTGGCTGGAGCCGGAGGATGGCCGTGAAACGGTGTATCACCTCACGGAACCCGGTGCGCAGGCCATGCTCCATCTTGGAGTGGACATCTATGAAAGGAAGTAACAATATGAAAGAGCAGAATCCGTTTGTGCTGTTTCAGCAGGAAACACCCCAGGTGGCGGCCGCGTTCAACGGTCTGATTGAGGCGATCTCGGCGCTGGACGGTCTTGATGCCAAGACCCGGCAGCTCATCTACATCGGCATCAAGGCGTCACAAGGCGACGCAGGGGCTGTCGCGGCCCATGTGCCGATGGCCAGGGCTGAAGGCGCCACCAGGGAAGAAATCCGCGACACCGTGCTGATGACGCTCACCGTGTGCGGTGTGAAGGGCATGGCAAACTGCCTGGTGCCGGCACTGGATGCTTATGAGCGCGGGGCGGGATGGGTAAAACCATGAAAACCTGCATTGCCTGCGGCATGCCGATGACCAAGCCGTCTGACTATCCCATGGAAGATGAGGCCAGGGAGTATTGCATATATTGCGCCCGGCCAGACGGCACAATGCAGACCTATCCGGAAAAGCTGGAAAACACCATTGAGTTCCTCGTGCGCACGCAGGGGCTGGACCGCGAGGCTGCCCGCACCGTGGCAAAGGTCTCACTGTCGCGGCTACCGGCATGGAAGGAGTTGTCATGAAGTTCAACGGCGGGATCTATGACGCCCATGTACACACCCACGGCGGCTGCGGTCTGGATCTGTATTTACGCAAGGGCCTGGATCATCTGTCGGCGGCGGGCATTGACGGAGAGAATCTGCTGTGCGTGAAGCTGAACCGCGCCATCTGCACGGCCGATGCCGGCGCGCTGCTGCTCAAGGCCCAGCACCCGGACAAGTTCTCCGTCTATCTGCACCCGGCCATTGAGTTTGAGGGCTTTGGACACACGCCGGAGGGCATCCGCAAGCAGGTGGAGGGGTTCATTGAAGCCGGCGCCGACGGATTGAAGCTGGCCGACGGCAACGCCGGGGAAACCCCTCTGGACGCGCCGCTGTTTGCCCCGTTGTTTGACCTGCTGGAGCAGACCGGGTTCCCGGTGCTCTACCATGTGGGCGCGACGACGGAATATCCGCCGCGGCGGGTTCTCGCCAAAAACAGGCATGTGCAGTGCCCGCCGTTCTTGGTGTATCGCCCCGGTGCCGATGACGACGCCGGCAGCCGCCCCGGCATCCCGGCGGAGGTGATGGAGGCCAAATATGCGCAGATCGAGCGCGCGCTCAACCGCCACCCGGGGCTCCGGATCACATTTCCGCACATGTTCTATAGGAGCAATGACCTGGACCGCCTGGCGGGCTTTTTGGACAGGCACCCCACGGTCAGTGTGGATTTGACCCCTGTGTATGAGATATATTACCACTTCGCACAAAATGTGCGGCGCACCAGGGACTTCCTGATCGCCTATCAGGACAGGGTGTTTCTGGGCACCGACAACGACACCGAGTCGGATCCGTTTCACAACATCCTCCTGTTCCGCCGGTTTTTTGAGACCGATGAGACATTTTTCGTGCCCAAATATGGCTTTGACATGAAGGGCGTCGGGCCCTTTCCGGAGGAGGCGCTGCGCAAAATCTACCGGCAGGGTTTCCTCCGCATGTGCGACCCCAAGCCGCTGAACCCGAAAAAGGCAGCTGCTTATTGCGAGCAGCTCTATGAAACGGTGCGCTGTTTTGAAGAGTTGCCGGAGCCGAACAAGCAAGAGGTGCTGGAGGCGGCGAAGCGGCTTGATGCAATGGGCTCGCTTTGAGCCGGTGATACGATCCGTGAGGGGGGGCGAGTGCTCCCCCTTTTACATGTCTTCAGAAGAAATCCGGGGGCTCCCCAGCATCTTCTTTATCTCTTCCGGAAAATGATGTAAAATAATCAGATAGGTATCCATTGGAGAGGACATGAGCAGCAACGAACTGATGATTGACGCCAGGGGCGTCTCCTATAGCTACCCCGCCCATGAGGGGGAGGCGCCTTCGCCGCCTGCCCTTTCGGGTGTTGATTTCCAGGCCCGCAAGGGCCAGTTCATCGCGGTGCTGGGCCACAACGGCAGCGGCAAATCCACTCTGGCCCGGCACTTCAACGCCCTGCTGCTGCCCAGTGCCGGCACCGTGTGGGTGAAAGGCATGAACACCGCCGACGAGGGCCTGCTGTGGGAGATCCGCCGCACCGCCGGCATGGTGTTCCAGAACCCGGACAACCAGATCGTCGCCACCGTGGTGGAAGACGACGTGGCCTTCGGCCCGGAAAACCTGGGCGTGGAGCGCACCGAAATCCGCCGCCGTGTGGATGAAGCGCTGGAAACAGTGCACATGACACAGCACGCCCAGAAAGCGCCCCACATGCTTTCCGGCGGCCAGAAGCAACGGGTGGCCATCGCCGGCGTGTTGGCCCTGAAGCCCGAGGTTGTGGTGATGGACGAGCCCACGGCGATGCTGGACCCCAAGGGCCGCCGCCAGGTGCTGCGGTCCATCGGGTATCTGCGGGATGAGGGCATCACGGTGATCCTGATCACCCATTTCATGGAGGAAGCCGCCATGGCCGACACCGTGGTGGTGATGGATGAGGGCCGCGTGGCGCTTGAGGGAGAGCCCGCGGCAGTGTTTGCCCACCGGGAAGAGCTCAGGGCGATGGGCCTGGATGTGCCGCCGATGGCCGATCTGAAGGCCATGCTCGGAGAGGCCGGTGTGGATCTGCCGGGCAGCATACTTTCAGTGGAGGAGATGGCCGAGTCTTTATGGCAATTGTTATCGAAAACTTAACGCATGTGTTCATGCCGGGCAGCCCCTTCATGACCACGGCGATCCGGGATATCAACCTCACGATTGACAGCGGTTCGTTCGTGGGCATGATCGGTCACACCGGCAGCGGCAAGAGCACATTGATCCAGCACATCAACGGCTTGCTGAAGCCCACACAGGGCCGCGTGGTCGTGGACGGCATCGATACGGCGGTGAAAGCCGATCTGAAAAAGCTCCGCCGGCTGGTGGGGCTGGTGTTTCAGTACCCCGAGCACCAGTTGTTTGAGGAGACGGTTGAGAAGGATGTGGGTTTCGGCCCGAAAAATATGGGCCTGACCGAGCAGGAGATCCGGGAGCGGGTGCTCCGCGCGCTCACGCAGGTGGGCCTGACCGGCGACGAGATCCTTGCCCGCTCGCCCTTTGAACTTTCCGGAGGGCAGCGCCGCCGCGTGGCAATCGCCGGCGTGCTGGCGATGGAGCCGCAGGTGCTGATCCTAGATGAGCCCACAGCGGGCCTGGACCCACGGGGCCGCGAGGAAGTGCTGGCGCTGGTGCGGCGCATCCATGAGGAGCGGCACTGCACCGTGATCATGGTTTCCCACAGCATGGACGAGGTAGCGAGGGTGGCAGCCCGCGTGATCGTGATGAATCACGGCGAGGTGGCCATCGACGGCACGCCGAGAGAGGTCTTTGCCCAGGCAGCGCGGCTGCGGGAGATGGGCCTGGACATCCCCGCTGTGGCACAGCTCACCGCCGAGCTCCGCGCGAGGGGTGAGGACGTGCCGGGCAGCATCATGACGCTTGGGGAGATGCGCGACTGGATCGTGGAAAGGCTGGCCCGCCATGCTTAACAACATCACGCTGGGCCAATACTTCCCCGGCGACTCGCCGGTGCACCGGCTGGACCCCCGCACCAAGATCATACTGGCGGCTGTTTATATCACGCTGATTTTCATCATCCAGAGCTTGCTGGGTTATCTGGCGGCGTTTCTGTTTGTGGCGCTGGGGGCTGGGCTGTCCGGCATCCGGGTGCGCTATTTGCTGAAGGGCCTGAAACCCATCCTGTTCATCATTGTGTTCACCGTGGTGGTGAACATGCTCTTTACCAGCAACGGCTCGGTCTGGTGGAGCTGGTGGGTCTTCACCGTGACCGACCTGGGCGTGCAGCAGGCGGTGTTTATGGCGCTGCGGCTGGTCTTCTTGATCCTGGGCACGCAGGTGATGCTGCTGACCACATCGCCGCTGGCGCTCACCGACGGCATCGAGACACTGCTGAACCCGCTGAAAAGAATCAAGCTGCCGGTGCATGAGCTGGCGATGATGATGACGATTGCCCTCCGCTTCATCCCCACGCTGCTGGAGGAGACCGACAAGATCATGAAGGCCCAGGCCAGCCGCGGGGCCGACTTTGAGTCCGGCAACATCCTGGCCCGCGCCCGCAACATGGTGCCGCTGCTGGTGCCGCTGTTTGTGTCCGCCTTCCGTCGGGCTGACGAGCTGGCCATGGCGATGGAAGCGCGCTGCTACAAGGGCGGCGCCGGCCGCACCCGCATGAAGGTGCTGAAGTTTTCCATGGTGGATCTGTGGGCATCCTGCGTGATGCTGGCGCTGGCCGCGGCGATTGTGCTGGATAGGATCTATGGCGGCGGGTTTTTGTATTAGCCGGCAGTGGAGCCAGGAACAGAACACATGAGAACAGCTGAGCGAATCATCCGCGACATCACCGATTTCATCTTCCTTGAGGATGAACCGAAACCAAGCGACGCCATCTTCATCCCCGGCAGCGCCTGGCCGGAAATGCCCGAGCACGCAGCAGAGCTATACCGGCAGGGTTTCGCGCCGGTGATTGTGCCCTCCGGCAAATACAGCTACAAGGCCGGTCGGTTTGCCGGGCCGAAGTCAAAACGCGGCATTTATCCCGGCGATTACGAGACGGAATGGGAATTTGAGCGGGCCGTGCTGATCCAAAACGGCGTGCCGGAGCGCGCGATCCTGCGGGAAGATCAGTCCACCCACACGGTGGACAATGCCTTTTTCACCCGCAAGGCCGTGGAAGCCGCCGGTTTGGCCATCAGATCCGCGATGATCTGCTGCAAGCCCTACCACGCCCGACGCTGCCTGATGACCTATGGCTGGGCGTTCCCTGGCGTGGAGCTGCGCATCTGCCCAGCCGCCGCCGAGGGGCTGACCCGCGACAACTGGCACCTGACGGCCCACGGAAGGGAGCGGGTGCTGGGAGAAGTGAGCAAGTGCGGCCGCTACTTCAAGGATGTGGCGGAGTTGTTTAGCGATGGAACTTCGAACAAATAGAGAAGGTGTACACCTCATGGATGCGGTTCAGTGGTTGGAAGAATGGTATTATGCACACTGTGATGGAGACTGGGAGCATGGTTCTGGTATTCATATAGGTACGCTCGATAACCCTGGTTGGAGTGTTAGCATCAACTTGGAAGGAACAGAACTAGAGAATGTTCTTTTTACTCCCATAGATGAAAGTTTCCGCAGTGAAAACGATTGGCTCATATGCCGCGTAGAGAAGAATGAATTCCTCGGGTTTGGAGGATCAAAGAATCTGAAGGAAATACTCTCTGTATTTCGAACGTGGGTTGACGATCAGCAGAAAAAACAATAGATCACGAAATATCTGTTGCGCGAATTAGGGGAGCCTATGCCCAACATCAAGCTCATCATCGAATATGACGGCACCGACTATGGGGGCTGGCAGAGCCAGATCAACGCCCCCACGGTGCAGGACGCCCTGCTGGCGGCGATCCGGAAAGTGACCGGCGAGGCGGTGAAGCTCTACGGCTCCGGCCGCACTGACTCCGGTGTGCACGCGCTGGGGCAGGTGGCCAACTTCCAGACCGTGGCGGCCATTCCGGCGGAGCGCTATGCCAGCGCCCTCAACACCTGTCTGCCGCCGGACATCCGCGTGCGCAGTTCCTGCGCGGTGCCGGACCGCTTCCACGCCCAGTTTTCCGCCGTGGGTAAGCATTACCGCTACACGCTGTATAACGACCGCCACGGCACGGCGCTCTACCGCCACGTGAGCTGGCATGTGGGGTGGAAGCTGGACCGGCAGGCGATGGAGGAGGCAGCATCCTGCTTTCTCGGCACCCATGACTTTTCAGCTTTCCAGAATGCCGGCGGTGTGGAGCGGGAGACGGTGAAGACCGTCACGCGCAGTGAAATCACCTGCGACGGTCCTTTTGTCTATTACGATGTGGCGGCAGACGGGTTCCTTTACAACATGGTGCGCATCATGACCGGCACACTGGTGAAGATCGGGCGGGGGAAGCTTGCTCCCGACAGCATCCCGGCGATCCTGGAATCCGGAGACCGGGAGCAGGCGGGGTATACGGCCCCGGCGCAGGGGCTGTGTTTAATCGAAGTTTTCTATATTGATTAGTGTTGGGAATTTCTGTATTATTTGCTTATACATATTATCGAATTAACGGATCATAAGAGGTGTCTGCCATGATTTTGCGGACGACTATGTGTCCACATTGTGGGTATAAGCTTGAGAATATGGTTCCTACCGCCAGGGAGAAGATCGGCGCGCCCGTCTTGCCATGTCCAAACTGCCAGCAACTGTATGGCACAAGAATGAAGTATTGGCCCAATTTCTCAAAGTATGAAAAGGTAAAGTATATTGTTGGTGAGTTGGTGTTGCGTAATTTGTTCACCAGCTTCTTTTACTCCATTATAACTTTTGCGGCACTATCATTCATAATCGTGCTCGCTATCGGTGATGACACTCTCAATAGAGCGTTTGAAACATATCCATGGATATTTATCGGGGTCTGTGCTGTTGTGTTTTTGCTTTTTGTTGCCAAGATCACCAAAGATCATGTTTTTCTGATGCGGGTTACAGAAGAGGAATGGATGAAAAAGTACTCGGCGGAACTAAGTAAGCAAAAAAGCAAACGATCGCATTAGGTGTGACATAATGGCGCCACTGCCATCTGTTTATGCCATATTTAAGTTTCTTCCCCATTTCCCCCATGGTATAATCACCTCATGGATATTCATATACTTCAAAAGCATGAGGAACCAGACGCTCTGCTCTCCTTCGTCCATGAGATGATCAGGATCAGCTATTATCCGGCCTATCCCCGCGAGGTCATGGGCCTGTTTCTGCGCTACCACAGCAAGGAAAGCTTGGCGGCCGATCGGGACCGCGGCCGGATCTGGGTTGCGGAGGAAGACGGTGCGATACTGGGCACCGTCACCGTGGCCGGAGGCGAGCTCACGCGCATGTTTGTGAGCCCCGCCGCGCGAGGCAAAGGGCTTGGCGCAAGGCTGGCCCGCGAGGCGATTGCCTTTGCCCGGCAGGAGGGCTTGGTGAAGCTGATCGCCTGGGCGGTGCCGTTTGCACGGGGCTTTTATGAGAAGCTGGGCTTTGTGATGCTCAATGCCGATGTGATCAATTTTGAAGACACCCGCGATCCGGCAGTGCCCTATCTGGAGATGGCGCTATGGCTGCAAGGCGGGCAGGAGATTGCCATCCGCCGCGCCGAGGGCAGCGACATTGCCGAAATGCTTGCCGGGCAGCGGAGGGCCTTTGAGGAGCAGTGCCTGATTTATGATGATTGGAGCATCCCGCCGATGACCGAGCAGCCGGAGGATGTGGCCCGGTTTGTGGCCGCCGGAGGCGTGGTCATGAAAGCGGAAAGCGGCGGGCGTATCATTGGGGCGGTCCGTGGGATGATAGATACCGGAATCTGCCATGTGGGCAGGCTGTATGTGCTGCCTGAGCGGCAGGGTGAAGGCGTGGGCCGCAGGCTGGTAGCGGCGCTGGAGGAGGCTTGCAGGGCTTGCGCGGTTTATTCCATCTTCACCGGCGAAAAGAGCGAGCGAAACCTTGCGCTTTATAAGCGCCAGGGGTATACCGTGACCGGCCGGCGGGAGCCTGCCAGGGCACCGGGCGCAGCCGGAAACTATGACCTGGTCTGGCTGGAGAAGCCCAACCCCTGGCCAGCGATCCTGGAATGCATTGGGAGGTATTCAGGCTTATGAGAGACCCAGCCCCGGCGAGGGGGAAGCGGATCTATGGGCCGCTGTTCCTGTTTTGCCGCCTTGTCTGGCGGGTATTTCACAAAAGACAGCCCGTTTACGGCTTGGAAAACGTGGGCGACCTGCCGGCAGTGTTTGTGGGCAGGCATCAGAATCTGTATGGCCCGGTGGAGATCCTGGCCTGGACACCGATGGAGTTCAAGGTCTGGACACTGTATAAGTTTATGACGGCCAGGGAGTGCTACCATCACTACGCCGAGTCGTTTTATCCCGGCAAGGGCTTTGGGCCTGCCGGCTCAAAGATCAGGGCGGCCGTCTCCGCGCCTTTTGTGGCGGCATTTATGCGCAGCATGAACGGCGTGGCTGTTTATCGGGGGCAGAAGAACATCATGGACACCTTCCGCAAAAGCGTGGACGCGCTGGCGCATGGCCACAGCCTTTTGATTATGCCCGAGCGGGATTATCAGGACGACGGCAGCGATGCCGGCGAGCTTTACACCGGCTTTGTGCATCTGGCGCAGATGTTTTATCGGGCCACCGGGAAGCCCCTGAGCTTCTACCCGGTGTATCCCAGCCGGGAGACGGCTTCGATCTATGTGGAAAAGCCCATTGTGTTTGACCCCGCCAAGCCCTTCCGCGCCGAGCGTGACCGCGTGGTGGAGCAGCTGAAGCGGGAGCTCAGCCACCGGGCTGTGGAAAGCCAATTCAACATCCGCGTGACGGACAGCGGGGGAAGCGCCGCCGAATAACACGCCTGCCGCGATGCCATGGCGGCAGAGCCGGGGGAGGGCTTATGCCGGAAACCATACCGCAGGACTCAGGCCGGTTTCGCGACACCGGCTTATTGGCATTTCTCTCCTCGTTGTGGCTGGTCGCTCTGGTGCTCGCGCCGCGGCTCCTGTTTGCAAAGCAGCTGGATGCCCTGAGCCCGACGGTGCTGAACCTCATTTCCGCAGGGCTTGAACTGCTGACGGTGCTGCCGGCCATCCTGTTTATGGCGATCAGGCGGGAGCGCCTCTCGGCGCTTCTCTGCCCGGCGGAGGCCGGGCAGGTGGTGATCGGCGGTTTTGTGGGGTTTTTGCTTGTGCCGGTTTCCATCGCGCTATCGCTGGTGATGGCCGCGTTTGTCTCGCTGACCGGCGGCAACATTTTTCAGGAGGCGGCAGCTGAAAGCCCAGGGATTAACGCCGGGCAGGTCGCGGCGGCCTTTCTGGCCATCAGTGTGGCCGCGCCGCTGGTGGAGGAGTTTGAGTTTCGCGGGGTGATCCTGCGGGGGCAGGCCGGTGTGCTGCCCCGCGCCGTGGCGGTGCTGCTCACGGGCTTGCTGTTTGCGATGGAGCACGGGCGGTTTGCCGGCCTGCCAAGCATTCTGATGGGCGGGTTGGTGCTCACGTTTCTGGCGGTGCGCAGCGGCTCCATCTGGCCCTCCGTGGCCGCCCACTGCGCCTATAACACCATGCTGCTCACCTTGCAGGTGGTGGCCGCGTTGGCCTCCCAGCAGGCATCCTCCTGGCCGGAGCCAATGCTGCTGCCGCCGCCCTTCCCTGCGGACATCCTTCTGCCGGCAATGGGTCTGGCTGTGGCTGCGGTCCTGTGGGTGTGCATGGCGATACCCTATGCGGCTTCGGCAGCGGTGTCGCTCTGGGCGTTTGCCCGCTACACCCGGAAGGCCGGCTGGGAGGAGCCCCGCAAGGCGCAACCCGGCACTGGCCTGAGCGCCACCTGGCCCTGGGCGGCGGCGTTTGCCCTGCTGCTTGCATATCTGGCACTCGACGTTTTGCAACTTTACGGTATAATAGACATCATCCCCTAATAGGAGGATCAGCCGATGCGCAGGAAATACACGCTGCTTGGCTCCGGCCTGCTGGTGCTGGCGTTTCTGTTTTTTATGTTCCCGGCTTCGGCGCCCGCGGGGTTTATCCTGATCCTGGTGCAAATGTATGACCTGCCCGGCGCCGCATATTGGAATTATCTGGCGATGGGCATTTCCGAGCTGCTGCTGATCCTGCCGCTGGTGCTGTATATGGTCATCACGAAAACCGGCGTGCGCGCGATGCTGGGAAACCGCACCACGGCCCCGCAGCTTCTGCTGGCGGCAGCCATCGGCATTCTGATGGCCCCGGCTGTCCAGGGAATCACTGATTTCTTCTATCAGATCTTCCAGGCCATGGGGCTGAAAGTGCAGGATACCTCCCTGCTGAACCCAACCAACATCGGCACGATGCTGGCGGGCATGGTGGCCATCGGCGCCACGGCCGGTATTGTAGAGGAGCCGATCTTCCGCGGTGTGGTGATGCGCGGCATGGGCAGCGTGCTGGGCCGGCACGGTGCGGTGTGGCTCTCCGCACTGGCGTTTTCCATGATCCACCTGGACATTATGGGTGCGCCCACCAGGCTTCTGATCGGCGTGCTGTTGGGCTATATGGCCTGGAGCTCCGGCTCGGTGCTGCCCGGTGTGATCACACACGCCACCTACAACGCCACGCTGGTGGGCATGAGCCTGCTTTTCACCACCACCTTGAAAAACTGGGAGGGCATCACCATCTCCGGCGCGTCCGAAGCAGTCAACAGTGTGGCGACCAACATGGCGATCTCGCTGCCGTTCCTTGCGCTGCTCGCTCTGGCGTGGTGGGCTTTCCGGGCTGTGACGCCGGCCTCCGCCGCCTGGGCGCCGGCACCTTATGCCGCAAAGTCGGTGCGGTTCCCGCACTGGCTGCCATGGATCGGTCTGGGCGTGATCACGCTGGTGCTGATGGTGGTCGTCGCGCTTTCCACCATGGTGGACCTGCAGGAGATCCTCGGCCAGTTCCAGCAGATCACAGAAGTGCGATAACACCTGGGAGCAATCCCAATTTCCGGAGGGTTTTCTATGACAAACATCCGCCAGACCGCCCAGCAGGCCCGCACGGCCGCCATCTCGCTGGCTCTTTCTTCCAATGAAGAGAGGAGCCGGGCGCTGCTTGCCGCCGCCGATGCGTTGGAAGCTGGCCGCGAGGCCATCTTTGAGGCAAACCGGCAGGATCTGGAGCGCAGCCAGGCCGAGGGGCTTGCCGCGCCGCTGCTGAAGCGCCTGAAATTTGACGGCACGAAGCTGGCCACCGTGTGCGCCGGCCTCAGGCAGCTGGCCGCGATGGAAGACCCGCTGGGCCGCACGCTCTATCAGTGCAAAATGGACGACGGTCTGGATCTCACTCGCATGACCTGCCCCATCGGTGTGATCGGAATCATTTTTGAATCCAGGCCGGACGCTCTTGTGCAGATTTCCGC
This sequence comes from Bacillota bacterium, assembly GCA_023428265.1. Taxonomy (GTDB): domain Bacteria; phylum Bacillota; class Clostridia; order Christensenellales; family UMGS416; genus JAEYRA01. Next base: position 17,494 of record JAEYYW010000090.1, on the reverse strand, counting down.
CCTCTGCCTGAAATCGGGCAACGCCGTGCTGCTCAAGGGCGGCAGGGAAGCAGTGCTGACCAACCGGGCGCTGTTTGACGCCATCTATGCTGCGTCTGTGGCCAGCGGCATCCCCGAGGGCTGGGCGGGCTTGATGGAAACCCGTCAGGATGTGACCGACATGCTGGAGCTGGATGACCTGATTGACCTGATCATCCCCAGGGGCTCCAATGAGTTTGTGCGCCACATCATGGACAACACCCGCATCCCTGTGATGGGCCACGCCGACGGCATCTGCCATGTGTATGTGGACGCCGCCGCCGATGTGCCGATGGCGGTGAAGGTGGCGCTGGACTCCAAGGCCCAATATGTGGCCGTGTGCAACGCCGCCGAAACGCTGCTGGTGCACCGGGATATCGCGCCGGCCTTTCTGCCGGAGATGAAGAAGGCATTTGACGGCGCCCATGTGCAGATGCGCGGCTGCGAAAGCACCCGCGCCATCATCGACATTCCTCCAGCCGGTGAGGAAGACTGGAAGACCGAGTATCTGGACTACATCATCTCCATCAAGGTGGTCGATACTTTGGACGAGGCGATCGGGCACATCAACCGCTATGGCTCTCACCACACCGACGCCATCGTGACAAGTGACGGAGAAGCGGCAAAGCGATTCATGGGCATGGTGGATTCGGCCGGCGTGTTTCACAACTGCTCCACCCGGTTTGCCGACGGCTTCAACTTTGGCCTGGGCGCCGAGGTGGGCATCAGTACTGGAAAACTGCACGCCCGCGGCCCGGTCGGGCTCGACGGCCTTGTCAGTTACAAATATCTGCTCCGGGGCAATGGCCAGATAATGGCGGAATATGCCGCCGGTGAGAAACATTTCAAGCATCAGGCATGACGATTTGCCGCGACATCGCAATAGCGCTTTAACTCATTAAAGATAGTATCTTTGGGCGGAGTATGCACGGGTTGCATATTCCGCTTGTGTTTTGGTATATATTTCCGATTGGCGTAATCACTGGATTTCTATCTGGAAATACTTGAAATTTTGCATTTGCAAAGTTGCATAATCGCAAAATAGGACTTGTAAATTTCGAATGTACGAAGTATTATATACATCAACAAATGTACTCACATTTTCTCATGCGGCAACGATGCTTGTATGAGATACTCGGATTGACATGTCAAATTAAGGAGGAGAAGACACATGAAGAGACTGTCTCTGATCACCGCTGTGATCATGCTTCTCGGTCTGGCTCTCGCGGGTTGCACCACTGCCACCCCGGCACCGGCAGCCAGCGACAAGCCCGCTGACACAGCAGCAGCCACCGATTCGCCCACGACCGCTCCAGCCGAAGACCTGAAAATGGTCCGCTGGCTCGATTCTCAGGAGCCCCCGGAAATGAACTCCATGCTCATGACCGACACCGTCTGCCTGACGCTGTATCGTCATGTCGGTGAAGGCCTCGTCCGCATGGGCCCGACCAATGAGCGTCAGCCCGGTATTGCCGAGAGCTGGGATGTCTCCGAAGATGGTCTGACCTACACCTTCCACCTGCGCGATGCCAAGTGGAGCAATGGTGACCCGATCACCGCCAATGACTTTGCTTTCACGTTCAAGACGCTGCTGAACAAAGACACCGGTGCTCCGTATTCCTACCTTGGCTATCTGATCAAGGGCGGTGAAGCTTATAACACCGGTAAGGGCAAGGTTGAGGATCTGGGCATTGAAGTCAAGGATGACAAGACTCTGATCATCACCCTTGAGCGCCCGGCCGATTACTTCCTGGATGTTTGCGCTTTCGGCGTGTTCTATCCGGTCAACGAGAAGTTCTACAACTCCGTCGGCGCCGAGAACTACGGCAAAGACGCTGACAAGATTCTCTACAGCGGTCCGTTCGTGATCGAGACCTGGGAGCATGAGGTTGGTCTGGTTCTGAAGAAGAACCCCAACTACTGGAATGCTGACATCGTCAAGATTGCTGGTATCGATATGAGAATCGTCAAGGACGCCGAGACGGCTCTGAACATGTTCCTCGCTGGCGACCTCGATATGGTCGGCGTGCGCGGCAAGCAGATCCAGACCGTTCTGGATGCCGGCTATGAGATCAAGAAGTATGGCGACGGCGCCACGTTCTACATTGAGTTCAACACCCGCGACAAGGTCGGCGACAAAGACAATCCTCTGCGCAACAAGTATATCCGTCAGGCTCTGAGCTTTGCTCTGGACCGCAAGGGTTACATCAGCACCGTGCTGAAGGACGACACAATGGTCGCCACCTCTTATACCACCCCCGAAATCGCGGGCAAGACCAAGGCCACTTTCCCCGAAGAGTTTGCTGAGCCGCTGGTGAAGGATAACGATCCTGCCGCCGCCAAGGAATCTCTCGAAAAGGGTCTGGCTGAGCTGGGCATTAAGGCTGAAGATCTCAAGCTCTCCATGCTGTCTGATGACACCGACACCGCCAAGGAAACTGCCGCTTTCTATCAGGAATGCTGGAAGCGCAACCTGGGCATCGATGTTGAGATCCTGACCATGCCCTTCAAGTCCCGCCTTGAGAAGACCCAGAAGAATGACTTCATGATGAGCTCCTCTGGTTGGGGCCCGGACTACAACGATCCGATGACCTTCCTGGATGTGTATGAGACCGGCAACGGCAACAACCACACCGGCTACTCCAGCAAGGAATATGACGATCTGCTCGACCAGGCTCGCAACGAAAAAGACCGTGACAAGCGCTATGACATCTACTTCCAGATGGAAAAGCTGCTCATGACGGACATGCCCTTTGCCCCTGTGTATTTCCGTGTCCGCAACTACACGACCGTTCCCGAACTCAAGGGTGTTGTCCGCAACGCGTTGCAGGATGTCAACCTGATGTGGGCTTACTTCGAGGCGAAGTAAGTGAAGGGCGATAGCCTAAAGTCCAACAACTAATAATTCAAATGTGCGAGGCCGTATGCGCTCCAGCATGCGGTCTCGTACATTGATTGCTTTGAAGAGTCAGCATGGTTTGCTTTCATATAGCTGAAATCAGCATTTTCCGGAGTTTGGGGGGATACTGTTGAGGACTTATATTATTAAGCGAGTCGGGTATTCGTTGCTGACACTGCTGGTGCTGGTGTCGTTTACGTTTTTCCTGATGAGGCTGATGCCTGGTGATCCATTTATCGGCCAGAAGGCAATTCCGGAATCTGTACACAAGGCCTTGATTGAGAAGTATGATCTGGATAAGCCGACGATCGTGCAATATGGCCGATACCTCTTGAATGTACTGCAAGGTGACTTGGGTGATTCTTTGTATTACAAAGGCCGCCCCGTCACAGGTGTAATCGCCCAGACATTCCCGGTTTCAGCTGAGCTAGGGATACGATCACTGATTGTAGCCGTTGTGTTTGGCATCGCGCTGGGAGTTCTGGCGGCAGTCAAGCGAGGAAAGGCGACCGACACGGTTGTGATGTTCATTGCAGTGTTCGGCGTTTCAGTGCCCGGCTTTATCGTGGGCGGGCTACTGAACTATTTCCTGGGATATCGGTTCTCCGCGTTGATGAAGGACTGGTTCCATCTTTCGTATAACATAATCCCGGTAGCAGGGTGGAAAACGGAAGCACACCGCATCATGCCTGTGATTGCGCTGTCTCTTGGGTCACTCGCGCAAATATCCCGCTTGATGCGTGCCAACATGATAGATGTCATGAATTCAGATTATATCAAAACTGCAAAAGCCAAAGGTTTGTCTTCTCAGGCAATCATTTTCAAGCATGGCATTCGCAATGGCATTCTGCCGATCATCACAGTGCTCGGGCCGATGGCAGCGGCGTTGCTGACAGGCACATTCGTCATCGAGCAGATCTTCTCTGTGCCAGGCATGGGCAAGTATTTCGTTACGTCGGTGCAGACGCTTGACTATACGGTTATCTCTGGAATGACGATGTTTTACGGAGCCTTCCTGATCATATTGAACATGGTGGTCGATGTCGCATACGGGTTGATTGACCCGCGCATTCGACTGGAAAAGTAGAGGTGCATCAAATGAACGATATGGATCTAAAACTTACCAAGGAAGACTTTGAGGTCGTAGGTTCCAACATCGCTGCAAGCCAGGTGATCGTGAGAAAAAGCATGACTTACTGGCAGGATGCATGGCGCCGGCTCAGAAAGAGTGCGTCTGCGCTGCTTTGCCTGGTCTATTTGATCGTTATCGTGATCGGCGCTATTGTTTTCCCGGAGTTATCAGGCTTTTCCGGCTCAGAAATCCATTCAACGGAAACATACCTGGCTCCTTTCACAATGTGCACTGACTCCACGTATGGCACGCAGGGGCACATGCATTGGTTCGGAACCGATTCCATTGGGCGCGATGTGTTTACGCGCGTCTGGCTGGGAGCGCAAATCTCCCTTTTCATTGGTTTCATGGCGGCAGTCACTGACTTTCTGTTCGGTCTGCCCTACGGCGGCATCTCCGGATATCTGGGCGGAAAAGTTGATATGTTCATGATGAGGATACTGGAAATTGTCGTGGGCATACCGTATTTGATCATTGTTGTGCTTCTTCTGGTGGTGATGAAACCAGGATTATGGACGATTGTGCTGGCAATGGCCATTGTGGGCTGGACCGGTTTGGCGAGGCTGGTGCGTGGCCAGATCACCCAATTGAAGGAGCAGGAATTCGTGTTGGCTGCCAAAGTGCTGGGCGCCGGGTCCCGCCGTGTGATCATGAACCACATGCTGCCCAACACACTGGGGCTGGTCATCGTGAGCCTGACGCTGGCTATTCCGGGCGCAATCTTTACCGAGGCGTTCCTGAGCTTCATCGGTCTGGGAGTTACCATTCCAACTTCCAGCTGGGGCATGCTGGCCAGCGATGGCATTCAGGAGTTCCGTTCCCATGCCTATCTCTTGTTTATTCCGGCTGCATTCATCAGCTTGACGATGCTGTCACTAAACATCCTCGGTGATAAATTGCGCGACGTTCTCGATCCGCGCCTTAGAAAGTAGGCACGACAACTATGAGCAACAAACTGCTGGAAGTGAAAGACTTAAGAGTTTCCTTTGACACCTATGCCGGTGAGGTGCAGGCTGTCCGCGGGGTGTCGTTCCACATTGACAAGGGGGAAGTGCTCGCGTTGGTGGGCGAGTCCGGCTGCGGCAAAACCGTGACGGCGCAAACGCTCATGAAGCTGAACCCCATGCCTCCGGCCCGCATCAAGTCCGGATCGGTCTTGATGGGCGAGGAGGAGATCCTGACCAAAACCGAAAAAGAGATGCGCAGAGTGCGTGGCTGCAGGATCGCCATGATCTTCCAGGACCCCATGACGAGCTTGAACCCCACGATGGTCATTGGCAAGCAGATTGCCGAAAGCATCCGCCTGCACCAGGGCCTTTCCAAGAAGGCCGCGATGGAAAAGGTCTATTCGCTGCTTGATATGGTGCGCATCCCCAACGCGGAGAAGCGCGCGCACCAGTATCCCCATGAGTTTTCCGGCGGCATGCGCCAGAGGGCGATGATCGCCATGGCGCTGGCCTGCAGCCCGGAGCTATTGATCGCCGACGAGCCCACCACGGCGCTGGATGTGACAATCCAGGCGCAGATTCTGGATCTGATGAAGGATCTGCAAAACGAGACCGGGTCGGCGCTGCTGCTGATCACCCACGACCTGGGTGTGGTGGCCTCGATGGCCCACCGCGTGGCAGTGATGTATGCCGGCAAGATCGTGGAGATCGGCACTGTGGACGATATCTTCTATCGCCCGCAGCATCCCTACACCTGGGGCTTGCTGGAAGCCCGCCCCCGCCTGGACCATGACCGCTCCCAGAAGCTCATTTCCATTGAGGGCACGCCGCCGGACCTGCTGAAGCCGCCGGTCGGCTGCGGCTTTGCCGATCGCTGCAGATACTGCATGAAGGTCTGCCACGAAAAGCTGCCAATGGAATACGATCTGGGCAACGGGCACATGGTTTCCTGCTGGTTGCAGCATCCTGAGGCGCCGAAGCCTGAGCGCCTGAAGACGGGAAGGTGAGGGAAATGGCGCAGAAGGAACTGATCAAGCTCACAGGCTTGAAAAAGCATTTTAACGTGGGGCACAAGCAGGTGCTCAAAGCCGTGGACGGCATCGACCTTGTGATCAACAGGGGCGAGACGCTGGGCCTGGTGGGTGAGTCCGGTTGCGGCAAGTCCACCATCGGCCGCGTGTTGTCGCGCATCTATCTGCCCACCGACGGCGTTTATTCTTATGAAGGCCAGGATGTGATGGGCTTCAGCAAAACGGACTCCTTCAACTTCTGCAAAAAGGTGCAGATGATTTTCCAGGATCCTTACGCATCGCTGAACCCGCGCATGACGGTTTCCAACATCATCGGCGAGGGCATTGACATTCACAGGCTCTATGCCGGCAAGGATCGCACAGATCGTATTTTCCAGCTGCTGGAGCTGGTGGGCCTGAACCGGGAGCACGGCAGCCGCTTCCCCCACGAGTTTTCCGGCGGCCAGCGCCAACGCATCGGCATCGCCCGCGCCCTGGCCATCGAGCCGGAGTTCATCGTGTGCGACGAGCCGATTTCGGCGCTGGATGTGTCCATCCAGGCGCAGATCATTAACCTGCTGAAGGATCTGCAGCAAAAGATGGGCCTGACCTATCTGTTCATCGCCCACGACCTGAACGTGGTCAAATACATCTCCGACCGCATCGCTGTGATGTATCTGGGCAAAATCGTGGAGCTTTCCGACGGTGACGATCTCTACAAGCGGCCCACGCATCCCTATTCGCAGGCGCTGCTTTCGGCGATCCCGCTGCCTGATCCGGAGATTGAGCGCAACAAGAAGCGCATCATTCTGAAAGGCGACGTGCCTTCGCCCATCGATATGCCGCCGGGCTGCGTGTTCGCATCCCGCTGCCCCTACGCGGTGGATGGCTGCCAAGAGGAAGCGCCGGCGTTGCAGGACATCGGCGGTGGCCACATGGTGGCATGCCACCGCTGGCAGGAGATCTGATCTCAAACGAGTGCAAAACGAAGCGGGCAGCGATGCCCGCTTCGTTTTTGTCATGGATTTCGATGCTTTTGCGCGGCAGAATGGGGTTTACAGCCGGTTTTGCCCCCGGGAGCGTGTCGTTTCCTGTATAATACTATCATAGATTGTTTGGAGGTGTGCTTTTTTGAAGGCAGGCAAGATCAAGTTGATTGTCGTGATGGCCTTGATCGCCGTTGTGGCTGTGATGGGGCTGTCGGGGATTTATCGCGTGAACGAAGGAGAACAGGCCGTTGTGCTGACGTTCGGCGAATTGTCAGACACAAAGGGGCCGGGGATGTATTGGCGGATGCCTTTGGTGAAGGAAGTGCGGGCAAAGAGCACCACGCAGCTTTACACGATGGAGTATGGGTTCCGCACCAAGAAGGCCGGCACAACAAACTCAGAGCCGGTCTATGAGGATGTGCCGGAAGAAGCCATCATGCTCACCAGTGACCAAAACATCATCAATGCGGAGATCGTCTATCAGTTCAAGGTGACAGACGTGGCCTCCTATCTCTATCAGGCGGAAAACCCCGCCAAGACCATGCAGAGCGCCTTTGAGACGGTGCTGCGCCGCAACATGCAGAACCACACGCTGGATGATGCGCAGGTGAACAAAGAGGCCATCGCCACGCAGGTGCTGCTGGACTTCCGGGAGATCCTGGAGCCCTACCGCCTGGGTGTGACGGTGAGCGCGGTCAGCTTCCAGGAGGTTCGCGTGCCCGAAGAGGTGAAAGCGGCCTATGAAGACGTGCTGGACGCCATGAATGAGAAAACCCGCAACCTGGACGAAGCAGAGAAATATCAGAACCAGGTTGTGCCAAACGCCCGGGCCGAGGCCTATAAGATGATCCAAAACGCCGAGGCCTATAAGGCCAAAACCATCGCGGGTGCCGAAGGCGAGGTGGCGGAGTTCAACGAGGTGTATGCCAAATACGCGCTGAACAAAGACATCACCCGCACCAGGCTGCTGATCGAGACACTGCAGGAGATCCTGTCCGGCGCGTCGCAGGTGTATATTGTGGACGACAACGGCGTGTTGAAGACGCTGTCTCTGAATGGCGCAGCCGCGCCGTCGGCCACACCTGCCGCCACCGCTGCACCGGAAGGAGGGAACTGAGATGTCCACAATCAATGTCAACGAGCGGGAAAGCATGACCCAGCTCTGGAAGTCTATCAAGGGTGTGATCCTGTTTGCCGTGATGGTCGCGGCGTTGATCCTGTTGTTCAGCCTCTGCACGTTCACCGTGGGAGAGGCGGAGCAGGCGGCTGTGTTCCGCCTGGGCGTGATCAACCAGGTGGTTGTTGACCCCGGCATCAACTTCCTGGACCAGAACCCCGACCTGCTGGAGAAGATCGGCAAAGAGGGCGGCGTGACGATCCTCAAGCGCAAGGGGCTGTTTTTCAAGATCCCCTTTGTGGATCAGGTGAAGAAGTATGACAGCCGGCTGCTCACCTATATCTCTCAGGAATCCGATGTGAACACCAACGACAAGAGCAAGTATTTCGTGCGCCTCTATGCCCAGTGGCGTATCGCCAACCCGGCGCTGTTTTACCAGACGCATCGCACGGTGGAGAAGGCCTCCCAGGTGCTGGACAGCACAATTTATCCCATCCTGGTGCAGCAGATCAACAAGCTGAAGGCCACAGACTTCCTGAGCAACAAAGACGTGCTCAACGCCGCGCTGGAGGAGGCGCTCACGCAGATGAACGCCGCGCTCCGCGAGGGTGGCATTGAGGTGGCCGATGTGCAGATCAACCGCACCTCGCTGCCGCCGGCCAACCTGCAGAGCACCTATGACCGCATGGTGGCCAACCGGCAGAAGGTGGCCCAGCAATACCGCAGCGAAGGCCAGGAAAACAGCCAGAAGGCGATGGCCGACGCCGACCTGGATGCAAGTAAACTGCTGGCGGACTCCACCAGGCAGGCCAAGCAGATCGAAGGGCAGGGCGACGCGGCGGCGCTGGAGATCTATGCAAACAGCTACAGCAAGGATCCGGAGTTTTACGCCTACTGGCGCAGCCTGCAGGCGCTGAAGGAATCGCTGGGGCAGTCCACCATCGTGCTGGACAAGGATCATCCTCTGTGGAAAGACCTGCTGGAGATGATTCAAAGAGGAAAGATCGGGTTGAAATAACGGCATGCACCGGGCGTGGTCCTGTATCCGCCCCGGTTCAGAGCAAGCCTCCTTTGGCGATGAGCCGGAGGGGGCTTTTGTATGCTCTCTTCCCGGCTCATTCTCCCAAAGGAGAAAGCACTCACCCCCCAACCCCCTCTCCCACTCGCGTGCGAGAGGGGGAGCTATCTGACAAGCTGATGCGAGATTATTCAGGCACTCCCCCCCTCTCGCATTTGTGGGAGAGGGGGGGCCAGGGGGGTGAGTGCCTTCAACGTATATCCAGTTTCCGGCACCCTCCCAATATCCGGCTCATATCATGAACTGGATACTCATTATGAGGAGGTTTTTCATGCAAGGCAATGAATACCCCGAGATGAGAAGGCATCCCTGCATGGCTGACGATGCCGCCGGGGAGCAGATGCTATACCCGAGGCTACACCACAAGATACATCCTTTTGTCATGGAAGCGTGCGACGAGATGGAGATGCACGGTGTCATGATGCCGACGAACGCGATGATGGACTGCATGTGCGACCGCATCTGCGAGAAAATGTTTCGCGTCTATCCGGAGATGGCGGCTTATGATATGCAATATGACGAGGCGGCAGACATCGGCGCGGCTCAGTTGCCCAGTGGGCTTGAAGAGGAGTTTCGCCGCATGTTTCCGGGGGAAGAAGTGCCGAGAAACCTGGAGGAGCTCCGCCGCAGGCGCCCCCGGGAGTTTGAGGACTTCCGCCGCAGGCATCCGGAGAGCTTCCGGCGCGGAAGCATTTTCCGCGATTTCATTTTGTTTCTGATTTTCCAGGAGCTTTTCCTGCGCAGGAGAAGGTTCTGAGACCGGCAGGGCGGGCGATGACCCCGCCCTTTTGCGTCACAGAGGTTGCTCAATTGCGGGGCGGTTTTGTTGTCTGCTCTGCCGATTGCACCATTCTCTTCCAGGTGTTATGATTAGGTGAAATTACGGGCTTTGGCCCAAAGCAGGTGAAAGCCTTGCCAACCACGCAAGAACAGATTATGAAGCTCAAGCAGGAACGCAACGCCGTGATCCTTGCGCACCTTTACCAGCATGGAGAGGTGCAGGACATTGCTGACTTTGTGGGCGACTCTTTCGAGCTTTCCCGCAAGGCCCGCGAAGCACAAGGCGATGTGATCGTGTTTTGCGGCGTCTATTTCATGGCCGAGAGCGCAAAGATTCTGAACCCCCAAAAAACAGTGCTGCTGCCGGTGCTTTCCGCCGGCTGCCCGATGGCCGACATGGTCACGCCGGAGGATGTGTTGCAGCTTCGGGCGCAATATCTCGAGGCGGCGGTGGTGTGCTATGTGAACTCATCGGCGGCGGTGAAGGCCGTCAGCGACATCTGCTGCACCAGCTCCAACGCGGTGCGGATCGTGCAGTCATTGCCCAACCGGCAGATCATCTTTGTGCCCGACCGCAACCTGGGGCACTTTGTGGCCCACCACACGCCGGATAAGGAGATCATCCCCTTTGCCGGCTTCTGCCCCACCCACGAGCGGGTGGGCGTGGCCGATGTGGAGGCAGCCAGGGCTGCCGCGCCGGGGGCTCCGGTGCTGGTGCACCCGGAGTGCCCGCCGGCCGTGGTGGACGCTGCCGATTATGCCGGCAGCACCGCACAGATCCTTGATTTCGTGGGCAAATCAAATCAAAACGAATTTGTCATCGGCACCGAGCAGGGCATCCTGCACCGGCTGCAAAAGCTTTATCCGCAGAAAAAGTTTTGGCTGCTTTCGCCCCGGCTTTTCTGCGTGAACATGAAAAAAACAGGCCTGGATGACGTGCTGCACGCGCTGGAGACGATGACCAACGCCATCGATCTGGATGAGGAAACCATCCGCCAGGCCGGGCAATGCCTGGACAGGATGCTGAAGGCATAACGGGAGAGACATCGTGAGAAGGTTTTTGTTTGACGGGCACCTGGCCGCCTGCGACCGGGAGGAATTTGACGTTGTGATCGTGGGCAGCGGCATTGCGGGGCTTTATGCCGCGCTGAACCTGGACCGGAAGCTTCGCGTGGCAGTGCTCAACAAGGCGGGTCTGGAAGTCAGCAACAGCTGGTATGCCCAGGGGGGCATTGCCGCCGTGGTGGAGCCTGACGACGACCCGGAGGTGCATTTCCGCGACACGCTGGAAGCCGGCGCGTGGGCCTGTGACGAGGAAGCGGTGCGGGTGCTGGTGCACGAGGGCCCCGGCGACATCGCCGCACTGATGCGCATGGGCGTGCCCTTTGACGCAGATGAGGATGGCCACCTGCACGTCACCCGTGAGGGTGCCCACAGCCACAACCGCATTGTGCATTGCGGCGGTGACGCCACCGGTAGGGGCGTGACCAAGTGCCTGGGCGAGCTTGCCGCGCAAACACCAAACCTCACGATCCGCCAGGGCGTGATGCTCTCCGACGTGCTCACCGACGCCTCCGGCCACACCTGCGGCGTGCTGACGCTGGAAAACGGCTGCAGAAAGGTGTATGCCGCCCCCCATGTGATCCTGTGCACCGGCGGCATTGGCCGCGTCTATCGCAACAGCACCAACGCAAAGGCAGACACCGGCGACGGCATTGCCGCCGCCGCCCGCGCCGGAGCCAGGCTCAAGGACATGGAGTTTGTGCAGTTCCACCCCACGGCGCTGATCCACCCGGACGAGCAGGGCCGCTTCTTCCTGATCAGCGAGGCGCTGCGGGGGGAGGGGGCGGTGCTCCGCAACCGCCGGTGGGATCGTTTCATGCAGGGGGTGCACCCATTGGCAGACCTAGCCCCCCGCGACATCGTGACCCGCGCGATCATCCGCGAGATGAAGAAATATGACCTGCCCCACGTTTATCTGGACATCACCAGCAAGCCCCGCAGCTTTCTGGCCGCCCGCTTCCCCACGATTTATGAGGGCTGCATGAGCCGCGGCATCGACATTGCCCGCGAGTGGATCCCGGTGATCCCGGTGCAGCACTACTTCATGGGCGGCGTGGCGGTGGATACCTATGCCCGCACGAGCGTGCCGGGCCTTTACGCCTGCGGCGAAACCAGCTGCACCGGTGTGCACGGCGCCAACCGCCTGGCCAGCAACTCGCTGCTGGAGTGCCTGGTGTTTTCCCGGCGGTGCGCGGGGCTCATCAACGAAATCAATGCTGCCCCGGCCGGCAAGCCGGACCTGACCAGCTTTACCAACCCCGACGGCATCACCGACGACCTGGACGCCATGCGCACCGAGATCCGGGGGCTGATGACCAAGAAGGGCGGCATCATCCGCAACGCCACCGGCATGACGGAGGCGCTTTCGCGGGTCCAGGAAATGGTGGATCAGCTGAACGGCTGCGCGCTGCCCACGGCCAAGGCCGTGGAGACGGCCAACATGGCCCAGGTGGGCAAACTGGTGCTCACAGCGGCGCTGGCCCGCAAGGAGAGCCTGGGGGCGCACTTCCGCGACGACGAGTGACAAGGGGGATGCAGATATGCTGGACATGCGATCGGTAGATAAAGTGATCCACATGGCGCTGGAGGAAGACCTGGGCGCCGGCGACATCACCACGATGAGCACCGTGCCGGAAGACCGGCGCATCCACGGCCGCTACATCGCCAAGGAAAGCGGCGTGCTTTGCGGCCTGCCCATTGCCGCGCGGGTGTTCCAGCTGCTGGACCCTGCGGTGTGCTTCACCGCCCACGGGAAAGACGGCGACGCCGTCCAGAAGGGCGACGTGATCGCCGAGGTGGAGGGCCCCGCCCGATCGGTGCTGATCGGCGAACGTACGGGCCTGAATTTGATGCAGCGACTCTCCGGCATCGCCACCCGCACATCAGAGGCCGTGGCCGCCGTGGCCGGCACCAAGGCTCGCATTGCCGACACCCGCAAGACCACGCCGGGCCTGCGGGCGCTGGAAAAGTACGCCGTGCGCGTGGGCGGCGGCTCCAACCACCGCTTCAACCTGGCCGACGGCGTGCTGATCAAAGACAACCACATCACCGCCGCAGGCAGCATCACCGCCGCGGTGCAGGCTGCGCGCGCGCTGGCTCCCCACACGCTCAAGATTGAGGTGGAAGTGGAAAACTTTGCGATGCTGGAGGAAGCCCTTGCTGCCGGTGCCGACATCATCATGCTGGACAACATGGGCAACGAGCAGATGGCCGAGGCCGTGCGCCGCGTGGCGGGCCACGCCATCGTGGAAGCCTCCGGCAACATGGGCGATAAAGACCTGAAGGCCGTGGCCGAAACCGGTGTGGACCTCATTTCCATCGGCGCGCTCACGCATACGATCCGCGCGTTGGACATCAGCCTGAAGTTTGACAGGATGCTGTGAAGGACTATTAAGCTCCATCTCGGTTTGTCTGATATGCGAGAAACCTCGCCCCTGTGATAGGGGCGGGGTTTTTGTTTATTACTCCCTCCGCCGCCTGTGGCGGCACCTCCCTCAGGGAGGCAAGCCGTACACGGATCAAGTTGCACTTTTCCCCCTCATTGAGGGGGATGTCGCAAAGCGACAGGGGGAGTTTGAACATGGCGGTCTGTGTAGGGCAGGGTATAAACGCAAAGGGCTCCGGCCCGGCCCGGGGCCGCTGTGGCGGTTACGATATCCCCCCTGTCATCTGCGGTTGACATCCCCCCTTGAATCGCTGCTTCGCAACGACAAGGGAGGGTGGGGAGGGGGCGGCTCCGTACCGGCTCAGAACCGCTGTGGCGGTTAAGATATCCCCCCTATCATCTGCGGATGACATCCCCCCTTGAATCACTGCTACGCAGCGACAAGGGCGGGTGGGGATACGCCTGCTCCGGCTTTATGTAGGGGCGGTTCACGAACCGCCCGCACATCAGTAAAATCATACCATTGATGTTTGGGTATGGAAACCTCCGCGGCGGCAGTCAGAATCCCCTGTAGCTGCGGCGACAGCTGGATTGTTTACACTTTTGTAACCCTCAGTTCTTTGACATCAGCGCTGTTTTTCTGTAAAATACTGCAATGAATGGAAACACCACGCAAAAGGAGCCTGATGATGCAGCTGAAGCGCGCTGGATTTCTCGCAATTGCCCTTGGCCTGATCCTTTCCACGCAAGCCCCGGCGTTGGCATTGGCTTCGCCCACCGGCAGCCAGCCCGCCGTCACTGCTTCCGCCCCCGCGTATACGAGGGTGCTGAAGCGGGGCTGCAAGGGCTCCGATGTGAAGACGCTCCAGACCCGCCTGAAAGAGCTGAACTTCTACAGCGGTGCTGCGGACGGCATCTTCGGCGGCGGCACCGAGAACGCCGTGAAGGCATTCCAGAAGGCCAACAGCCTCAGTGTGGACGGCGTTGCGGGCCGTAACACCCACACCGCACTGTATCGTGACGCCTCCGGCGGCACCGGCGGCACTGGCGGAAGCGGTACCGGCGGCGGCAGCCAGCCCTCCTCCTCCGCCCCCGCATACACCAGGGTGCTGAAGCGGGGTTGCAAGGGCTCCGATGTGAAGACGCTCCAGACCCGCCTGAAAGGGTTAAGTTTCTATAGCGGCGTGGCGGACGGCATCTTCGGCGGCGGCACTGAGAACGCTGTGAAGGCGTTTCAGAAGGCCAACAGCCTCAGTGTGGACGGCGTTGTGGGCCGCAACACCCACACTGCGCTCTATCGTGACGGCGCCCCCGGCGGCGGCACAGGCGGCACAGGCGGAAGCGGCGGCACCGGTGGCGACACCGGCGGCGGCACGCCCACCTATACGCTGGGCAAGCTGAACAACCAGATCACGCTGAAAAAAGGCAGCACCGGCGCCAATGTGAAAGACCTGCAAACGGCGCTCACCATCAAGGGTTTTTTCTCCGGCAAGATTGACGGTGTGTTTGGAAACAGCACCGTGACGGCGGTGAAAAGCTTCCAGCGGTCTGTGAAGCTGGATGTCGACGGCTTGGCCGGCAACTATACGCTTTCGGCGCTCTATACAATGCTGAACCCCCCGGACCTCAGCTCGGTCACCCCCTGGCCTCGCACCATTGACGCAAGCCTGGCGCTTCCGGTGGAAAAGCTCACTTGGGACGCTGTGAGCGGCTCGGTGTTTGCCCGCAACCTGAGTGCCGTGATTGTGGATGTGCGCACCGGCTACACGTTCAACATCAAGCGCACCGGCGGCACCAAGCACGCCGATGTGGAGACGATCACGCCCACTGACACGGCCACGCTGTTTAAGGCCTGCGGCAACTTCTCCTGGGACCGCCGGCCTGTTTGGGTGTTTGTGAACGGCAGGCGGCTGGCTGCCTCGATGAACTGCATGCCCCACGGCTATGACACGCTAGCCAACAACGACATGAAGGGCCAGTTCTGCATCCACTTCATCGGCTCCCGCACCCATGGCTCCAACAAGGTGGACCCGGACCATCAGGCCTGCATTGAGGAGGCCTATGAGGCCGGTCTGACGATCACCGCCAACCCTGACGCCACGCCCGCGCCGGATCCCTCCGCGTCGCCGGTGGGCTGACGGGCTGCTGCGCAGAAACAAACCAAAACCCCCGCGCCGGAGTGAACCGGGCGGGGGTTTGCTTATAACTCCCTCCGCCGCCGATGGCGGCACCTCCCTCAAAAAGGGAGGCAAGTCGTACACTGGACAAGTTGCACTTGTCCCCCTCGTTGAGGGGGATGTCGCAAAGCGACAGGGGGAGTCTGGCATTCCCCACTCCCCTGCCCAGAGCCAGAATGGCGAAAGCCCGGCGTATCGAGTTATGCCGGAGGCATGACCAATATGCAGGATACAGATGAGGCGTGCGCAAGAATGCTCACACCTTCCCCTTCAAATCCTCCAGGATCTCCCGGAGCATTGTTTGCCCCAGCTCCGCCGATGCGCCCGAGGCGCTTTTAGCAAACCACTCGGCAGCGCCGGCGGCGGTTACCGGCCGTACCAGCCCCATGCCGGGGTAAAGCGCCATCAGCAGCGAACACTCATACAGCCCGGCGTGGTCATAGCCGGTGCGCTCCTGCACCTCCTTGCTCATCACCGGCAGCACGCGGATCCAGCGCTTGTAGTCCATCTGCGCGGGGTCATTGCCGATGCGAGCATACCAGCCCCGGCCATGCAGCGCCTCCATGCGGTCAAAGAGCAGCCGCTTGGCCGCGCTCATCCACGCCAGCGTCATCGGGAAGAGCAGCTCACGATCATATTGATGGTGGATCAGCACCACGATGTTGCGCCAGCCGCCCTCCAGAAAGGACTGCAGCACGCCGTGGGCGAAGCGCTCAAAGGTGTCCATGCCATAGTGCAGCGTGTTGCCCTCCGGCCCGGAGGCGGCATAGGTGGAGGGGCAGTAGGCCATCGTGGGGGCAAGCACGATCTCCGCCTGCTGTTCCAGCAGGTTGGCCACGCCTTCCACAATCAGCGTGTCACAGCCACACACGCAGTGGGGCCCGTGGTACTCCGTGTTACCCGCCGGGATCACCAGCGTCAGGCCCGCTTCTTTGGCCCGCGCCAGGTCGTCAAAATGGGTGTAGTTCAGTTTCATGCACGCCTCCGTCGCCCTGCGGGCGTTGGCTCGATTATAGGCCGGAGCAGCCCTGCCTGCAAGCGCCTGCCCACAATTTACAATTCCTTTACGGCCAAACCGCCCAGGAAATGGTAGAATATTGTGAATAAATATGCAGGGAGGAAACCGATATGTTGTTCGCACCAAACAGCAAGATCGTGATCATGGGTGATTCCATCACCGACTGCGGCCGCGCCCAGCCGGTGGGCGAGGGGCTTTTCAACCCCTATGGCAACGGCTGGGTCAATGTGGCCGTGGGCCTGCTGGGGGCCGTTTACCCCCGCTACCGCCTGAGGCTTGTAAACATGGGCGTCTCTGGCAACACCGTGCGCGACCTGGCCGCCCGCTGGGACCGCGATGTGACGGCCCAGCAGCCCGACTGGGTGGCCGTGATGATCGGCACCAATGACGTCTGGCGGCAGTTTGACCTGCCGCTGATCACCGAGCAGCACGTCTACCCCGAGGAATATGCCGCCACGCTGGAGCGCCTGGTGGCCTCCACATTGCCCGCTGTGAAGGGCATGATCCTGATGACACCCTTTTATCTGGAACCCAACAAAACCGAGCCCATGCGCGCGATGATGGACCAATACGGCGCGATTGTGAAGGATGTGGCCACCCGCTACGGCGCCGTGTTTGTGGACACGCAGCACACGATGGCCGGGCTACTCCGGCACTACAGCCCCAACTACATCGCCTGGGACCGCGTGCACCCCAGCATCCTGGGCCACACGGCCATCGCCCGGGCCTTCCTGGACGCTGCCGGGTTCAAGTGGAACGGGAAGTAAATCCCCCCTGTCGCCTGAGGGCGACACCCCCCCCTTGCCCAGAGCCAGGATGGCGCAAGCCCAGCATGCCGGGTTATGCCGGAGGCATGACCAGTATGCAGGATGCATACGAGG
>JAEYYW010000012.1 GCA_023428265.1 Bacillota bacterium | reverse complement strand
GTACTGGTTGGAGATTATTCCAAAACGTTAATTCACTTACCTTAAAACCAGGCTATATCTCTCGTTCAGCCGCACCGCAAAAGAAAAAAAGCTTTTTACGGTGCGGTTTTCCTATGGATCATTTGTCTATAGGCAGTCTCGTTGACATTCCAAGTCCTTTGGGGTAAGATAAATGCGCCGGGTGCCGCCATTTGACACCCGATGAAATAGAAAGAAGTGAGGAATGTCTCATGCCTATCAGCAAAACAATGACAATTGGCGAAGTACTTCGCTTGAACCGCGGAACCGCCCGCATTTTGATGGAGTTTGGCATGCACTGCCTGGGTTGCCCCGCATCGGCCATGGAAACCTTGGAGGAGGCTTGTGCGGTACATGGCAGCAATGCAGATGAGTTGGTGGACCAGCTCAATGCGTATGTAGAAGAGCAAAAGGCATAACTTGTGGAAAAACAAGTTGAAATAGGTAAAACAAGCAAAATAAAGGGCACATCCGCAAAAAACTGTGGATAAATATGTGCAAAACAGGAGGCGCTTGTGCAAAACATGTGCAGTGTAAACAACTCTCTGCAGGTGAAATCGGAGCAGGAAGCCTTGTATATCGCCTGTGAAATGGAGAGGCGCGCCATCCGTGTTTATGAGCGGGGTCTGATTCTTTGTCACGACCCCGCTTTGTTAGCCATTTTAAAAAGGCTGCATGGTGATGAAAACATGCATCTGGCAAAGTTTGCGAAAATGGGTAATGCCTCTGTGGAATCAAGTGATCAGGAGCAGCAAATTCTGCTGAAATCTTACGCTGCTCAAGTCTTGTTTCCAGGGGGATTGATGCAGGCTCACCGCGAAGGTGCGCTCAGCAATATTGATTCGCTTTTATCCTTTGCCAGAGAAAGCGAGATAACGGCGGTACGCTGCTATCAGGAATTTGCTGCTAGCTGCGAAAGCAGCGCCGCAAAAGATGCTTTTATGGCTATTGCCATGGAAGAGCAGGCGCACCTTGCGGCGCTTGAAGAACAGATAAAGGTATGATATCTTGCTATAGCAGTTTATTTCTGACATGGATCAACAATCGTCAAGTAGGTGCATTTTGATGCGGGATGATCGTGTGAAGAGGCTGGCGTTGGGGGGATTACTGTCATCATTGGTTCTATTGACAACCTGGCAGCTAAAAATATTTCTTCCCATTGGCGCAGGTTATATCCATCTGGGAGATGGCGTTATTTTCTTGTCCAGCATGCTTTTAGGCAAGGATGCAGCGCTGATTGCTGCAATCGGCTCGGTGCTGGCTGATCTTCTCGTTGGCGCTTCAGTTTATATACCCGCTACATTGGTTATAAAGGCTTTCATGGGATTCGTTGTGGCAATACTGTACCGACCCGGAAAGCATATCAAAAATTTGTGCGCATTTTTTCTGGCGGAAGCGATTATGGTTGGCGGCTATTTTGCTTATGAAATCATCCTTTCGGGCTGGGGCCTTGCACTGACAACCATTGGACCGAATCTTTTACAGGCGGCAGCAGGTGTTGCGCTTGGGTTAGCGTTTAGCATATATTTGCCGAATCTAAAAAAACTGGTATGATTTGATAGTTAAAGATAGCTGCTTCCTTTTTGTAAGAAGGGGCAGCTTTTTTTGTGTCACTGACAACAAAGTTGGGTATTAATAAAATACCTGTTGAAAAGGGCAGGTAAATACATTACGAATTCATGACAAACATGATGGCATATAGTTACAGTTAACATTTGGAAACCTTCGTTGTTTCCAGTGAACTGGGTTAAATACGAATGAGTGATTTATGATGAAAATATATATATCATAGGTTTGAAGGAACATGGTAATGGAAAAATGGTGGCTTTTTCTGATTGATTTTGAAGGATATAAAAAGAAATATTCGACAGAATATTACGAAATTATCTTCAAAATTTAAAAAAATAATGAATATTTGCTATTGCGGTTTTCGAAAGCTGCGTGTATAATTCAATATACGTCGAAATAGCCCCATAGCGTGCCATATAATGGGAAGTAAGGTAGTCTTGTCCACTAAAGAACAGTGTCTGTACACAGCAGACCATAGCGAAGCAAAAGAGAATAGGGGTGCAACTCATGGAAAACAAAAAACTCCGCAGTGTCATATCCATCATACTCACAGTTTTGATGTTGTTGGATTTTGATTCATCCCGTATTTTTACAGGGCCGGATTACACCAGGGCCGGTGAAGATGCGCCGGCAGTTACTGCTGTAGTCGATCCTGCGCCTACGGAGGTTCCGCCTGCGCCGGTGACAGAGGCACCTACGGAGGTTCCTCCTGCACCCGTGACAGAGGCACCTACAGAGGTTCCCCCTGCGCCTGCGACAGAGGCACCTACTGAGATTCCGTCTGCGCCGGTGACGGAAGTGCCGACAGAAGTGCCTACGGAGTTGCCTCAACAACCCCAAACTGAAATACCTGCAGCGGAAGCAACAGAACAAGTGTCAATTGCTACAGAAGCTCCTGTTCAGGAACCTTCTGATAAGACTGCGGCAGAAATTCCTTCTTTTGCGATGGGCTATGTCAAGACAGCAACCGGCAATGTTCGTGTGTATACTACAGAGCGCAGCGGTATCATATTGACTCGCTTGCTTGCTGACAACGTTGTGTATGCAGACAGCCGCTATGTTGATGAAAAACGGGACAGGCTTTCTGTAAACTTTGATACCGACCAAGGTGTAAAGCATGGTTATGTTGATGCGGACAAGCTGATTCCTCTTACAGAGGGAGAAACAGCTGCCTTTGTTGCACGAGGAAAAGACCGCGGATATGCCGTTTATAACAATGACGCCGGCCTGCCGCTGGCCTTGCTGGATGTTAATCTTCGTGTAGAGGAAACAGAAGTGCCTGCTGCAACGGAAACACCTGCAGCGACCGAAGTGCCTGCTGCAACGGAAACACCTGCAGCGACCGAAGTGCCTGCTGTAACAGAAACACCTGCAGCGACCGAAGTGCCTGTTGTAACAGAAACACCTGCAGTGACCGAAGTGCCTGTTGTAACAGAAACACCTGCAGCGACCGAAGTGCCTGCTGTAACGGAAACACCTGCAGTAACCGAAGTGCCTGTAGCTACGGAAACACCCGCAGTGACAGAAACGCCTGCTGCTACAGATACACCTGCTCCCACTTCTCCTCGCAGCGCTGTGATTATGGCCAGCGTTGGCTTGGAGGAAACTGTTCAAGAAGGACAAGAGGTAACTTATACCGCTTCTCTGTCTGGCTATGAAAATGTGCCATACGCGCTTCAGTGGCAATACTCTGAAGATTGGGGCGAGACCTGGAAGGATATAGAAGGCGCAACGTTACCGGAATATAAGACAGTTATCACGAAAGTGAGCTTTGGTTATATCTGGCGTGTGCGTGTAACCAATACAGTTTTGCCGACAGAGGAAGTATTCTCTGAGCCGGTATACATCTATGCGATTGTATACAATAAAACAAATTCGGGTTTGGAAGGATCTATATCTAATAAAAATGATATATATCACAAAGTTACTGCCATGGGCTTGTCTGTAAGAAGCAGCGGCGGCGACAGTGACTTTACACCCGGTGAGGTAAAAATCAATAAAACTGCCGTGCCTGTTGATGGCATGATCAACACCTGGGATGTAACTCTTCGTGTTGACGGTAGGGATGATAACAGCAAGAAGTCTTATACAGTGCTGGTCATCGACTGGTCTTACAGTATGAACAGCAATGGCAAGCTGACAGATGCAAAAAATGCAGCTAAAGCATTTCTGGATGCGGTTATGCCCACCACAAACGCTAACCCAAATTTGTATGTTGCCATTGTGAAATTTGGCAACAATGCAAATGCACTCACCAGCTTTTATAATAGCACAGGGAAAACTACTTTGGTAAATGCCATTAACGGTATTACCCAGAGTACAAATAATGATATTCAGTATACAAATACCCAGGCTGGTTTAAAAACAGCTTATGGCCTGTTTACAGGTGATGCTGCAAGCGCAAACTACAAAAACATTGTATTTTTGTCTGATGGTGAGCCCACAAAAAGTTTTGAATTCATTACCGATATTCATAAGTCCCCATGGAATTACCCCCAATATTTTACCCAAGGAACTGGAAGTGCTTCCAACAACTATTATTCAAACACCAATTTGAATAGTGCAATCATCACCTCAACGGTTTCCGGTTCTAATGCTTCCATGACTTATAATTTTGCTACACAAAACGGAAAAAATCCAAAATACTACTACTATAACCACGCAAACAGCGCCTTTTATCAGGCCGGCCTTGTAAAAGGAGCCGGTATCTCTATTTATACAATCGGTCTGGACTTAGGCTCTGAAGGCCAATCTGTTTTAAGTACCATATCTTCAGGGCCATCTTACCGTTATACGGCAAGCCAGGGCAGCGAACTGGGTGCAATTTTCCAAAACATCGCGGGCACCATCAATGCTGCTGCAAAAAATGCAACGATTACAGACGTTATTGCCCCAGGCTTTGATTTGGTGGCTAATAGCATCGTAACTGATCCTACCGGCATGACGCCCACATATGACAGCGCAACCCGCACGATTACATGGTCAGGTTCGCTTACGAAAAATGTTGCCGGCAGTACCCTAGTCAGATATGCGGAACTAAAGTACCGCCTGACGATCAACAACGATATTCTTAGCATTACGCCGGATGCGCAAAACAAGTATCCGACCAATGCTTCTGCAAACATTGTCTATACGGATATCAACAATACTACACAGACAAAGACCTTCCCTGTTCCAAAGGTAGACCCGATTTTCATGAGGCTTGAAAAGGTTCTTTTGGATGGAAGCGGCTATGCAATAACAGGGGATCAGCGTCAATTTACCATTGGTATTTCAAAAGCAAGCCCCAATCCTTACAGCTTTAGCGGGGCAATCAAGTCTGGGAGCGCAAACGCGCGCACACTGACCGATTTGCGGTATCCAGGCAGTTATACGGTACAAGAAACCGCAGTTACCGGTTCGCCAGCGTCATCCTTGAGTGATTTCACAACGACGATGACAGTAGGCGGTTCGGCGGTTGCATTAGGAAGCCCGTTTAGCGTCACCCGCAGTGCAGCTCACGTGGGAGATCCGGATGTCAGCATTGTTGTTACGAATAAAATGAAGACGGCTGCCGCGCTGAAGGTGAAAAAAGTTGTCAGCGGGTATGATGATAAGACTTCGTACAGCGTGAATGTTACGGGTACATTCTCTGATGGTACAACAAGCAAAACCTTAACCTTTGCTGAAAATGAACGGAACGTTGAAAAGACTATTCCGAATGTTGTTTATGGGCAGAGCTATACCGTTACAGAGCCTAATCCTGGTTCAAACTATACGGTCTCCTATAAAATTGGTACTGGCGCGGCAAGCAGCACGCCTGCAACAGTAAATGCCGGCGACACGGCATACACGGTAACAGTTACAAACACCCGTAAGACGGCTGGTAAGCTGTATGTAAAGAAGACCATGTCCGGGTATGATGACAGCACATCCTTCACTGTTACTGTGGCCGGTGTGTTCTTGGATACAACACCTGCCAGCAATACCAAGACACTGACCTTCACTGGCAGCGAACGCAACATCGCTGAAGAAGTAACCGGCGTAATCT
>JAEYYW010000147.1 GCA_023428265.1 Bacillota bacterium | reverse complement strand
GAGCTTTTCCGCGGCCCCTTTGAGCAGCCCGACCAGTGCAGGCTTCTCCAGCCGGGTGCTTCGCTGGCCTGGCAGGAATGTTGGTTTGGGGTGCGCGGCATCGGGCCGGTGACCGCCGCCTCGCCGGACGGCGCCCTTTCTGTGGAGCGGCTGGCCGACGGCGTGTGCGTGCGGGTGCAGGCAAACGCCGGCTACGACAAGGCGCTGGTGCGCCTGGGCTGCGGCGACCTGCCCCGGGAGCAGGCCGCAGCGCTCCTGCCGGAAAGCCCGCTTGCGCTGGAATATGACGGCGCTGGGCCTGAAGACACGGTGCTTGTGGACGTGCTTGCCGGCGGCAGGCTGCTTTTGCATGCCGGCTGCGGCGCCGAGCCTCTGGCTGATCCGCCCTCCGTTGATCTGTTTGAAGACAGCCGCCTGAGCCCAGACGGAGACGGTGAGGAAAAGCCGCTGGCCCGCGCTGCGCGGTTGGAGCGGCTTGGCTGCACGGCCGAAGCCGCCCTGGCCTATGACGAGGCGCTTGGCGAAGCCTCCGGCAGCGCCGCCGCACTCATCGGGATGGGCCGGCTGCACCTGGCCCGCGGGCAGGCGTGGGAGGCCGCCGACTGCTTTGAGCAGGCGCTGGCCCTTGACAACCTGTGCGGCGAGGCCCGTTTCGGGCTGGCTGCCGCCCAGTGCCGGCTGGGCGATCCGGAGCAGGCCCGCAGGCTGTATGAGGACATTTCCTGCGCCGACCCATTTTATAAAGCCTCCGTGCTGCAGGTTGCGGCGCTCAACATCCGCCTGGGCGCGGCGCGGGAAAACCTGGCGCTGCTGGACGGCACCCAGCACCCGGAGGGGCTCTTCCTGCTGCAGCTTTCCCGCCGGATCGCCGGGCTTTCCGCGCAGAGCGAGGCCGGGCCGGGGCCGCTCCGGGAGATGATGCTTGCCGAGCAATATCTTGCCGACGGCGCGCCGGAGGGGCTGCTGGCCTATACCGGCGGGCAGGAGGGCGCACTGCTGGCTGTGGCGCTCCGCTATGCCGCGCTGGGCTGTGACGACGACTGCGTCGCCATCCTGGGGCTTGCCCCCAACCTCTCGCTCAAGGCCAGGCTGGCCCTTGCCGCCTGCGGCGCGCTGCCGCCGGAAGAGGCGCTGGCCGGCAAGCTGGACGGCGTTCTTGTGACCGAGCCGGTCTTGCTGGAGCTGCTGGAAGGTATTGACGACCAGACGGGCCGCGCCCAATGGCTGCTGGGCTGCCACGACTGGCTTGCCGGGGAGGAGGACCGGGCGGTGGAGCGCTGGCTGGAGGCCTATGAAAAGGGCCTGCGGCACTCGCCGTTGCTCCATTGCCTGGGGCAGGCCCATCTCTTGCGCTTTGACGAGGCGGAGGCGCTGCGCTTCCTGCGGGAGGACGCCTCTCTGTATGGCAGCGACAACCCCGAATCGCTGGCGCTGCTCTTTGACGCGCTGAAGGATCAGGGCGATGTGTATCAGCGCTTGGAGCTGCTGCCGCTGCTCACCCACGCCACCGGCTGCGCCACGCTCCGGCAGAGGGTGGAGGCGCTGGCTGACGGCGCCTGCCACGAGGAGGCGCTGGAGCTGCTGGAAAAGGCCCGCTGCGCGGGCGGCTCCGGGGAGGGCTGCCGGCTTTGGAGCCGGGTGGTGGGCGAGCTGGCGCTGAAGCTTTCGGAAGAGGGCCGCCACGATGAGGCTAGGCTCACCGCCGAACGCATCTTTGATTGGCCCGAAGGCCTCAAGTGCGCCCGCGACCCCAATCAAAGCCAGGCCCGGCACCAGCTGGCGCTGGGGCAGGTGCACCGCATGGCCGGCAATTTCGACCGTGCCCGCGAGGCCTTCCGCGCCGGGGCTGCCGAGGGTGGCAACCCGGCGATCCGCAGGGATGCCGAGGCGATGGGGTGGGTGAGAAGGTGTATGGAGGAGATGAGGAGGGGGTAGCCCCTACTGAAGGGACACCTTGGCTAATCAATTGCCGTATAAAATACTGCTTATGAAAGGCTGCCGGCCACGGTTTGCGCCGCTTCCAGAAATACGCCGCCAGGCAGCGTTACAAACCCAAGCAACAGAACTGCCGCCCTATTATTGCGCTTGATGGCCAGCAGAACCTTGTCAGGCTCAATTTCACTCATGAAAATATAGGAAAACCGCGTCATTGGCTTGATCACGCCAAGACCGTTGTATTCACTCCACTCATCAGGATAATGGCGGCTGGCATAGGTGCTCAGCACATAATACTCAAGCCCCTTTAGAATCACCATCGCTATCACCAACGAGCGTTGCAATATCTCATAAGTATCATGTGCCTCTTTGGGTATGATACCGATTGCTGATAACAGGATGATGACGGCATAATAAAGAAAGCAAAAAGCCCAAAGCGCCCAGCCATGATACTGCGTGAGCACGCGCTTAACAGTTTTCATCACACCACCTTCTGCAGCCAGCCTAATACCAACGCTGGCACGATTGCGAAAACCAACCCGAGCCAGAACACCTGAAGCGCCGCCCGGTTATTCTTCTTGATTGTCAGCAGATCCGGATCATTTTCAACCTCATTCAGGAAGACAAACGAAAAGCGAGACATGGGCCTGATCCAGCCGCTGTGCATGATGGTGATGAGATGGTCGCTCCAGTCCTCCGGGTAATGGTCTTCGGCGTAACACTGTAGCGAGTGATACTCCAAGCCGCGGCAGAAGCCCACTACAAGAACAAAAAGCATGGCCATGGCGAAGTATTGCTCCGGTGTCAGAATGCCGATAATCGCCAGGATGAGGAAGGCAGCGTCATATGCCGCCCACAAGACCCAATAAAGCCAGCCGTGGTATTTCATGAGCGCACCGCCATCCTTAGCTTTTCTTGGTTGATACAATAATCATGATTATAACATGTGATTCGGCAAGTTTCATGTCAATAATGGCAGCACGGGTTTTGTTGCGGGTCACTCGGCTTATGAAAGCACTCATTCTTAAGCAGCGGGCCGGTACAGAGCCCGGCCCGTACATAGAGAGGGAGCTCTTGGCGCTATTCCTTAACGCGTATCAGGTAAAACAGATTGAGATTTGAGAATGGCGGTCAATTGCCGATAGTGGTTCGCAAAGCGAACACGAAGGTCTCCGCACCCACCCGGCTTCCAATGTAGGGGGGCTCCGCCCCCACTGATCCAGACAGATCGAGCATTTTGAAAATCAAAGCAGCCCCAGCACCCACTCCACCAACGGCATCACCGCAATGGGCATGAAGATCGCCGGCAGGATGTTTGCCACCTCCAGCTTTTTGATGCCAAGCATGTTCACCGAGAGCGCCATCAAGGCCACCCCGCCCACGGCGGCCATCTCGGAAACCAGCGCGTCGCCCAGCAGCGGCCGCAGCGCCGACGCCGCCAGCGCGATGCCGCCCTGGTAAAGCAGCACCGGGATTGCGGAGGCGATCACGCCCACGCCCAGCTTGCTGGCAAAGAAGATCGCCGTGACGCCGTCCATCACCGACTTGATGAAGATGATCGAGTGGTCGTTTTCAATGCCGCCCTGGATGGAGCCGGTGATTGCCATCGCCCCCACGCAATAGAGCAGCGTGCAGGAGGAAAAGCCCTCGGCAAAGCTGCCGGCGCCCCGCATGCGCGTCTGCAGCCGCTCGCCCAGCCGCACCAGGCCCCGGTCGATGCCAATCCATGTGCCCAGCAGCGTGCCGGTGATCACGCTGACCACAGTGACCAGCGCCTGCTGCGTTTTCATCACGTTGGCCACACCCAGCGCCAGCACGATGAGCGCCACGCCGGTGATCACGGCGTCCATATATTTTTCCTTCATCCCTTTGCGAAACAGAAGGCCCAGCGCGCCGCACAGCACGATGACGGCAGCGTTGACCAGGGCGCCGGTCAGTGGCATATGGCAGACTCCTTTGAAAGCTCGTTTGGATGGCCCGAGGGCCGATAAGCCATAGTGTAATCACTTTATGGCAATAAAGCAATAGAGTGTCGGGGCATATCGTAATTGGCCGGTAAGTTGGAATTTGTCCGGCTTATTGCTGTGCTTATACTGCTCGGAATAGTGCTCTCAGTTTATCTAGCTCGGTTTGAGGGAATCCGCACCATTCATTCGTATATTCTTCTTTTGAGTGTTCCCAAATATATTTATCAAACATCTGCAAAATGGACTTTATAAAATCGCGCTTTCTAACGTTGGTTTTGCAATTTCTTATCTCAATGCAACACAAATATGAATCCCTATTCTTGACAAACAATGTTTCCTTTTGTGATCCATTTGGAAAAGAAACAGCAGAATCAACGCCGCCTGCGATACGAATACCACTCTCAACTAAATCAAGTAATGCATCATTCGGACAGGCTTCCAAATTGCAAAGAATAATTTCCTCATTTAAAATTATCCTTATATCTGCCCATTGACATTCCATTTTTTCTATTGACATTTTAATCATTCGGAACTCCGTTTAATATAAATACTCCAAAGTCGAAACAACCCAATCAATTCCTGGTTTCTATTGCTATTATAGCATAGGGGGGGCAGGTCTTGCTTTGGCCAGCTGCATTTTGTTATCAGAATGTGATACTTGCGCGAGCAAGAGTGTTCCTCTTTATAATGATGTGGTCGGTAAGTTGGAATTCGTCAGATTCCTGTTATGCTTATAATGAGAATTAGGAACATCAAACGGTCCGCGAAAGAAGTAACATTCTTAAGTTCGAGATATACAATTTATAATGGTTCAACTATATATTGCCCTGAAAAACACTAGAAGTTTCACTTTCAAAATGAGCAAATCCGTGGTATAACATAAAAATGATAAAACAAATAATGAAGATTGTTGATACAAACACCCGATTGAAAGTCATTCTTGGGATGATTTCCCAACCCTTGAAATATATTTCTGTCTCTCTGGTTGTATATGCATGCGACAATGCCTTGTTTTTTGTTATTCACAACTATATTTTTTTGGTAACGAGTGGATCGCCTATGTTTTGGGACGCCTTTTCGGAGCCTCCGTCGGCTATCTGTTGAACCGCCGATATGTATTTCGATATGTTGGCAAAAACAAAGCTGACGATGTGAAATCCTTAACCAAGTATGCGATATTGGCTTGCGTAAATACCGCAATCGGTCTTTCTTTAATGCTCAATGTGTTAACGATACCGCATTTATTCCCTTTTCTTGCCAAACAGGTTGCGGATTTAATACTTTATGCCTTCAATTTCCTGATACAGCGGGAGATTATCTTTAAGAGAAAGACGAACAAGGACTTCCATAGAACCAGTGACATAGCATCGTGAATCAAAGCTCATATTATATAAATGCTCAGAAGTTCAGAACCACCCGATAATTCCCGGTCTCTATTGCTATTATAGCATAGGGGGACTGGGCGGGGCACCCCAGCCAGTTGCATTTTGATATCAAAATGCAATGCTTGCGCGAGCAGAAGAAAAGGCAGCAGGCCAAAGCCTCCTGCCTTCAAGAGTTTCATGTGCTCTTGCCGTTGAAGTTACGCCGCAGTTTGTTCGAGGGCCTGCTTCTTCTTGGTCTTGTAGAACGCCAGCGCAACTGCGGCGATGGCGGCGGAAATCGCGGTGAACACAAACATCGAGCGGAAGCCGCCGTTGAGGCCGGACTGGAACGCCGACTCAATTTGCGGCGCCATGCCGTCCAGCGTGCTCAGATAATCACGCTTGGCCTGTTCAAACGCGCCGGGCACGCTGTTTTTCAGCGCGGTCATTTTGTCCGTGAGCTCCGCCAGCTGCTTGCGGCCCGATTGCATGCCCGCAAGGCCCTGCTTCATGCCGGCGGCCTTGCCCTGCGTTTCGGCCAGCGACTGGGTCAGCTGCGTCTTCTTGGCCTCAGCCTCGGTGAGCGCCGCCTCCAGGCCCGCTTTTTTGCCCCGGAGCGCCATTGCGGAGGCGGGCGTTGCCGCCGCGATCTGGCCATCCACGGCGGCCAGCGCGCCCTTGATCTGGGTGACGCCTTGGCTGGCGCCGGCCAGGCCGTCGTTCATGCCGGCGATGGCCTGATTCACGCCGTCCAACCCCTGCTGGAGCTCGTTGATCTTGCCGTCTAGCTCCGTCAGGCCTTTGTTCATGTTGTCTATGCCGGTCTGCACACCGTTTTGGATCTTTGTAATCACCGGCGGCGTGTATTGGTCAAACATCCTGGAGGCCAGCGTCTGCACCCGCGGGGTGATGTTGGTGACATCGGCGGTGGAAAGGCTCTCCACCAGATCGTCCGGCAGCGAACCGCCGTTCATCGAAAAGTCCATCTCCGCAGGGGCGGAAAAATCGGGGATCTTGGCGTTGGCCAGCATGGCCTCCATGGAGGGGTCCGCCTTGAGCTTGTTGAAGTCGGCGGCGAGCTCCTCCGCCAGCGCCAGCTTCGGCGCCTGCGGCTGGGGCAGCATCGCCATCAGGTTATCCTGCGTGGCAAGGCCCGCCTGGGCCAAAAAGCCCACCATGATGGCCGGGGCGATCGCCGTGCCCACCGAACGGATCAGCGAGAGCGCCGCCAGTGCGGAGTTGGATTCCTCTTTGGCCGTGTTGTCCAGCATCATGTAGTTGAGCGGTGTGCCCATCGTGAAGCCCAGCCCGAAGCCGATCAACACCAGGCTTGCGATCACGGTGAGCCAGCTGCCGTTGTTCACAGCCACCAGCGCCAAAAACAGCGCGCCGGCCAGCGTGATGCCGAAACCGAGGAAGAGCACCTTTTTCGGGCCGTGGCGGTCAATCAGCACGCCGCTCAAGGGCGCCGCCACACCGGCAAACACACCCAGGATCGCCACGAAATAGCCGCCGCTGCCGGATGCGATCTTCAGCGCGTTTTCTGAAAACTGCGGCACAAACACCATGCCCATCATGCATATGCCCACCAGGAAGCTCAGGATCATCGTGACCAGTATTGCGCGCTGCGAGAAGTAGCGCAATGCCAGGATCGGGTCCTCCGCCCGGCGCTCGGTCATGATGAAGAACGGCAGCAGCACTGCGAACACGATCAGAAACGGATAAACACCGGGGGTCACAATAGAGCCCGCAAAGTTCATGTAGTCGATGTTTTTGAGGCCATAGAGCAGGCTCAGCACCATCGCCACCAGCAGCACCGTGCCTGCCTTGTCAATCTTCTTGACGTGCTCGGAGCTGGTGTTGGGCAGCGTGACCAGGCCCGCCACAATGATGAAGATGCTGATCGGGATGTTCACATAAAAGAGCATCTGCCAGTTGTTGTTGCCGAAGGCGTTCAGGATCGCGCTGCCGATCGTGGAGCCCAGGATGTTTGCCACGCCATAGGTGCCGCCCACCAGGCCCAGCGCCATGCCGCGCTTCTCCGGCGGGAAGCTGGTGCCAAACTCCGCCGTGGCCACCGGCATGATGCCGCCGCCGCCCAGCGCCTGCACCACGCGGCCAACGAGCAGCAGTGGGAAGCTGCCTGCCAGGTTGGACAGGCCGCAGATCAGCGAGCCCAGGCCAAAGAGGCCCACGCTGGCCACATAGATGTATTTGCGGCCGTAACGGTCCGCCAGCTTGCCGGAGATCGGGATCACTGCGGCATAGGCCAGCGTGTAGATCGTGATCATCCAGATGCCGGTTTTTTCGTCCACGCCCAGCATGCCCTGGATGATGGTGCGGGCCGGCGACACAATGCCGGTGTCGATGGCGCCCATGAAGATGCCCAGCAGGTAGACCGCCATGATCCACCCCAACTTTGAGTGCTTTTGAGTCTGCGATTTTACCATATACCCTCCTGTTTATGAACCGTGTTCATAAAATACACAAAAAAATTATGTGAGAAGCTTGTCGATGATGTTTTCCATGGTCTTGCTCTGATCCTCCACGCTGGCGGAGTAGCTCAGAAACAGCCTTGAAATGCAGTCTGCAAGCCATTGTTTTTGTGCTTCGGGGCGGTTGCCCAGCACCGAGGCGACCGTGTCGGTGATCTGCTTGCGCACCATGGAGCGCTGGGCGATCGCGCCGCGCACCTCGTCGCAAACCATCGATTGCGACAGGCCGTGGGCCAGCACGCTGTGTTTGCCGCGCATAAACGCACACATCTGGCCATACAGCTCCAACAGGCGCTCCCGCTCCGTTGCGTTTTGCCTGGCGATTTGCGTCATCCGGCGCAAATGCACCTCCCAGTCTGCACGCAGGATGGCGGCCACCAGCTGCTGCTTGGAGGGAAAATAGTTATACAGCGTGCCCACGCCGATGCCGCCGCGGGCTGCGACGGCGCGCATGGAAAACTCCTGATAACCGCATTCGTCCAATAAGTCGCGGCCAACCATCAGGATCTCCTCATGCAAGTTGGGCAGAAGCTTTGGCATGGGGTTCTCCTTAGTGAACGAAGTTCGGTTAGAGTATACTCTTTTTTTTCCGCGCGTCAAGCACGAATTTTGTAGGAATTTGATAGGACAAATTGCAGGAAATTAGTCCGGGAAGGGGAGGGGTTTTGCGCCCAGTTTTTCGTTGATTGTTTTGATCAGGCTGCTGTTGATGAACGAGAAATCAAGATTATTTACGTTTTGGATTTTGGAGGCGCCCCGATGTGAAACAAACCATGGTTTTATTGTTGTTCTCATCGTGATTTTCCCAGGCCATATATCGGGAAGCATTTCTGCATTCGGAATTATCGCCCACATCCAACAGCCAAAGCTTCATGATGAGGGGAGAGTCCGGTTTGATCTCCGATGCTGAGCACGACACCAAGGAGACCAAAATAACGACCATCAAAAGTGCGCTGAGAGCCTTTTTCATACGTGAAGTACTCCTGTGTTATTGAGTGATTTGATTATACACGATAGTGCATATTCAGAACAATCACCAAATTGGAGAATTCCCGATCCCATCCTTGCCTTTTGCGATGAGACGCTGACGAAAACGGGGCCTGCGGCCAGGCTGCAAACCCCGCGAAAAATGGCATTATTATCCAGTTTTTCCGCGCATTTTTATGCACTCATTTTGCCCGCTTTATATAATCATACTTTATTCTTCTCTCTATATGTTATATAATATATAGGTTGGGACACACTGAATCTGGCAGGTAAAGGAAGTCGCATCATGCTGCTGCACCTGGGCGGCGATTGGGCCGCAAACTCCCGCCGCGTGATCGCCATATTGGACTACGGCACCGTGACCGGCAGCCGTTCCACCAAGAAGATGCTGCACCAGGCGGAAAAACAGGGCCTGGTGGAGCGCATAGACGGCGAGGCAGACACCCGCTCCATCGTGCTGGTGGAGACGCCTCGGGGCACCAGGCTTGTGCTGTCGCCCATCTCCGCCACAGCGTTAAGAGGCCGCCTGACAAACAACGCGGTATTCATAGATTTCGCGGCAAACCCCGCCGCGCCCAACCGGAAAGGCAGATGAGTATGGAACAGAAACCCCAGCAGAACACCTATGACGAAACGCAAATAGAGGTTTTGGAGGGTCTGGAGGCCGTGCGCAAGCGGCCCGGCATGTATATCGGCAGCACCGACACCCGCGGCTTGCACCACCTGGTCTATGAGTTGGTGGACAACAGCATGGACGAGGCGATGGCCGGCTTCTGCGACACCGTTTCGATCACGATCAATGCCGAGGGCTCGCTCACCGTGGCCGACAATGGCCGTGGCATCCCCTGCGGCATCCACCCGAAGATGGGCAAGCCCGCCGTGGAGGTGTGCATGACGGTGCTGCACGCCGGCGGCAAGTTCGGCGGCTCCGGCTACAAGGTGTCCGGCGGGCTGCACGGCGTGGGCATGTCGGTGGTCAACGCGCTTTCCACTTGGCTCACCGTGGAGGTGAAGCAGGACGGCAAGGTGCATTTCCAGCGCTATGAGGGCGGCAACCCCGTCACCGGCCTGCTGATCACCGGCGAAACCGACCAGACGGGCACGGCCATCACGTTCATGCCCAGCGACAAGATCTTTGAGACCACCGAGTTTGTGTTTGACACGCTGAAAAACCGCCTGCGTGAAATTGCCTTCCTCAACTCCGGCGTGCGCATCAAGCTGAAGGACGAGCGCGAAGGCCGCGAGCAGGAGCGTGACTTTTATTATGAGGGCGGCGTGCGCCACTTTGTGGAGCACCTGAACCGCAGCAAGACCACGCTGACCGAAACACCCATCCACATCATCCACAACAAGGAAGACGTGGTTGTGGAGGTCGCCATGCAATACACCGACGGCTATGCCGAGTCGGTGTATGCCTTCACCAACAACATCCCCAACCCGGAGGGCGGCACCCATCTGGTGGGCTTTCGCGCGGCGCTCACCCGCGCCATCAACAGCTATGCCCGCAAGTTCGGCTATCTGAAGGAAAAGGACGAAAACCTATCCGGTGAAGACGTCCGCGAGGGGCTGACGGCCATCATCTCCGTGCGCATGCCGGAGCCGCAGTTTGAGGGACAGACCAAGGCCAAGCTGGGCAACAGCTACATCCGCACCTTCGTGGACAACGCCGTTTATGACTCGCTGAACACCTTTCTGGAGGAGCACCCGGCAGACGCCCGCGTGATGCTGAGCAAATGCATCCAGGCCTCCGCCGCCCGCGAGGCGGCCCGCAAGGCCCGCGAGCAGACCCGCCGCAAAGGCGTGTTGGAATCGGCGGCGCTGCCCGGCAAGCTGGCCGACTGCTCGGAGCGTGACCCGGCCAAGTGCGAGATCTATCTGGTGGAGGGCGACAGCGCCGGAGGGTCCGCCAAGATGGGCCGCAACCGCCACTTCCAAGCGATCCTGCCGCTGCGCGGAAAGATTCTCAACGTGGAGAAGACGAGGATTGACCGGGCGCTCTTGAATGAGGAAATCCGCGCGATGATCACCGCCTTCGGCTGCGGCGCCCACGAAAACTGCGATCTGTCGCGCCTGCGCTATCACCGCATTGTGTGCATGACCGACGCCGACGTGGACGGCTCCCACATCCGCATCCTGCTGCTCACGTTCTTCTACCGCTTCATGCGGCCGCTGATCGAGCAGGGCCATGTCTACATCGCCCAGCCGCCGCTCTACAAGGTGACCAAGAGCCGCAAGGAGCACTACTGCTATACGGACAAGGAGCTTGAGGAATACCTCAACCAGATCGGCCGCGACGGCATCACCGTGCAGCGCTACAAAGGTCTGGGCGAGATGAATGCCGAGCAGCTCTGGGACACCACGATGAACCCGGAGACCCGCACAATGCTCCGCGTGACGGTGGACGACGCGCTGGCCGCCGATGAGATCTTCAGCCTGCTGATGGGCGACCAGGTGGAGCCCCGGCGCGAGTTCATTGAGGAGAACAGCAAGCTGGTGGCGAATTTGGATATTTAACTGCCCCTGCCGCTCCGCGGCATCCCAAAGAAATCCCCCCTGTCGCTGTGGCGACATCCCCCCTTGAATTTTTGCCTTCGGCAAAAACAAGGGAGGGTAGGGAAGAGGCGGAGCTTCGCTTCGCACAAACTCCCCCTGCCGCTACGCGGCATCCCCCTCAGGGAGGGGGACAAGTACACTCCTTTCAAGGCAATGCGTGCCTCCCTCATTGAGGGAGGTGCCGCTGAAAGCGGCGGAGGGAGTTCTAAGAAATCCCCCCTGTCGCTGCGGCGACATCCCCCCTTGAATTTTTGCCTTCGGCAAAAACAAGGGAGGGTAGGGAGTTAGCGGAGCTTCGCTCCGCAGATACTCCCCCTGTCACCTTCGGTGACATCCCCCTCAGGAGGGGGACAAGTAGAGCTTGAACAGAGAACCCCTTGCCTCCCTCATTGAGGGAGGTGCCGCTGAAAGCGGCGGAGGGAGTGCGTTTCTCAGGAGATCAATATGAACTTCGACATCCGCGATTCCAAGACCCTGCCCATCGATCTTGAGGAGGAGATGAAAAAAAGTTTCATCTCCTACGCCATGGCCACGATCATCAACCGGGCATTGCCGGACGTGCGCGACGGCTTAAAGCCGGTGCACCGCCGCATCCTGTATGCGATGATCGAGCTGGGCCTCACGCCGGACAAGCCCTTCCGCAAGTCGGTGCGTATCGTGGGCGACGTGCTGGGTAAGTATCACCCCCACGGCGACACGGCTGTGTATGACGCGATGGTGCGCATGGCGCAGGACTTCTCCACCCGCTACATGCTGGTGGAGGGCCACGGCAACTTCGGCAGCATGGACGGCGACGGCGCCGCGGCCATGCGATACACCGAGGCCAAGCTTGCCAAGATCGCCATGGAGCTGCTGCGCGACATCGACAAGCAGACGGTGGACTTTGTGCCCAACTTTGACGAGACGCAGATGCAGCCCAGCGTGCTGCCGGCACGGTTCCCCAACCTGCTGGTGAACGGCACCGGCGGCATCGCCGTGGGTATGGCGACGAACATCCCGCCCCACAACCTGAGGGAGACGATCGCCGCCACCGTGGCGATGATCGACGACCCCGAGGTGGGCATTGAGCAGCTGATGGATCTGCTGCCGGGCCCGGACTTCCCCACCGGCGCGCTGATCATGGGCCGCAACGGCATTCTGAAGGCCTACCGCACCGGCCAGGGCCGCGTGATCATGCGGGCCCGCTGCGAAATTGAAGACATGGGCAACACGCGATCCCGCATCGTGATCAAGGAAATGCCCTATCAGGTGAACAAGGCCAGGCTGGTGGAAAAAATCGCCGAGCTCGTGCAGGAGAAGAAGCTGGAGGGCGTGAGTGACATCCGCGACGAGAGCGACCGCACCGGCATCCGCGTGGCCATCGAGCTCAAGCGCGACGTGAACGCCAACGTGGTGCTCAACTTCCTCTACAAGCACACGCAGATGCAGGAGACCTTCGGCGTGAACATGCTGGCGCTGGTGGACGGCCGGCCCCGCGTGATGGGTTTGAAGGAAGTGCTGCGCCACTACATTGACCACCAGAAGGACGTGGTGACCCGCCGCACCCGCTACGAGCTGGAGCGCGCAAAGGCAAGGGCCCACATTTTGGAGGGCCTGATCCGGGCGCTGGACATCATTGACGCGATCATCGCGGTGATCCGCTCCTCTCCCACGGCCAACATCGCAAAGGCCGCGCTGATGGGCCAGGCCGATGTGACCGAAGGGCTGGAACGAAACAACTATCACGATGTGCTGGCCAACCTGCCGGTGTTTGACTTCACCGATGTGCAGGCCCAGGCGATCCTGGACATGCGCCTGCAGAGGCTCACGGGGCTGGAGCGCCAGAAGCTCATCGAGGAGTTTGAGAGCCTGCAGGGCATCATCCGCGAGCTGCAGGCCATTCTGGATGATGAGAAGCTGCTGATGCAGGTGATCCGCACCGAGCTCACCGAGATTTCGGACAAGTATGGCGACAGCCGCCGCACCGAGATCTGCGCCGATCCCACCGAGATCGAGGATGAAGACCTGATCCAGGAAGAGGAAATGGTCGTCACCCTCACCAACATGGGCTACATCAAGCGCCTGCCCGGTGATACCTACAAGGCCCAGAAGCGCGGCGGCGTGGGCATCAGCGGCATGACGACCCGCGAGGAAGACGTGGCCCGCATGATCCTCACCGCCAGCACCCACGCCTGGCTGCTGTTCTTCACCAACCGCGGCCGCGTGCACAAGCTGAAGTGCTACCAGATCCCGCAGGCAGGCCGCCAGGCCCGCGGAACCGCCGTGGTAAACCTTTTGAACCTGGAGCCCGGCGAGGTCGTGAACACGGTGATCCCGATGGCCGAGGGCATGACGGCATCCGGCCAATACCTGCTGATGGTGACCCGGGCCGGCACGGTGAAAAAGACGCCGCTGGAGGAGTTTGCCAACCTGCGGTCGGCGGGCCTCCGGGCGATCAACCTGGAAGAAGGCGACGAACTGATTGCGGCGCTGCCCACCGACGGCCAGTGCGATGTGATCCTGGCCACGCGCCATGGGCGGGCGATCCGCTTCCACGAGCAAGGCATCCGCTCGATGCACCGGGCCAGCTCCGGCGTGCGCGGCATCCGCCTGCGGGGCGACGACACGGTTGTGAGCGCCCTGCTTGTGGACGACAACGCCACGGCGCTCACGGTGACGGAAAAGGGCTGCGGCAAGCGCGTGGAATTCTCCGACTTCACCAAGAAGCTGCGCGGCGGCATGGGCATCAAGGCCCTCACGGTGACCGGCAAGACCGGCAGCCTTGTGGCAATGGTGCCGGTGTATGAGCTGAACGATGTGCTGCTGATTTCATCTGACGGCACGATCATCCGCATTGACGCGGCCAGCGTGTCCATCATGGGCCGGGCGGCCCAGGGCGTGCGCGTGATGCGCCTCCGCGAGGGCGACAGCCTGGTGGCGGTGGAGGTTGTGGAGCGCGGCGAGGAAGAGGATGTGGAGCGCAGCGAGCTGCCCATCGACGAAGGGGAGTTTGACAACTCTGAGGCGGACGAAGAAGAAGC
Organism: Bacillota bacterium; assembly: GCA_023428265.1. Lineage (GTDB taxonomy): Bacteria > Bacillota > Clostridia > Christensenellales > UMGS416 > JAEYRA01. Next base: position 966 of record JAEYYW010000147.1, on the reverse strand, counting down.
TGAGGAAGAGGAAATGGAAGAACCGGAGGGCGATGAGGCCGAAGGGGATCCGGAAGAAGAGACAGACACAGAGGAATAGAATGAAAGGAGAGCCGGAAGGTTCTCCTTTTTCCAGTATCCGAGAATATGTGGAGGTGCCAGAGATGAAAAAGTTTCTCTTACCAATCATCGTTTTGGCAACTGGGCTCATCCTATTCGCTCTGGGGTATTTCCACAGCAGCAACACAATTTCAAGGCAAAGCGCAGAACAAATCGCAACCGACTATATCGTGGAGCATTCGGAGTATTACGATCAAGAGAAATATGAAATCCATATTACCAATCTGGACACAGACCTCTTCACCACAATCATCGGCAACCAGAAATGGAGAGTCTATATCGCTTGGCCGCAAGGCATTCTGACGATAAACGCGTATTCTGGAAAGGTAGAAGATGTTGAATATTGCTTCTACGAGTGGGTGACTCAGAGCAACAACGAGATGATTCTTCTGGATTTCCTCCCAGTAATTGCATATGCTCTTTTGGTGTTGTTCTCATTTCTCTTCACCAAAAATTCGTTAATGAGAGTTCTTTTATGGGTTTCTGTGGGCTTGTTCCTTCTTTCGTTCCCTTTGGGTTATGTTATCTCTGGCATCTGGCGATTGTTCATTGCCGCATAGGGTTGCTTGGCAGGCTGGTTCGTGCTCTTTGTGTTTATGCCATCGCAGCCAGCAGGCAAACTCCCCCTGCCCTTCGGGCATCCCCCTCATAGAGGGGGACAAGTCGTACTCGATCAAGCTTTCGTTGGCGATGCGGGCTGGTGTGGAGCCCTTCGTGTTTGCTTTGCGAACCACTATCGATAATTGCCCTCATACTCGCTGCACAAATGTGCTACGCAATTGCCGGGGTAATACCTCGCCCCTACACTGACCGCCCTGCTCTCGGTTCAATCCCTGTGCTTGCAAGGCTTGTATTACGCAATACAAC
>JAEYYW010000125.1 GCA_023428265.1 Bacillota bacterium | reverse complement strand
GTGCCCTGCCGCATCGGCACCAAGCGCATGCTGGAGATCCTGGAGCGCATTGTGGAGGGCAAGGGCCGCGAGGGCGACATTGAAATGCTCGAAACGCTGGCCAACAGCATCCGGCGCACGGCGCTTTGCGGTCTGGGCCAGACGGCACCCAACCCGGTGCTTTCCACGCTGAAATACTTCCGCAGCGAGTATGAGGCTCATATCCGCGACAAGAAATGCCCGGCAGGCCACTGCAAGGCGCTGCTGCAATATCATGTGGATGCCGTGAAGTGCATCGGCTGCGGCCTGTGCGCGAAGAACTGCCCGGTTAACGCAATCACCGGCGAGCGCAAGAAGCCTTACCTGATCGATCAGGACAAGTGCATCAAGTGCGGCGTGTGCGAAGACAACTGCAAGTTCTCGGCAATACTGAAAAAGTAAGGGAGGCTGTAACCGATGGAAAACGTAAGTTTGACAATAGACGGCATCAAAGTGGAAGTCCCGAGGGGCTCTACGGTGCTGGAAGCTGCCAGGAAGGTGGGCGTCTATATCCCCACACTGTGTTACCTGAAGGATGTGAACTGCATCGGTTCCTGCCGCATCTGTGTGGTCAACACCGGGGCCAGGATGCTGCAGGCGGCCTGCATTCTTCCAGCCGAAAACGGCATGAATGTGAAAACCAACACCGATGAGGTGAAGGAAGCCCGCAAGCTCAATCTGGAGCTGATCCTTTCCAACCATGAGAAGAAGTGTCTCACCTGCATCCGCAGCGGCCAGTGCGAGCTGCAGAGGCTTTCCCATGAGTTTGGCATCGAAGAAATCCGCTTCGAAGGCAGCTCCAATGACTATAAGAAGGATGAGACCTCGCCCTCCATCGTGCGCGACCCCAACAAGTGCGTGCTGTGCCGCCGCTGTGTGGCTGCGTGCGGCGATATTCAGGGCGTGTCTGCCATTGGCGCCACAGAGCGCGGGTTTGACACGATCATTGAGCCGCCGTTCCAGATGAGCCTGGGCGACGCTCCCTGCATCAACTGTGGTCAGTGCATCCAGGCCTGCCCGGTGGGCGCGATTTACGAGCGCGACTATACCGACGAGGTTTGGGAAGCCCTTCGCGACACCGACAAGCACGTGGTCGTGCAGACAGCCCCCGCCGTGCGCGTGGCGCTGGGCGAAGAGTTCGGCATGCCGATGGGCAGCCGTGTCACCGGCAAAATGGTCGCAGCGCTCCGCCGCATGGGCTTTGCCAAGGTGTTTGACACCGACTTTGCGGCCGACCTCACGATCATGGAGGAAGGCACCGAGCTTCTCGAGCGCCTGAAGGATGGCGGCGCACTGCCGATGATCACCTCCTGCAGCCCCGGTTGGGTGAAATTCTGCGAGCATTATTATCCTGAGTTCCTGCCCAACCTCTCCACCTGCAAGTCTCCGCAGCAGATGATGGGCGCTGTGATCAAGAGCTACTATGCCGAAAAGAACGGCATTGATCCGGAAAAGATCGTGGTTGTCTCCGTGATGCCCTGCACGGCCAAGAAGTTTGAAGCCCAGCGCACCGAGCTTTCCAGCACCGGTTATCCGGATGTGGACATCTCTATCACAACCCGCGAGCTCGCCCGCATGATCAAGCAGCAGAACATTGACTTCATCCGCCTGCCGGATGAGAAGTTTGACGAGGTGCTGGGCGACAGCACCGGTGCTGCCGTGATCTTCGGCGCCACAGGCGGCGTGATGGAGGCGGCGGTGCGCACCGTGCACGAGATCGTCACCGGCAAGCCCCTGCAGGATATTGAGCTCACCGCTGTGCGCGGTGTGGACGGCGTCAAGGAAGCCACTGTGATGGTGGGCGATCTGCCGCTGCATGTGGCGGTGGCCCATGGCACCGCAAACGCCCGTGCACTGCTGGATTCGATCAAGAACTGCGAGAAGAGCTATCACTTCATCGAGATCATGGCCTGCCCCGGCGGCTGTGTGACCGGCGGCGGCCAGCCTCTGGTTTCCGACGAGGTGAAGTTCCACACCGACGTGCGCAAAGAGCGTGCCAAGGCCATTTATGAGGAAGACCGCAGCCTGCCGCTGCGCAAGTCGCACGAAAACCCCTCGATCAAGAAGATCTATGAGGAATATTTCGGCAAGCCCGGCAGCCATAAGGCCCACGAGCTGCTGCACACCACGTATAAGAAGCGCAGAATGTATATGGATTGATCCTTTTGCGGACGAAATATCTGCTGAAATGAGAAGCCCCTCCCCCAAATCCTTGGGGGAGGGGCTTCTCGTTTGGGCAAAATGTGGTATAATGGTGCTGAATTGATTTGCCAATGGCGTATCCGATGCCTTTGAAGTGCGATCGGGCACGTTATATTGCGATGATTTTTTACAAACCTGTCGTCACCATGGTTATCCGGCGCAGGGCGTTTCATCAGGATGACCGTGTTGGGAGTTCGGGTTTGTTGTTTTTTGGAATCAGATCCTCACCAGGTTCCGGTTGTGCGGCATGCGGTGTATTTTCGATGCGCATGGTTACGCCTGACGTTTCGGGCACCCCGGCCAGAGGCTCTGATGGATAGAATGATTGAATGACGGCTGCCCAATGCCCGTCAGGTGTTGTGTGCAACCGTCCGGATGCCAAAGCTGAACGAGCACAGGCATACCGTGAGAATTTGAGAACCGCCGGTGCAGCGCGGTTGGGTGCGAAGAAATCATTGCGCAGGCAATGAAGAATAAATACGATAAACCATTGGGTTGCCCAGATCCAAGATGGATTCTCGGGCAATCCTTCAAATGGTTGTCATTATGTGGAGGTTATTTACGATGGCAAGAAGAAAACCCTCGGCAGGGTTACGAGTGATTCCGCTGGGTGGCGTGGAAGAAATCGGCAAAAACATGACCGCGTTTGAGTGCGGCAACGATATCATCGTTGTGGATGCAGGCCTGACGTTTCCCACGGAGGAAATGCCGGGCATTGACCTGGTCATCCCTGACATCACCTATTTGGAAAAGAACAAGCAGAAGGTGCGGGGAATCATCCTCACCCACGGCCATGAGGACCATATCGGGGCGCTCCCCTATGTGATGAGGTCGCTCAATGTGCCCGTCTACGGCACGAAACTCACCATCATGCTCTCGCAATACAAACTTGCTGAGAACGGCATGAATGATGTGGTGTTCAAGCAGGTAAATCCCAAGGACAAGGTGAACCTGGGATGCTTCACGGTGGAGTTCATCAGAACCACGCACAGCATCCTGGGCTCCGTTGCGCTTGCGATTTCCTCACCGGTGGGTCGGGTGGTGTTCACCAGCGACTTCAAAGTGGACTACACACCGATTGATGGGGAAGTGATGGACCTGGCCCGCTTTGCAGAGCTGGGGCAGGAAGGTGTGCTTCTGTTGATGGCGGATAGCACCAACGTGGAGCGCAAGGGCTATTCCATTTCTGAAAAGACAGTCGGCGTCAATCTGGACAGCTATTTCCGGGAGGCGAAGGGCAGGATAATCATTTCCACATTCGCTTCCAACATACATCGCATCCAGCAAATCATCGACAGCGCCTTGCGTTATAGCCGCAAAGTCTGCTTTGCCGGGCGAAGCATGGTAAAAATCGCGAAAATGGCCCAGGAGCTCGGATACCTGAAGGTCAAAGACGAGATGCTTGTGCCGCTGGAAAAGGTTAAAAATCTCAACGACCGCCGCCTTGTGGTCATCACGACCGGCAGCCAGGGTGAGCCGATGTCCGGCCTGGTGCGCATGGCCGGCGGCGAACACAGCCAGGTTGAGATCCGGCCCGGTGACACGGTGATCTTCTCCGCCACACCGATTCCCGGCAATGAGAAATATGTGAGCCGGGTGATTGACCAGCTTTTCCGTTTGGGCGCCCATGTGATATATGACGCGTTGGCGGAAATTCATGCGTCCGGCCACGCGTGCCGCGAGGAGCTGAAGCTGATCCACACGCTGGTGAAGCCGAAATATTTCATCCCGGTGCACGGCGAATATCGGCATTTGAAGCAGCACGCGCTGCTGGCTGAGTCGCTCGGGATGTCTTCGAAAAACATCATCATTCCGCAAAACGGCCACGCCATTGAGTTTGCCAACGGCAAGAGCCCGGTCAAGGGCGATGTTGTGCAAGCCGGCAGCGTGCTGGTGGATGGCCTTGGCATCGGGGACGTGGGCAATGTGGTGCTACGCGACCGCAAGCACCTCGCGCAGGACGGCTTGCTCGTTGTGGTCATGACCATTTCCAAGGACGAAGGCACGCTGCTTGCGCCGCCGGAGCTCATCTCCAGAGGCTTCGTGTATGTGAAAGAGAATGACGCGATCATGGACGATGTGAAGAAGGTCATCGTGAACCATCTGGAGAAGGTTCGCATGAAGAAGACCCCTGAGCTTGCCACGATCAAGTCGGATCTTCGCAATGAGCTCAGAAGGTTTTTGTATGAGAAGACAAAGCGCAGCCCGATGATACTGCCCGTGGTGGTGGAAATCTGATATGCCCACTTTGCTTCTTGCTGTCTTCCTGGCGGCCGGCTTTCTGGTGGGCAGGATCGCGCGCCTGCCGCAGGGCAGTGTGAAGGTGACCGGTTTGGCGGTCACAATCATCCTGTTTCTGCTGATCTTTCTGCTTGGGTTCAAGCTGGGCGGTGATCGAAACATCCTTGCCCAGTTCGGCTCAATCGGTGCCGGATCCCTGGCCCTGGGCGTCGGATGCACATTGGGAAGCGTGCTTTTGGCAGGCGGTTACGCGATGCTGAAAGCTTTCCGGCGGAGGAATGGCAGTTGATGACGGTTGCAATCGCTGTCTGCCTTGCAGCCGGCTTTGCGGCAGGGTTGCTTTTGCCGGCAATCCAGCTGCCTGTCGCCGTGGATGACGGCATATCCATATTGCTGTGCGTGATGCTCTTCTTCGTGGGCTTGGAGCTTGGCATGAAAAAGGGGTTGCGGCAGAGCGTGAAGGACCTGGGCTTGGGTTTCTTCGCACTCCCCGTTCTTGCGGCGGCCGGCAGCGTGCTCGGCGGCTTGATCACGGGCATGTTGCTAAATTTGAAAGATTGGCAGGGCGCCGCGGTCGGCGCGGGGTTCGGCTGGTACTCTCTGTCTTCCGTGATGCTTGCCCGTTATGACTCATCACTGTCTGCCATTGCGTTTCTGTCCAATGTCATCCGCGAAGTTTTGGCAATCATTTTCATACCGATTGCGGCACGGTTTATCCATCCGTGGGCCGGCATCGCAGCCGGCGGCGCAACGTCGATGGATACCACACTGCCAGTCATTGTCAAAGCGGCCGGAGCTGATTACGCTATACAATCATTTATAAACGGTGTTATACTATCGGTACTGGCGCCGGCCGCCATCACAATGATACTGTTTTTTGCCGGAGTGAATTGATGGAACATCGCAACAGCAGCAATCCCCATCCAATTGAGCCGTATGAGCCTCAGGAAGGCGCAGCGCTTCGTTTGGACGCTCGCACTTTGCTGCAAAACGGTTGGGGAATTGCCAGATCTGTTTTAATCTTTCTAAGCAGCCTGCTGATTGTGGGCGCAATCGGGCTTTCTGCATATCACTATGTTGACTCTCATTACATATCCCCACCCGGAAGCATAGCTGCTCCGCCGCAAGAGATCATCATTCCCAAGGGAATGTCTTTGAACAAAATCTCCCTGCTGCTGGAAGACAAGCAGCTTGTGCGCAGCGCGAAGGTGTTCAAGTATTACGTTGATTTCTCAGGATTCGGCAGCAGGATCAAAGCCGGCCGATATGTATTGGATGGATCCATGACGGTTCCCGAGATCATGGAGAAACTGGCGGAAGGGCAGCCGGCCACAGCGGTCACAACCTTTACAATTCCCGAAGGAAGCACCGTGGAGCAGACGGCGGCATTGCTGCAAAAGCAGAAGATTCTGACCGACACAAAAAAGTTTCTGGAGCTGTGCAAGACGGGCAGCCAATTCACCAAGTACGCGTTTGTGCAGGATGCCATTAAGTCCAAGAACAGCTCGGATCGTTATTACATGCTTGAAGGTTACCTCTTCCCCGCGAAGTATGAGATTTACGTGGGCTCGACAGAAGAGGAAATCATCAACAAAATGCTGACCAAGACCAACTCCGTGATCACGGACTCAATGATTGCCCGCACCAAGTCGTTGGATATGACGGTGGATCAGGTGCTCACACTGGCGTCCATCATCGAGCGGGAAGGCAAGACCGATGACTTCGCCAAAATCTCTGCGGTGTTCCACAATCGCTTGAAGACAAAGATGGCGCTGGGATCTGATGTGACGGTGCAATACATCCTGAAAAGCAGCAAGCTGTCTTTGAGCAATGACGACATCGCGGTCAGCTCGCCTTATAATACATATAAGAATAAGGGCTTGCCGCTGGGCCCCATTTCAAACCCCGGCCAGAAGGCCATACAGGCGGCGCTGTATCCGGATGAGCAATATGTGAGAGACAAGTATCTCTACTTCGTGCTCACAGATCCTGCCACAGGCAAGCTGGAGTTCAACAAGACAAAGGCTGCCCATGACAAAGCCGTCAAGAAATACAGGCCCCTTTGGGAAGCTTACGATAAGGAGCATAACAACTGAACCCATTTGAAAGCCCGATTCCTGTCAGAGGGATCGGGCTTTTTTCATGCGCACACAAGCAAGCTCAGTTTGCGTGAAATGCCCAATCAAGCGCATCACACCTCCGGCATATAATATAGGGTTAACGAATGGGGGGAGTGAGGCATATGTTCCTGCCGGCCGATATTCTGCGACAGTTCATGCACGACCTTCTGTTTCTCACATCATACATTGAAAAGGGCAACTACTTTCCTCAGCCGCTGACCCCGGAAGAGGAGGCGCAATGCATCGAACGCCATTTGCACGGTGATGCTGAGGCCAGGCAGACTTTGATCGAGCGGAATCTCCGGCTGGTGGTCCATGTATCAAAAAAGTATAATGGGTGCGGCAAGGATATGGACGACCTGATTTCAATTGGCACAATCGGTCTGATCAAGGCAGTCAACACCTTTAACCGGAAAAAGGGCACACAGCTGGCTACATATGCCGCTCGCTGCATCGACAATGAAATCCTGATGACGATCCGCTCCGCAAAAAAAGAAAAGAATGAAGTTTTTATCCAGGAGCCCATTGGTATTGACAAGGAGGGCAATGAAATTTCTCTGATCGACGTGCTGGGCACGGGCCAGGACGACGTGATCGACATGGTGGATCTGAAACTTCAAATGGAGAAGCTGGGAGACCTGATCATCAAGAACCTCAATGAGCGGGAGCAAAAAGTGATCTTTTACCGCTATGGCCTGAGAGGCTGCAAGCGGCTCACGCAGAGGGAAATCGGCAAGCTGCTGGGCATTTCGCGCTCTTATGTGTCCAGAATCGAAAAGAAGGCAATCGAGGTTCTAAATGGTTTGTTTCCCGATAGCAACCAGGGTGAGTGATAACGGAGCGCGGGGGAAGGGGGCTCCTTCGCCCGCGCTCATTCAGGGATACCTAATCGGCCATCAGCAGCCCGTCAAAGGCGTCGATGCCGGAAATGTTTGGATCTTTCAATGTGATGGAATCATCCATTTCCAGCCAACCCTCGCCGGCAGGCGCTTTGATCTTGATCCATCGTTTGTCGTCGGTTGAAACCAATGAAACCTCTGTGCCGGCGGGTACTGTAAACGCGACGGCGCTGGTGGCCGAAGCCTTCTTCCTGAGCGGCAGCGCAACTTTTGTTTTGCATTTGAAGTTCCCCATGGAATAGCTGGATTGCCCGATGAGTGCGAGCTTGCCCGATGAATTCAGCTTGTATTTCACGGTGCAGAACCAGGTCATCAGGATGTTCATCCGCTTGCTTGTGGAAATGGCACCCTTTTTATCCAGTTTGAGTTGCTTGATTGTGCCCGGGATCGTGGCGCGGTTTTGGAACGCTTTGTGCTTGATGCCCGCAACATAAACAAGGTAGTCACTGCTTGGCCCATATTCATCCACAAACAGGTCCAGCACTCCGTCGATCAGAGTGATGTCGCCGAGATACACTTTTTTGCTGGGCGTGTCGCAATCAATGGCCCATTCGGTGGTTGCGGTGCCATCCTTCATCTTCAGGATCATGTGGTTGTCATCCGGTGAGCTGAAGGTGAGTGTTTCAAGATCGCCATCCTGATCGTAATCCAGCTTCGTGCCGGATTTAATCTCGACCAACTGCCCCTTGATCGCACTCTCTGCCACCCGGATCAACGTGATGTTGGCGCGTTGAGTGTCACTGAATTTGCTTTCGCTGAAGCCAGGGTCCACCTGATACCACGACAGCTTTCCATAATAGTCGCTGTAGTACACTTTCGTAAAGTGATAACCGGATCGGGCGAAAATTTCATTTCGGGCAAGATCCAGTTTCTCTGCCGATAGTTCGGTCAGTTCATCCCACATCAGAAGCCTCTCATCGCTGTCTGGGAATATCATGCCCTGGGTGGGGTCCGGTGTTGGAGTAGGCTGTTCGGAGGGGGAGGGGCTTGGGGTACGTGTGGCTGCGGGAGTCGTCTGCTCTTCGCCGCCGGTGGCAGATGGTGCGGCAGCGGTTTCGGTGGGGCTCGCAGGGCTTGCGACCGCCTCAGACGATGCGGGGTCAGTCGGAGTCTTCGTTGTCACGGTGGTGTTTCCGTAGGGGTCTGAAGGCACCGGAAACATTTCGCACCCGGTGAAAAGTGCGAGCACGATCGCAAACAGGATCGCAACAGCCAGATTCTTCATATGTGATCCTCCTTCGGAGCAAATTCCATATTATTGAACGGAACTCATCATACAACAGTTCCGCCTGTTTGTTAAGTTTATTATTTTCATTGAACTAGACCGCCATGCTGAGCAAGGGCTTTGCGGACATACAGCGAGACGGCTTATTCTTGCATAAAAATGGGTTTGATAGTATGATTGACATAAACCAGGATCAGGTGGGCATGAGGGCTCGCAGCTCCCATAGCATGGTGTAGGCAGTCCCTGTAATGGGTATGTCTACAGCATGGGCACGGTAGTTCGTGATCTGGAGCCCAGCCGCTTGCTGTGCCTTTTCAAGACGAATTCGCTCCTTGGGGGCGGAGATACTGATTTGGAGAAACAGGCTGATAATATAGAGGTGCATTGCATGGATTGGAAATCCCGTTGGGAACACTGGAAAGAAGAAGCTACCGATGCGGCCATCCGCCGGGAAGTCGCATCCATGACCGAGGATCATGCGCAAGAGCTCTTCTCAACCGACCTTGAGTTTGGCACAGGGGGCATGCGCGGCGTTTTGGGTGCCGGCACCGCCAGAATGAATGTTTATACGGTGCGCAAAGCCACGCAGGGTTTTGCCCAATACATCTGCGAGGCCGGGCCTGAGGCGATGGCCGCCGGTGTCGCGATTTCGCACGACAACCGCCGCATGTCCAGGGAGTTTACCATGGAGGCTGCCGGTGTATTGGCTGCAAACGGCATCAAGGCCTGGGTGTTTGACAGCCTGCGGCCCACACCGGAGCTGTCTTTCGCCGTGCGGCACCTCAGGTGTTTTGGCGGCATCATGATCACCGCATCGCATAATCCCCCGCAGTATAACGGTTATAAGCTGTATGACAGCACAGGCTGCCAGCTGGTGCCGCAACTCAGCGACATTGTCACCGCGCGAATCAATGCCATCGAAGATGAGCTGAGCATCCGAAGCCTCACCCCAGAGCAGGCCGGTGCGCTGATCCAGACGATCGGCCCGGAGCTGGACGAAGCCTATTATCAGGCGGTACTTGCCATCCAGCTGGATGGCGGGGTGGAAAAATCCAGCCTTCGTGTGGTTTTTTCCCCGCAGCATGGCACGGCAAATGTACCGGTGCGAAACGTGCTCACCAGGTTGGGATATGACTTGGCTGTTGTGGAAGAGCAGGCAAACCCGGACCCGGAGTTTTCCAACACGAAAAACCCCAACCCGGAGGATAAGGCCGCGTTTGAGCTGGCGGTTGCAAAGGCGGAAGAATGCAAGGCGGATCTTGTGATCACAACCGACCCGGATGCAGACAGGCTGGGCGTTGCCGTTCTCCGAAATGGCAAGTATGAGTATCTGAGCGGCAACCAGGGCGGAGCGATCTTGCTGGAGTATATCCTGAGCCAGCGCAAAGCCCGGGGCACGCTGCCTTCCAACGGGATTGTGATCAACACGATCGTGACCAGCGACCTGGGCGACCGGATCGCGAAGGCCTATGGCATGGCGGTGGAGAAGACGCTGACAGGGTTCAAATTTATCGGCGACCGGATCCGGGCCTATGAGCAAAACGGTCAGCATACCTATGTGTTCGGATATGAGGAAAGTTATGGATATCTGATCAGCCCCATCGCCCGAGACAAGGACGCCATCCAGGCAGTGCTGATGATCTGCGAGGCTGCGGCTTACTATAAGGCGCAGGGCAAAACGCTCATGGATGTGCTTGATGAGATTTTTGCCCGATATGGCTATTTCATCGAAGGCCAGCTGGCGATTACGCTGGAAGGAGCCGCCGGAACAAAGCGTATCGCGGAGATCATGAAGAGCCTTCGTGAAAACCCGCTTGAGGAGCTGGCCGGTGTGGCTGTGGCGATGTATGAGGATTATGACGCCGGCGTTCGGCTGACGGGCGGCAAGCAAGAGGTGTTGACTCTCCCAAAAACCGACGCGCTGAAATATCTGCTGGCGGATGGCTCATGGGCGGCGGTGCGCCCATCGGGCACGGAGCCAAAGTGCAAATTCTACTTCTGCGCACAGGGCGGTTCGATGGCTGAGGCAGAGGGGCGGCTGGATGCAATGCGATCATACTTCAGCAAGTATAAAACCTGATCGGAAAGGCGGGTCTATGGCCCGCCTTTCTCGTTTCTTGTGGGAATTTAAGACATTGTGATTGCCATGCCGTATTCACAACATTATAATATCAATGACTTATCAGGTTATTGGAGGGTACTTATGCCATACGTAACGACAAAGCAGATGTTGAAAGATGCGCAGATTGGAAAATATGCCATTGGAGCGTTCAACATAGAGAACATGGAAATGGCCCAGGCCGTTGTGGCTGCCGCTGAAAAAATGCGTGCACCGGTCATGATGGCGACCACGTCATCCACTGCGCGTTATGCGCCGCCCGCGGTGTTTTACGGCATCGTGCGTGCGCTGGCAGATGCCGCCACTGTGCCGGTTGCGCTTCACCTGGATCACGGCGACAGCGTGGAATCGGCTAAGGCCGCGTTGGCAGCAGGTTATTCCTCCGTCATGATGGACGGCTCCAAGCTCCCCTTTGAGGAAAACATTGATGTGGTGCGCAAGGTTGTGGAAGCAGCACAAGAGTATGACGTTCCTGTGGAAGCCGAGCTCGGCAAGGTTGGCGGCAAGGAAGACGAGCATGAGGTAAAGGATCCCGGATATACAGATCCCGCTGAAGCCGCCCGCTTTGTCCAGGAAACCGGCATTGACTCACTGGCTGTGGCCATCGGCACGGCACACGGTGTGTATGTGAGCGAACCTCGCTTGGATGTGGACAGGCTTTCGGCCATCCGGGCTGTTGTGACGATCCCCCTGGTTCTTCACGGCTCCTCCGGTTTATCTGACGAGGCGGTGCGTGAGTGTGTGGCCCGCGGCATTTGCAAGGTGAATTTCGCCACAGAGCTGCGGCAAGCTTTCACCCGCGGCATGAGAGAAGCACTGGCAGCAAAGCCGGATGGTTTTGATCCCAAGCAATTTCTGAAGCCCGCGAGAGACGCGGTGTTCGCACTGGTATGCGAGCGAATTTCCGTTTGCGGATCGGCAAACAAGGCGTAATCTACCACTCGGAGGAACCATGAGACACACCAAGATAATCTGCACGATTGGCCCGGCTACCGCCAGCGAGCAAATGATTGAGAAGCTGGCGCTTGGCGGCATGGATTGTTGCAGGTTGAATTTCTCCCACGGCGACCATGAATCCCATGGGAGTGTTATTTCAATCATCAAACAGGTGCGGGAGCGGCTCAACAGGCCGCTCTCCATCCTGCTGGACACAAAAGGGCCTGAGCTCAGGCTTGGCGAGTTTGCCGGCGGCCCCGTCACATTGACAGAGGGGCAGCCGTTCGTGCTCACAACGCTGGATGAGCCCTGCACGGCGGAGCGCGCACACATCAATTTTGAGGGCTTGCCGCTCGATGTGAAACCCGGCGACACGGTGTTGCTGGATGACGGGTTGATTGTGCTGCAGGTGAATGCCGTGCCAGACAGCCAGACCATACTTTGCACCGTGCTGAACACGGGAGAGATTTCATCGCACAAGAAGCTGACGGTGCCCGGGGTGTCACTGTCGCTGCCAAGCATGACGGATTTTGATAAGGCTGATCTCCTCTTTGGAATTGAGCAGGGCGTCGATTTTGTTGCCGCATCGTTCACCAGAAAGGCGCAGGACATCCTGGAGATCCGCCAGTTTCTGGAGGAAAATGGCGGGCGGCACATCCGCATCGTCGCCAAGATTGAAAACCGTGAGGGGCTCAACAACATCGAGGATATTATCTCTGTCGCTGACGCGCTGATGGTGGCCAGGGGCGACATGGGTGTGGAAATTCCTGCGGAAGACGTGCCGATTGAGCAGAGCCGCATTGTGAGTAGCTGCGCCCAGCACAACACGCCGGTTATCATTGCCACGCAGATGCTCGATTCCATGATCCGCAACCCCCGCCCGACCCGCGCTGAAGTCAGCGACGTGGCGGAAGCTGTGCTTCAGGGTGCTGATTGCATTATGCTTTCCGGTGAGACGGCAGCGGGGAAATACCCTGTGGAGTCTTTGGCGACAATGGCGCGCATTGCCGAGAGGATGGAACGCTCCATCGATTATCGCGAGCGTTTTTCCCGCCACATGCAGAGTGCCGGCAAATTTGCAACGGTGACCGGTGCAATCAGCCACGCGGTGTGCATGTCCGCCATGGATCTGGGGGCATCGGCAATCGTCACCTGCACCGTCACGGGAAGCACTGCGATGGCTGTGGCAAACCACCGGCCCGGCTGCCCGATCCTGGCCACAACGACAGAACCGCAGACTTACCGGCATCTGACGTTGATCTGGGGCGTGCTTCCGATCATGTCTTCCACGGTGAGTAACACGGATGAGATGATTGACAACTCCGTACAGGCGGCGTTCGAAGCCGGTGTGACACGTAGCGGCGACATCATCGTCATCACAGCGGGCGTGCCTGTGGGGCAGGCCGGCACGACAAACCTGATCAAGATCCACCATGTGGGTGATATTCTGATCAAGGGCAGGGGAGTGGGTGACCGGCCAGCTTACGGGATGGTCTGTATGGCGTCCTGCTCCGTGGAGGCCCGTGAGAAGTTTGCTGAGGGCTATATTCTGGCGGTGGATTCCACCGACAACTCAATGCTGCCTTTCCTGAAGAAGGCCGCCGCCATCATCACTTGCGACAGCAACCCGAATGCACACGCCGCCGTGGTCGGCCTGGCGCTCGACATCCCGGTGATCTTTGATGCCGCAAACCTTTTTGAGGTGCTGCGGGACGGTATGTTTGTCACTGTGGATCCCAGCACCGGCTATGTCTACAACGGCAAGGCCAAGCTTCTATAAACCAACGGAGGAACAATGTTTTCCGATCTTTTGAGACAATGCCAGGAAGGCAAAAAGCTGATTGGAATTTATACCAACCGGCAGGATCTATCCAAATTTGACGTCGGCGTCGTCCTTGCCGTAGACGATGATTTCCTGATCCTGTCTTCGGTGTCAAAATACGGCAAGCGTAACGGACTGCTTCTGCTGGAGATTGACAGCGTGGTCCGCATTGATGAAGACAGTGTCTATCTGAGGAAGATCGGCGCTTTGATGCGCTATTATAACGAAAAGCAGGATGACTTCAATGCTGACGAATATCTGATCTACAGCCTGCTGGAGTATTGCCACGCCAACAACCGCATCGCGGCTATTGACTTGCTGGACAGCGGCACCTATGACGCGGTCGGCTTTGTGGATGATCTGGACACAGAGCGCTGTGTGATCAAGCAGATTTCCGAGTTTGGGAAAAACGATGGCACATCAAACATCCTGCTGGCGGATATCACGAGCATCTCATGCTGCTCCGAAATGGAAGTGATGCTGGAGGTGCTGAGCTCCGAAATGTTTGATGAAGTGCGGTTCAATTAAGGAGATTCGGATGAGCGTTGCCTTGCTGATCATTGATATGCAGGTGGGCTGCCGTGAGGACTGCCGATGCCCGGAGGACTTTGACCGTGCGGTGGAATACATCAATGAAGCAGCCGGCATGTTCCGCGGGAAAGGGCTGCCGGTGGTTGTGGTGCAGGACACTGAGGTAGATGGAGGTCCGGGCCATGACGGTTTCGCCGTGGTTCCCGGGATTGACCGCGCGGAAAGCGACATCATTCTCCACAAGGAATACAGCAATGCCTTTTGGAAGACAGGCTTGACTGAGATTCTGCGCGAGAAGGGCGTAAGTTTCGTCGTGGTCAGTGGCTTTGCGGCGGAGTATTGCGTTCTGTTCACCTATAACGGCGCGGTGGAGCAGGGCTTCGGCGTTTCGCTGCTCCAGCATGGCGTTGCCGGTATGGATGCCGATGAAGTCAAACGGATCCAACTGCTTCGGCCGGTGGTCAGCCTGCAGGCGCTGGAGCATTTTCTTCAGTGATAAAATGAATAGGAAAGCAAAGAGGGCGGAACATTTGGTTCCGCCCTCTGCATATCTACTAGAACTTAACCCTCTCGGCCAGATACTCTTCCACTTTGTCCAGCGGGATGCGCTCCTGTTTCATTGTGTCGCGGTCACGGATTGTGACGGCCTTGTCTTCCAGACTGTCGAAGTCATAGGTGATGCAATAAGGCGTGCCAATCTCGTCCTGCCGGCGGTAGCGCTTGCCGATGCTGCCGGTCAGGTCATAATCCACCATGAAGCGCTTGCTCAGCTTCTGGAAAAGCTCTGTGGCCGGTTCATCCAGCTTCTTCTGCAGCGGCAGGATGGCCGCCTTGTATGGGGCCAGAGCGGGGTGGAGGTGCAGCACCGTGCGCACATCGCCGTCTTCCAATGCCTCCTCGTCATACGCGTCGCACAGGAAGGCCAGCACCACGCGGTCAGCGCCCAGCGAGGGCTCAATGCAGTAAGGCACATAACGCTCGTTGGTGACAGGGTCGATGTATTCCAACGCCTCGCCGCTCACCTGGGAGTGCTGCTTCAGGTCAAAGTCGGTGCGGTCCGCGATGCCCCACAACTCGCCCCAGCCGAAGGGGAACTTGAACTCAATATCAGTGGTGGCGTTGCTATAGTGGGAGAGCTCTTCCTTGTCGTGGTCGCGCAGGCGCACGCTCTCGCGCTTCATCCCCAGACTATAGAGCCAGTTCACGCAGAAGTCCTTCCAATACAGGAACCACTCCATGTCGCGTCCGGGTTCACAGAAGAACTCCAGCTCCATCTGCTCAAACTCGCGGATGCGGAAGATGAAGTTGCCGGGGGTGATTTCATTTCGAAACGACTTTCCGATCTGGCCGATGCCAAAGGGGATCTTTTTCCGCGTGCTTCGCTGCACATGCTTGAAGTTTACGAAAATGCCCTGGGCCGTTTCGGGACGGAGAAAAATCTCGGTCTTGCTGTCTTCCGTGACGCCCTGGAACGTCTTGAACATCAGGTTGAAGCGGCGGATGGAGGTGAAGTCATGCTTGCCGCACTCCGGGCACACAATGTTGTGCTCACGGATGAAGCCTTCCAGTTGGTCGTTGTTCCAGCCGTCCACATGGGGGTCCTGCCCCTGGGCAATCATGTGCTCCTCAATGAGCTTGTCAGCGCGGAACCGAGCCTTGCAGGCGCGGCAATCCATCAACGGGTCATTGAAGTTGCCCACGTGGCCGGATGCCACCCAGGTTTGCGGGTTCATCAGGATCGCCGAATCCAGACCTACGTTGTAGGGGCACTCCTGGATGAACTTCTGCCACCAGGCGCGCTTGACATTGTTTTTGAATTCCACGCCCAACGGGCCATAGTCCCAAGTGTTGGCCAGACCGCCGTAAATGGCGGAGCCGGGGAACACAAAGCCCCTGCCTTTGCACAATGCCACCAGTTTTTCCATGTAGTTGCCTTCCATCGTGATACCTCCTGCAAAATAGAAAAGCCCTTCGCCCCACAAAGGGACGAAAGGCATGCTTTCGCGGTTCCACCCTTTTTGGCCTTGCGGCCCACTTTAGCTCACCCGCTCCGGTGCGCCCGCCTATGGACTCCCCAACCGGGCTCCCACCGCCCCCGGCTCGCTTGGTGTGGCTGTTCCAACGGCTTGATACCATCATTGCGGCATTGATCAATTAGCAATTATTTTACCAGACGGCAGTCCGTTGTCAAGCGCCAGTTTCCCGGCGGGAAACGCGCATCTTGTCCAGCAGAGCCAGCGCGATGTTTACGGGAAACTGCCTGCGCTCAAACAGGATCGATGCAGCCAGCACGGCCTGCACCAAGCCGATCAGGAAGAAAAGCACATGCAGGAAGGCGATGGCTTGCAACATCACGCATTGTACAACAATCCAGATGACCAGCGCCCAGGAAACCACGCTGCTCACATATCCCAGCGCCTTTGTTGGAAAGCGAAACAGAATGGCGGATGCAATGTTTCCAAGGCCAACCACAACAAACAGCAGGATGCCGGGAATCAGGAAATCCTGAAAGGGAGAGTTGCGGAGCGCTTCCGTGGTAGCGCCCAGGGGGCTTATGGGGTTGAGGATCGCGGCAAAACCGCCAAATATGGCGCCGATGCCCACGAAGAGATGCAGCGCTACGATAACCTTGTTTTTCATCCGCGGTTGCCTCC
>JAEYYW010000109.1 GCA_023428265.1 Bacillota bacterium | reverse complement strand
GGGTTAGGTGCTTCTGCGGCAGCTTCCGCCGCAACGGCCTTCCTGGAGAGCAACGAGCGGATTTCCTCCAATACGCGTTCCTCCAACCGGGCTGCTGTCAACAGGCTCTCAAAATCCATCGGCGGGCAGGCGTTATGTTTCTCGATCCACAGGCAGGCCAGCAACGGCCGCAGCAGGTAGAAATAGCGTTTTAGCTTGATTTCCGTTTCATCTTCGGCCAGCATCTTGTTTTTTGCTGTGTGGAAGTAGTGATGCATTCCATGCACCGGAGAGAAGAACTTTGGGATCAACGCCTTGAGCGATGAGGCGAACCGACCGTTTTCTGCATATTTTTCCGGTGATTGCAGCCACTCCAGCAGCGGCAGATTGGATTGACGAAACAGCCGCAATGCTTTGCGTATGTCCCAGCCATTGATGTCCAGCACACCGTCACAGGGTAGCTCGATGACATCTTTCTGTTCATCCACAGAGAGATACCACTCTTGCCTGTGAAGGTATATAAAGCGGGCGTCATAATCACTGTCTGCCGAGGGGAACCCCCAACCCCGACTGCCCGACTCCACCGCCAGGAGCACCTTTATTTCCTGGGTCTCCTCCAGTTTCTTTAATTCCTGCAAGATTCGGTCGCGCATTCTAGTCACCTGTTATGCGTTGTGTGTTATAATCTTACCATAAATGCGTGTTTTTGGCATGATCAGAAAGGGTGTGCCCCATGAAGCTCACTGTTTTGGGCAAATACGGCCCCTGGCCCAAGGCCGGCTCAGCCTGCTCCGGATACTTGCTGGAAGCAGGCGGCAGAAAACTGCTGCTGGATTGCGGCTGCGGCATCCTGGGCAAGCTGCAGCAGCACTGCTCGCTGCCCGAACTGGATGGTGTGGTGCTCTCGCACCTGCACAGCGACCACATGGGCGACATGATGGTGCTGCGTTACGCGATGCCCTATTTTCTGGGCAAGGGGCTGATGAAAGGCCCGCTGCCCGTGCTTCTGCCGGAAGGCCCGCAGGCTGTGGCAGAAACGCTCCTGAATGACCCCGGTTTTGCCGCCCAAGTGGTGCGAGGCGGTGACCGGATCAAATTCCTGGGGCTGGACCTGAGTTTTTTTGCCACAAGGCACCCGGTGCCATGCAATGCCGTGAAGGCATGCCATAATGGCAAAACGCTGGTTTTCTCCGGCGACCTCAACACCACGCCGGGCTTTGCCGGGTTTGCCGGCGGGGCCGATCTGCTGCTGATTGACGGCTGCTTCCCCCACAACGAGTGGGCGGAGGAAAAACCGCACCTCTCCGCCATGCTGGCAGCCCAGGTGGGTGCCGAAGCCGGCGCCAAACGGGTGGTGCTCACCCATTTCCGCCCGGAGGATGATGAGTCGTTGCTCCTGGCGGAAGCGCGACAGGCCTGCCCCTGGGCGGAAGCGGCCCAGGAAGGCATCTGCTACGAGCTCTGATGGAGCCCGCCACCCATCAAACCAGTTTTGAAGCGCTCCTCCCGCACCCGCGGGTGCTGGTGGAGCGCCCTTTGTTTGCCTTTGCGATCTATTTGTGCCTGGGCATCGCCAGCTGCACGGCATTGCCGTTGTGGCTGCCTGCGGGGCTCATGGCCGTCGCCGTGCTGGCGCTGGCTTGCTTTTTGCTGCTGCGAAAACAGAAAAACATACTGATCCCAGCCATGGCGCTTGCCTTCGCCGCCGGATACACGCTTGCCGCCGGAGCCATCCCGCAATGGGCCGGCGACCCATGGGCGCCGGGCACGCCGGTTGAGCTGGCCGGGCGCATTGTGGAGGTGCGCACGACCTCCGGCGGCTATGCCGGTTATGTACTGCAAGACGTGACCATCGGCGGTGAGGCTGTGGAGGGCGGTGTTGCGCTCACCGTGCTGCGCGGCGATGGCCGGGGCAGTGTGGGAGACCTGCTGCGCGCGCCGGAGGCAGAGCTGGAACGGCCCCAGCCCAGCCTGTATTACGGCGGCTTCAACGTGCGCGGGTGGTATATGCGCAAAGGCGTGCGGTTCTCAGGCTTTGCGGCAACGGCGAGCTTCCTGAGGGCTGAAAGACAACCCTCGCTGCTTGACCTGCCGGAGCGTGCCAGGCAATACTCGGAAGACACACTCTACCGTTATTTGGATCCGGACAGCGCGGCGCTGGTGAATGCATTGCTCTCCGGCGACACCGGCGGCATCGCCGAAGACACGCGCCGAGCCTTCATGGACTTGGGCGTGGCCCACTTGCTGGCTGTGTCCGGCCTCAACATCTCGCTTACAGCAGGAGCCGCCTGGTTTCTGTGCCGCAGGCTCCGGCTGCCCATGCCGGTTTCTCTGGCGGCAAGTTTTTTGGTGATGGCCGGTTATGTGCTTTTCGCCGGGCCCGCGCCTTCGGTGCTCCGCGCAGCGGCGATGTGGCTGGTGGGCATGGGCGCGCTGGTGGCCGCCCGTCGCTACGACCCTTTGAGCTCCCTGGGCGCTGCGGCAATCCTGATTCTCGCGGTCAACCCGCTGGATCTGTATGACGCCGGGTTTCAGCTTTCTTTCGCAGCCACGGCGGCAATGTTTTTGTGGCTGGCCCCGCTGATGCGCCATGTGCCGCAGAAAAAATGGATGAAGCGCTTCATCGGCGCTTTGGGTGTGACGGTTTGTGTGACCATTGTGGCGCTGCCGGTGATCGTGGGCTACTTCAACAGTGTCTCGCTGGTTTCGCCGCTGGCCAACCTGGTGCTGGTGCCCACCTCTTTTGCAATGCAGCTGGGCGGCATGGCGCTATTGGCCTTGAGCCCTTTTCCGCCTGCGGCGGCGTTGCTGGGCCGCCTGCTCAACGGTTACACCGCGTTTTATCTTCAGAATGTGAAGATATTGTCCTGGTCTGCCGCCACGCTGCCGGTTGCGTCGCCACCGGTCTGGCTGGCGGCGGCGTTTGTGGTGCTGGTGTTGTTCGCATCTCCTGCGGTGGCTCGGTTTTCAAAGCAGGGCAGGGGGCGGCTGGCTGTGCTTCTCGCCCTGGCGCTGGTCGGTGCTGTGATGCTGAGCCCCATTTCCGCGTCATTGGCGTCACGGCGCGGAGACGCCGCCATTGTGGCGGAGGGCCGCAGCTCTTTGAGCGTGGTCTGGCGGCAGGGCGGCGCCCGCTATGCCGCCTGCGCGCCCGGCATAACGGGTATGGCCGGTTATCTTGCCAGTATCGGCGTGGGGCGCCTGCAAGGGCTGTATCTGCTGTCAGACGAGCCGCCGGAGGGTGAGGATTGGTTTGACGACCTTGGCGGCATCGTTGTGGAGAAGCTCTATGTGCCGGCCCTGTGGCTGGAGAAGCCTGAGGCCCAGCCTTTCCTGACGAGGGCAAAGCTTCGCGGCATGGAGCCCCGGGCTGCGGAAAGCGGCCCTCTCGCTTGCGTGGCCGGTGGCGGCGATGGGCTGGTTCTTCTCCTGCCTGCCGGCGGCGGCACAGCAGCCTTTTCTCCTGACGCTGCCGCGGCCATCGGCGCCGCCGAGCGGTTCTCAAGCGGCTCGGCCCTGCTGTTGCTCGCGGCAAAGCCCGGCCGCCAGGCGGAAAAGCTGCTGCAGTCACCATGGCAAGGGGTGGTGCTGCCCGGTGAGATTGCGGCGGGGGCCGTTCCCCGGTATAATATCGGAGAGGTTGGCAGCCTCGAGATTGTGGAGTGGGAAGGCGCGATGGCGCTGGTCCCGTGGATTGGCGGTTGGGCCGATGGGCTACAGGGAAATTTTCAATAGGATCAACTCCGGCGACATGGCGGGCGTTTTTGTGTTTCACGGGCCGGAGGAATATGTGAAGGACCGGGCTTTGGAGGCTCTGAAGGCACGGCTTGTGCCGCCGGAGCTGGAGCCCCTCAATTTCCTGCTGCTGGAAAACGAGCGTGCCAGCGCCGCAGAGATCCGCCGGGCGGTGGAGACGCTGCCCTTTATGACGGAGAAGCGGCTGGTCGTGGTGCGGGATTATCCGCCGATCGCCAAGGGAGCGCGCGGGTCCGGCCTGGATGCCAAGCAGGAAACGGCTGAGCTGGAGCTGCTGACCCGCAGCTTTCCCGATACCGCCTGCCTGGTGTTTTTGATGCGCGCCGAGCCGGACACCGTGAAGGCCGCCTGGAAGCAGCTGGTGAAATCTGTCGACATCGTGGCGTTTGAGCGCCTTGGTGAAGACGAGCTGGCCGCCCAGCTGGCGAAGATCGCCAAGCGTTATGATTGCACGATCACCCGTGAAGCTGCCCGGTTTATGATCGGCTATTGCGGCACAGACCTGGAGCAGCTGAACCATGAAATGGAGAAGGCCTGCGCCCATGCCGGAGCGGGGCGGGCGGTCGGGCGGGACAGCATCGAAGCCGTTTGCATCCAGACGCAGGAATCCAAGATCTTTCAGGTGATCGACAGTCTTTTTGCCGGCCAGGGAGCCCACGCGATGATGAAGCTCCGGGCGCTGACCGGTGAAAACGACGGCGGCATGGCGATGCTCTCTCTTATTGAGCGGCAAGCCAGGCTGCTGGCGGCGGCCAAGGCGGCTGGCCGGGGCATGCAGGCCCGCCAGCTTGCGCCGCTGCTGGGTGCTCCTCCCTTTGCTGTGGAAGCTGCCGCCCGGCAGGCTGGCCGTTGGGCAAAGGAAGAACTGGCGGATATCATCAAGCTCTGTGTGAGCGCCGACACCGGCGTGAAACAGGGCTTGCTGAGCGAGCAGACAGCGGTGGAGCAGGTGGCGATGCGCGTGCTTTTCATGGCTTCCGCGAGGAAATAACGCCAGCGCCCAAGGCCGGACGCAAACGACAGACTTGCCCGCGCCTACTTCCGGGGCTCCTGTGATGTGTCGGCAATTTCTTCCTGATGCGGTTGAAGCTCCGCTTGCTGTTGCGGCGGGGGGATCGGCCTGGTCATGGCTGGCACCTGCTCAAAGTTTTGGCGGTTATCACCCAGCCTGCGCACAGCAGCCCCGTTGACCAGCTCTTTTTTCTTCATGGCTCGCTCCTCAAAAACACTCAAACAAGCACTCTGTTTTGCCTTGCGCGGCCTTTCCCAGGTCTTCACGCGCGGGGAAGTAGACGCCGATCAGGTATTTGTTGGCCAGGTCGGTGCATTCCTTTTTGTATGAGAAAATCAGCTCGTTGATCTGCGCGTCGGTCAAAGAGCCTTTGTCCACGAGAAACCAATCACGCTCGATGCGGTTGATCACCGTGTCCAGCCGGGGCAGAAGCTCGTTGAGCGCGGTGATCCGCTTGCTGTAAGGCAGATACTGTTTCACTGCCGCGGCCACCTGCGAGGCGGCAATCAGCACCGCCCACAGCAGCGGCAGCCGGTTCCACACAGCCCAGGCCGCCACGCTGCTGCTGGATATCACAGCCAGAAAGCTCTCCAGATAGCGGAGCCATCGGTAGGAATCGTTCAGATATTCATAAAAGTAAAGCAACTCATATTTGGTGCCGGTATAATAAGCCCAATATTGCTCGCGCAAGGCCAATGCCCTCCCATTCCGGGATGGTACATCTGATGCTCGGGACCGCAGGTTTATGTTTGGGAGGGGTGACGCATCTCAAAGTGCCGTTTCCAAACGGGTAAAAATGCTTGTGGCCGGCTGCATCTGCCAGCCTTCCACCAGCAGGTGCATGGTGATGGCTTCCTTCAGGTTCAGGATATCCCACTCGTTGCCCTTCACATAGAAGCAGGCCATGCCCGGTTTCCACCGGCGGTCGGCCTGCTCCGGTGACTGGAGGATGGGGTAGGGCAGCACTAGTTCGCTGTGCAGCCTGTGGCACAGGCGGATGGCGGAGGGGCTGTTGGTCTCCACATAGACCTCAATCGGCGTGCCGGAGATGCGCAGCACGGCGGTGGCTGCATGGGCGGCTTCCGCCCTGGCCCCGCAACGGATGCAAAAACTGGCATTGTCCTGCATCCTGTGTCCGCAATGTGCGCAGAACATGGCTCTTCCCTCCTGCAGTTGATATGCCAAATCGATAAATTCAGTATAACCGCATGTGAGCCATATGACAACCGGCTCTGGCATCGTTGCAGATGAGATTCTTATTCCGGGCCTGTTTGGTTCCTTGCCTTGACCGCGAGAGACGGATATACTGAATCTATCGATATGAAGAGCAGGGGGGTGAATGGAGTTTGAAACGTTGGCTGCCGAAACGATGGCTGCTGGTCATTTCGTTATGCGTTGCCCTGGCGGCAATGGCTGTGTTCCTGCTTGCGGACGGTGGAGGAAACGATCAGGCCGTTAAGCTTAAGCCTGAGATGGATCATGAAGCGGGAGCCGCCCCCATATTCCAGCAGAATGACAGCCGCTGGGCTGAGAGCCCAATGGGCCAAACCCAGTATAAAATGGCGGGCTCCGGATGCCTGGTGAGCTGCATCGCGGCATCGCTCAAAGCCCAGGGTGCAGACACCGACCCCGGGAGGCTCAATGAGCTGTTTGGGGCGCACCACGTTTACAACGAGGACGGCGAGGTGCTGTGGAGCAGGATTGCAGACGCTGTGCCCGGTGTGCGGGTTGATGTGCCGAAGGCCGTAGATGTACAAAGACTGGAGAGAGAGCTTGCCCGTGGACGATATCCCATCGTGAAGGTCAAATACCTGGGCTCCGGCTACCAGCATTGGGTGCTGATTGTCGGCGCTGCCGCCGGGGAATATCTGTGCATGGACCCGCTCAGCGCGCAGGGCGGGTTCGTCCCTCTCTCCCGCCATGGAGGGGCAGTTTACCGCGTGCGCTATGTGTGGGTGGAGTAGCTGCAGAAGCCGTGCGGCTAAACGACCCGCACACTCCTGGTTGCCACCACATCCACGCCGGTGTTGGCTGCATTCCGGATCACCACGTCGCCCACGCGCACCGGGGCCTGCGCGGCCGTGCAGCGGATGGCCGCCAGCACCGCCGGGATTGCTGCCTTCGGCACCGGCTGCGCCGTTTTGACGGAGAGCAGCGCCATATGCCCGCCGGCTACCGCGACCGACGAGGTGACGGTGCGGGTGGGGTTCGTCAGCTCCTCCGAGGCGTATTTCACGCCTCTGGCGCAGGTGTTGCCAGAAACCTTCACCTGGCCGTCCACCACCTCAGTTTTCAGGCGGCAGCCCACCGGGCACACAATGCAGACCATTTCATCACTGCGGCGTTCCTCAGTCACAACGCTCATTTCACCACACCTCCCTGTGCGGAGACCTGCAGAGCCCCCGCAATGCCGGCAAGCTGCACAGCGGTCAGTTCCACTTCTTCCAGCTCGCCCGGTGTCATCACAGCCTTGCGGCGGCGCAGTATGGTTCTCCCGGCATCTGTGACTTCGCAGGTGGCGGGCTTCAGCACGTCGCGCACACGATAATAGAGGGCCAGGCTGCCTTCCGGCAGGCTGTTGAGATCCAGCCGTTGGGGCACCACATAACGCACGCCGGGGCCGGCGGAAACTTTCACCAGCCGCGGCTCGGCAAAGCCGTTTGCCGAGAAGCGCGCTGCCGCCCGGCCCGCAATGGCTGCCTCGCGGCTCACGTTATCCACGAGGTCGTGCACATGCAGCACGTTGCCGCAGGCGAAGATGCCCGGCACGGTGGTCTGGCGGTGCTGATCCACGGTTGCGCCCTGCGTGACCGGATCCAACTCCACACCGGCCATTGCCGTAAGCTCGTTTTCCGGAATCAGGCCCACACTGAGCAGCAGCGTGTCGCAGGGGATGAACTGCTCGGTAGACTTGATGGGCCGTATGTTTTCGCCCACTTCGGCAATCGTGACGCCTTCCACGCGCTCATGGCCGTGCACCTTCACCACGGTGTGGCGAAACAGCAGTGGGATGTTGTTGTCGTGGAGGCATTGGGCCACGTTGCGGGCAAGCCCGCTGCTGTAGGGCATGATCTCGCACACAGCCTTGACCACCGCTCCCTCCCAGGTGAGCCGCCGGGCCATGATCAGGCCGATGTCGCCGGAGCCCAGGATCACCACCTCGCGGCCAGGCATCACGTTTTGCATATTCACCAGGCGCTGGGCGCTGCCTGCGGTGTAGACACCGGCGGGCCGAAACCCTGGGATGCCGATGGCACCGCGGGTGCGCTCCCGGCAACCCATCGCCAGCACCACGGCGCCGGCCTCAATGTCGATCAGCCCCAGGCCCGCGCCCACGGCCTTGATCCGCCGGTCGGCAGTAAGCTCCAGCACCATCGTGTCCAGCAGCACGTCAATGCCGCTGCCATTGAGTTTTTCGATAAACCGCTCGGCATACTCCGGGCCGGTCAGCTCCTCGCCAAACCAGTGCAACCCGAAGCCGTTGTGGATGCATTGCTGCAGGATGCCGCCCAGCTCGCTGTCGCGCTCCAGGATTGCCACCCGTTTTGCACCGGCGGCCTTGGCTTCCAGCGCCGCCGCGAGCCCCGCCGGCCCGCCGCCGATCACCGCCACATCAACACTCAGCATTTTCCGGCCTCCTTTTCCCGCACGAGCCAAGAGCCTCCGCCGGCTTTCGTGACTGCTTCCATCGGCAGGCCGGTCTCCCGGCTGATGATCTCCAGGATGCGCGGCCCGCAGAAGCCGCCCTGACATCGCCCCATCTGGGCGCGGGTGCGGCGCTTGATGCCGTCCATCGTGGTCGCCGGGATCGTGGAATGGATCGCCCGCACGATTTCCGCCTCCGTCACCGTCTCGCAGCGGCACACGATGTGGGCATGCAGCGGGTTTTCGGCGATGGCCGCCCGGCGCTCGTCATCATTCATGTCGCGAAAGGCTTTGGCGTGCGCTCTGCGGGGGTTGAAGCCATCCTTCTTCTCCAATGCAAGGCCGGCCAGCGCGAGCTCTTCGGCCACCAGCAGCGCCACGGCGGGGGAGGAGGAAAGCCCCGGCGAGCACATGCCGGCGGCATTTACGAAGCCGGGGGCATCCGGCTCCCTGCCGATGATGAAATCGCTCTTGCCCCCGCCCTCGCGCGCGGCGACAGCCCGGAGCCCGGAAAACGTGGTGATGCACTTGTTGAGCGGCAGCGCCGGCACGCTTTTGCGGCTGAGCTTCTTCAAATACCACAGGCCCTCCGGCGTGGTGGCGGTGTCGCGCTTGTCGGCAATGTCCACCGCTGTGGGCCCGGCATACACGTTGCCATCCACGGTGGGGCTCACCAGCACGCCTTTGCCCAACTTGCCCGGCGTCTGGAAGACCACCGTGCCCACCATGCCGCCCACAGAGCGGTCCAGCATTATGTATTCACCCTTGCGGGGCTTGATCGCAAAGGGACGCCCGCCGGCCATACCGTTGATCTCGTCGGCATAGAGGCCCGCTGCGTTCACGACAAAACGGGCGTCAATGGTTTCCCCTTTTTCTGATGTGATCGTATAATAACGGTCGTTTCGCCACAGCCCCGCCACGGCGAAGCCGAACCGTGCCTCGGCGCCGTTGGCAATGGCGTTTTCCAACAGGGCCAGGGTCAGTTCATAGGGGCAGGTGATCGCGGCGTTGGGAGCCCAGAGCGCCGCCACCACATCATGGCTGATGTTGGGCTCCTTTTGGCGCACCTCGTCGCCGCTGAGGATCGCAAGGCCTGGCACGCCGTTGCTTTCGCCCTGCTCCTTGAGCTTGCCCAGCACTTGCACATCCTCGTTGTTGAATGCCAGCACCAGGGAGCCGATGTTTTGCCAGGGCACCGACAGCTCCCGGCACACCTCGGGCATCAGCTTGCTGCCCAGCACGTTGAGCTTTGCCATCAGTGTGCCCGGCACGCTGTCGAAGCCGGCATGCACGATGGCGCTGTTGGCACGGGAAGCGCCCATCGCCACATCCGGGCCCCGCTCCAGCACAACAGTCTTCAGTTGATACCGGGATAATTCCCGCGCCACCGCGGCACCGGTCACTCCCGCGCCGATGATTGCCACGTCAACCAAATGAAACAACCCCTTTATGATTTGATGATGAATGCAAAAAAAGAGCGCACCTGACCAACAGGTCAAGCGCGGCTCTCAAATCTCTGCCGTTGTTTCCTGACTGCATTATATGACAGGAAACGCGGGGGTGTCAAATAATCAGTAGTCAGTAGTCAGTAGTCAGTAGCCAGTAGCCAGTAGCCAGGGACAATCTTGAGGATGTGGTGCTTGTCGTCATTTGCAGTAAAGCAACCCCTTCCCCCAATGCTCTGGGGGAAGGGGTAGGGGATGAGGGTTTTTTGGAGAGGGGGCAGGGGAGGATGGGCCTTAGAACAGCTTCACTGCCGCACCCTTGCGCATATACAGCGGGATGCGGTCAATGGGCGCGGCAGCCTCCACGGTGGTGCCGCCGGCAAATTCGGCGCCTGTCCAAGCATCCACCCAGTCGGTTCCACCGGGCAGATAGACTGTGCGGCTGCGTTGGCCGGCCTCGGTGACGGGGGCCACCAGGATGTCTGGCCCAAACAGGTATTCATCCTCATGCTGCCACGCGGCCTGATCCTGCGGGAAATCGTAGAACAGCGGCCGGGCCGGCGGCGTGCCCTTCTCGTGGGCCTGCCGCATGATATCGGCGACGTAGGGCCTCATCCGCTCACGCAGGAGCATGTACTTGGTGAAGATATCATAAGCCTCGTCGCCATAGCTCCACACCTCGTTGGCTGAGCCGGTACCAAACTTCGCGCCACCCTTGGTGCCGGTGGGCTGAACAAAGGGCACACGATCGCCATGCAGGCGGAACACCGGGCAGAATGCGCCGAACTGGAACCACCGGCAGATGAGCTCGCGGAAGGCCGGGTCGTCGGGGTTGCCGCCGTAGAAGCCGCCGATGTCGCTGGTCCACCAGGGGATGCCGGCCAGGCCCATGTTGAGCAGGCAGGAGATCTGGTTGCGCAGCGAAACGAAAGAGGAGGCGATGTCGCCGGACCACACCAGCGCGCCGTAGCGCTGGGAGCCGGCCCAGGCGCAGCGGGCCAGATTGAGAGGTTTGTCCATACCCTCTGCCGTCATGCCGTCATAAAAGGTCTTGGCATAGAGCGCCGGATACAGGTTGCCGATCTCCAGGCAGGTGCCTTGCTGGTAACGGTAGTTGTCATACTCATAGGCCAGAAACTCCGGCTCGGCTTCATCCAGCCAGAAGATGCGGATGCCCTTGTCAAAGTAGTTCTTCTTGGCCTTGCTCCACACGAATTGCCGGGCCTCCGGGTTTGTGGCGTCGAAAAACAACGTCTGGCCCTGGAAGTTCATCGTCATGCGCATACCGCGGTCGGTGCGCATCAGCATGCCCTTTGAAAGCATTTCCTGGAAATTCTCGCTCTCATAATCCACGGTGGGCCAGATGGAGACCATGAGCTCGATACCCATCTCCTTGAGCTCTTTTACCATCCCGTCCGGGTCGGGCCAATACTCCGGGTCAAAACGCCAGTCGCCCTGGGTGGGCCAGTGGAAGAAGTCCGCCACGATCACATCCATGGGCAAGCCCCGGCGCTTGTGCTCGCGGGCCACCGCCATCAGTTCGTCCTGGGTGCGGTAGCGCAGCTTGCACTGCCAGAAGCCCATTGCATAGTCGGGCATCATCGGCGCGGTGCCCGCTGCCTGGGCATACTGCTCCACAATCTGCGCCGGTGTGTCGCCGGCTGTGATCCAATAATCCAGGATCCTGGTGGAGCGAGCCTGCCACTCGGTCATGTTCTTTCCAAAAGTGACCTGACCCACGGCGGGGTTGTTCCACAAAAAGCCATAGCCCACGCTCGACACTGCAAAGGGTACGCTTGCCTGGCAGTTGCGGTGGGCCAGCTCCAGTGTGCAGCCCTTCACGTCCAGATATGGCTGCTGGTATTGGCCCATGCCATAGAGCTTCTCGGCGTCGTTGGAGTGGAACCGGGCGGTGAGACCATAGGCCCCGCCCAAGATCGGTGCAAACTCGCGGCCCCATTTGCGGATGCCCCAGTAGTTGAGGCTGTCATACTCCTGGAGCAGCACCTCTCCATTCCGGTTGCGGAATGTGATGGTGCCATTTTTGGAAACCTCCGCGCTGATGCCGCCGTTTCGGATGGTGGCCGACTCCTCCGCGATCGTGATCTCCGCCTTGCGGCTGCCGCCGGGCAGCAGTGCGAAATCGTGCTCGGGCATGCTGCCCTCGTGGGTGGCCCGCACGCGGAGTCCGTTTTCTCCCCACGCTTCGATCCAGAGAATCTCCGCGTCATACCGCCGCACCAGTTTGGTTTCCAGCGCCTCAAAACTTGCCGCCATGGTCAGCCCTCCTGTTTTTGTTGTGCTTTATTCCGGTTTGATTTCGTAAACGCAGTGTTTGCCGCCGCGCAGCACCGACTCCAGGACTCTTGCCCGCACCGGCTTTTGCAGCACCTTGGAAAACATCAGCTCCGCAAAGCCCTCGGAGCAGTTGCACAGGTTGGGGGTGTTCGCCGCTTTGGCACGAACCAGTGGGCACACGCACTCTGCCTTGTTTTCATCGGCGAGGATGCGCTCTCCATCTGCGTCCACCGTGACGATCCAGCCCCATTTCTCCTGCAGCAGTTGATAAAATGCCTCCGGCTTCCCCACATAAGGATCGAGCACCGCGCCCATCCCGATGGCATCATAATGGGCCTTGGCACACTTTTTCACTGCCTGATCGGCGCCGATGGCCGGGTCGGCGGCCAGAGCTGCCATGAGCGTGTTTGTCCACGCGCAGACGATGCCCACATCTCCATTTGCGCAGCAGGCACCGGTTTGTTCACAGTGCAGCGAACAGCTCATCCGTTATCCTCCCCAAAGCATATTGTCTAGGGTATTATATCGCCTCCGGCAGGTGCTTTTCCATAGAAAAGATTTTTGATTGTTGGCTTATCTTTATATATCCATCCAAATACGAAGAGTCGGTTTATTAACCATGATTGAAGGGAATGTGCGATGACCCCAGGAAAAGCGGTCTGTTGCCGTGGATCAGTTCAAGGATGTTTGCCCCCACGGCTTCGGGCAGCAGGCGGATGGCCCGCAGCTCATCCAAATCCAGCCACACACACTCCAACTGCATGTCGTCGGTTTCGGTGGGGGTGGCCCTGGTCTCATCGCGCAGCGAGCAAACGAAAATATGCAGCATTTTGTGGGCATATTCTGGCCGTCTCTGCCGGAATGCTTCGTCGCCGCAGATTTCCTCGCACAGCGCGGCAAAGCGCCGGGGGATCACCGCATAGCCCGTTTCCTCCCTGCACTCGCGGATGACGGCATCTTCCAGCGTTTCATATTGGTTTTGCCCGCCTCCGGGCAATGTGAAATAGTCGCCATTGTGGCGGTCATAACAGCGGTTCAGCAGGATCTTGCTGTTGTGGAGGATGATGGCTTTTGCAGTGCTTCGGATGCTCATACGTACTCCATTCAAAATTGTTTGGCCTTATGACGGACATTTAATTCCAAGAGCCGCCAAACGAGGTTCCATCTTGAGAATTTTCAGGTTCTCCTCCAGGCGGGTCATGGAAAGATCCGTTGCGATTACGAGAAATCCGTCCATTGTATTCAGAATTTCGTTCCACTTGATCGTTTGGAGCTGGCTGCACAATCGCAGCATCAAGCGATCTGCCCGTTTATAGTCTAGTGATTCCTGCACCCGCTCGTTCCACTCTTCGCAGTTCTTCATGAATTGCGGATCATCAGTATCAATGTTGATCCAGTAACTCTCCATGTCTCCGGCACTGAACACACTTAGAACACTGTCACCGTATTGCTCTTTAAGATGCTGGAGATCACTGGCCGTGCCCACGGTCAGAATGGGGGGCATTGGGTCGTGCTCCATGTCGTAATTAATGATCACAGTGTATGCTGGCTCAGTGATGCCAAGTTTTTTGATCGTGGCTGGAATTGCCTTCAACATTGTTTGGAGTAACCTAGCTTCAATTGAGCTCAGGCTATTCTCTTTTATTGGTCGAGTGTATACCAAGTAGTCTGTGTCTTTGCCGAAGTGTTTCGCGCAGATAATTGTCTCAATAGTTCCATCAGGCAGGCAGTTGACTCGATATTGTGAATATCTTGCGAGTCCGGGTTTCTCCTCGCTTTGAAAAAACGGATGAGCTGTATCGGTCACTTCAATAAGGTGAACCACATTGAGATGATGGTCATTATCATACTCATAGACCTCACAAGAGTAGAATGGCCCATGCATCTGCTCATACAAAACAATCCTTCCGGCTGAGTATGTGCTACTGGTAACCATCCCCCAATACAATTGACCATTTGGCTGTGGTCGTGTGTAGGTGCAAACAACATCATCTTTA
Organism: Bacillota bacterium; assembly: GCA_023428265.1. Classification (GTDB taxonomy): domain Bacteria; phylum Bacillota; class Clostridia; order Christensenellales; family UMGS416; genus JAEYRA01. Next base: position 103 of record JAEYYW010000109.1, on the reverse strand, counting down.
TATTGATAGAATTCGTTATTTGCACTCAGCAGCCGTCCGTCTGCGTCAAATCCGTAAATATAAGCATACTTGCCGCTTTTGGGTTTGTTCTTCAGCAACCGGC
>JAEYYW010000013.1 GCA_023428265.1 Bacillota bacterium | reverse complement strand
CCGTGGCCTTGCCTGACCATGCCCTCCGCGGCAATCTGTGAGCCGTAAATCACACCAAGGATGTTTGTGCCCACAATTGCCTCGGTGGTTTCACCGGAAACCTCCCACAGCTTTTGCCTGGGCTGGCTGATGCCCGCGTTGTTAATCCACACATCAACCCCGCCCCAGCGCTGTGCCGCAGAATCCCAGAGGGACTGAACCTCTTCCCTGCTGCGCACATCACAGCGGACAAACTGCACACGGTCGCCATTCTCCTGCAGGCGCTCCTGCGCGCGGGCAAGGCTGTCTGGGTTGACACTTGAGACGGTGACACACAAACCGAGCCGAAGAAACTCACGTGCCAGCTCATAGCCGATTCCCCGGGCGCTGCCGGTGATCACGACATTCTTCATTTTACCATCTCCATCAATCTTCCGTTTCCCTGAAACGCCACGCATCCGCCCAGGCAAACGTATATTCCGGTGTGTGAATGTCGCCGGACGGTTCATCCGGCAGCATGACCCATGGGCTGAGCGCCTCATCCTCCAGGTTGCGAAGGATCTGAGCATCCTGAGCCGGCATAAAGCCCTGCAGCAGGATGAAGCATTTTCTGCCGGTAACCGGATCCTCAGCCATATCTACGACCAGCACGATATGGCCCGGGCTTCCGCCCTTGAGAAAAGTATCGCCGATGGACAGTTCCTTCGGATCCACCCGCTGCATGTCGTAATGTTCAAGCGACAGTGTTGACGCGTAGTTGAACAGCTTCTGCAGGTATCCCCAGAATGCCTCTTCTGAACTGTCTGCCCGGCCGCCCTTCACCCACGAGACATTGTTGCCGTCCACTTTGACACGATAGCCCTGCCGCCACTTGTCCCACTGAAAGTCAAACCCGCTGACAAAGTGGTAGCGTATGGCGCTGTGATCCCCCTTGCCATACAGGTATTCTGCGTGGAACCGCAGCACGGTGTCGGCGCATTGCTGCAGACGGCTGCCACGCAGATCCATGTCGGCCACGGCCAGATAGGCATTGTCCGGCTTGACGGCCCCGTCGTAAAATTTCACGTGGGTTCCGTCCGGGCGCAGCGGATAACTGCGCAGATATTCGGCATAGGACCCCGGCTGCACCGCAACCCGCTGAAATCCGGCGGGTGGCAGAAACCGATCCTCAATGGTTGCCCCTGCCGGGTTCATCACCGGCTGCGGCGCGACCATCGCCGGCGTATCCGACGGTGCCGGTATGGTGCTCTGTGTGGGAAGAGTCGGTGACTGAGGGGGTGTGGTCAAGCCAGAGGAGACCGGTGTAGCGTGATCGGTGGGCTCTGCGGTCAGGGTGGCACCCCCCACGCCCCACCAGCCTGACATCCGGGTTGCCACAGCAACCAACAGGCCCGCGGCCACAACGATGACCGGCAGCCAAACGAACCGGTGCAGACGTTTGTCTGTGCTTCGAATCGTTTCCAGGCGGGCTCTCTGCCGCGTATGGCTGGCAGATTCCGTCATTTTATTCCGCATGGCCCTAGTATATCATCAAACGATTCCGGATTGAAGCATCCGGGGAAAAATACAGAAAACGGACAGGCAACGGCGCCTGTCCGGCATATGCGTTCACGGGGCTGGAATCTTCCTAGAAACCCCTCATCAGATCCTCCAGAGTGTCTCGCCGGCGGATCAGCCGGTCTCCGCCATCCAGGCCGATCATCAATTCCGCCGGCCTCAGGCGGTTGTTGTAGTTGGATGCCATTGAGTAGCCATAAGCACCGGCATCCATTACACCAAGCAGGTCGCCCTGCCGGATGAAGGGCAGAGTGCGGTCCACCGCCAGTTTGTCGCCGCTTTCACAGATATTGCCCACCACCGTGACGGTCTGACGGCCCTCATCGGTCAGTTTCCCGCCATGATAAACCTCAATGTCGTGGTGCGAATCATACATCACCGGCCGCTGCAGCACGTTGAAGCCCAGATCGGTGCCAACATATGCAACTTCATTGTTATCCTTGATGGAATGCACGGTGCCCAGCAGCACGCAGCATTCGGCCACCACATAGCGGCCGGGCTCTGTCTTGAATTTCATCCTGCCGCCGCCGTAACGGGCCTTGAAGTCGGCAATGGCATTGCCGATGCGGTCGGCAAAAGGCTTCAACTCCAACTGGCGCTCACCGTCCTGCTTCCGGTAAGGAATGCCGAAGCCGCCGCCCATGTCCACAAACTCAAGTCCCTCAAAGCGCTGCGCCAAATCCAGCAGCGCCTCACAGCTGGCCACATAGGCGCTTTCCTCCATAAAGAGCGAGCCGATGTGCTGGTTAATGCCGCACAGGTGCAGGTTGTATTTTTTGAGGAGCGCCTCTACCTGGCCGGCCTTGTCGTCATTGATGCCGAACTTGGTCTTTTTGCCGGCGGTTACAACCTTTTCGTGATGGCCCGCGCCATAACCGGTGTTGAAGCGCACGGCCACCTTTGTGCCGGGAAAGCGCTTCCCATAGGTTTCCAGTTGCATCAGGGAATCCACGCTGACGGTGACGCCGCGCTCCACGGCAAAGGCCATCTCTTCCGCTGAGACGTTGTTGCACACAAACAGGATCTGCTCCGGTGAGAAGCCCGCTTTTAGCAGCACATGGATTTCTCCGGGCGACATCGCATCGGCATCAAGGCCTTCCTCGCGCACAATTTCCAGAATATGCAGGTTGGCGTTGGCCTTGATCGAGTAGTCGGCGGTAAACCCCTCCACAGGCACCAGATTCTTCATATCCCGGCAGCACTTTCGGAGGATCGCCTCGTTGTAAACATAGAGGGGGCTGCCGTATTGCTCCACGAGCTTGCTGGGGTTGCTGTTTCCATAGAAATTTGTTTGTTCCGTATAATAATAGCGCGGCATCTGTTCCTCCGATGGATATTTATGCACATATTTGCATTAAACTAACATAGTTACCCCACCCTTGTCAAGACGAATTCCTGATTCGCCCAACAACAGCGTTTCCTCATTTCATTACCCCTGTTCGCGGTGCATGCGCACCATCTCTTGATGCAGATGGCCGCACACGCGGTCTCGTTCCTCACCAAACGGCGCATCAGGATTGAACTCAATGCCCTCTGAAAAGCAGATCGTGCGTGCCTTCTGGCTCACATACACGCTGTAGAACACAAGCGGTTTCCCTGTGTCGCGGTAGTATGTCTTTGCGATATGCACAAAACCCTCAAAGAATTCACCGACGCCGTCCACCACATAGCGGTTTCCGGTGGCAAAGGGGTTCTCCGGAAATATCAGAATGTTATCTTCCGCTTCGAGAGCTTCCACGCTCAGCGAGATGGTCTTCATAATGTCCTTGATGTTATTGCGATACACCGGGATCGGGTCCATCGACCGCATTACCCAAAGAATAAACGGCCCGAAGAGGCGGCCCAGGCGGCTCCGAACCGGCGCTGGGATCCACAAGGCATGATCAAAACCGGTCTGCATATGGGCGGCAATCTTGTCTGCATCCACCATCTCCTGGATGATCCAGGGCCGGTTGAAGTATGGGATATTGACCGTGGCGGCAATGGGGCCAAACACCTCGGCGTGATTGCACACAAACACACAGGGGAACCGCTTGGGATCCACAAAGGAAGCGTTGATCCGCTTGAGGGTGACGAAGGGCTTGACCACCGCTTTGAGCAGCACGATTCCGATGCGCTTGCCGCCTTTGCGAACCAGCGACAGCAGCAGCCGCTGCTCCAGCGCTTTGCTCACGGCTCCACCGACTTTCTGGCTGGCAAAGCGGCCAAGCTTTTCCTCATAATACCGGGTGAGCGGCTGGCGCAGTGCGGACAACGCGGCCGGCAGCAGGAAGGCCAGCGGAATGATCACCAGCTTGTGCCTCACAAGCATTGCCGCCGCGATGTAGTCGCTGGTGGAAAACAAGCCGAAATACAGTGTGGCCGCGGCCATCACCAGCACCAGCACCCCTCTGGAAAGGATTGCGCCGCTGTGAAACACCGTGTTTTTGAAAACCGCATACCGGTCAGGGGTGAGCCCCAGATGGCCCAGCTCACCGATGGCAGCCATATAACGGTCCATATTCAGAAGCACGGTGGAGAGAGCCGCCATGCACAGGCTCACCAGAGCAAGCGGCAGGAGCAGGTTATTGCCCTGCAGGACGTTCGGATGCCGATAGGTGTAGATGTTCAGGGTGATCCAAAGCAGTGAGAACAGGATGAAAGCGATGTTTGTGCCCATCGACTTGATGCGGTCACCATGCATCAGCGCCCGGCATGCCCACATGCCCACGCCAAACACAGCCAGCATCCTGGCACTGTCCAGCAGCACATTGGCGCCGCTGTCCAAAGAAACAGACAGAGCATAACAAGTCAGGAGCAATATTGTGGTCTCGATGCCGGCCAACACGTTGGCTGCCATCCCCCGATATTGGCGGTAGGCGTAAATGCTTTCCATTTGATCAAGCCCGGCAATGTCTGCCTCAGACCGGGGGCCACCATGGTGAGGCGTCAATACTGCCTTGAGGCACAGAAACAGCAAAAAGGTGCCATCATAGGCGATCATCTGCCAGGGGATGGCTTGCAGCGCAACAAAGCGGCACACCAGCAGCGCCGCGGCAGACACCACCGAAAAGCCGGCCAGGTTGACCGCCAGGCGCTGGCGCTCGGTCACAGGAAACAGCATGGAGCCTTCCAGCAGCGCAACCCCCGCAAGCTGATTGATCACAAACACAAACAATGCCAGCGCCGCCCCCGGCTTGATGCTGCCAAGGAACACGGCCGTGGCCGCCGCGCAAACAGCCACGGCTGTTGCGGTTGTGAGGAGATAGACCGTCTTTCTTTTTTTGGTAAAAAGCCTCTTGTCGCCGGAATAGAAAGCCTCCGCGCACATCAGGCAGACCTGGCCGGTCATAAACCAGATGCCGGCATAAAACGCAAAGCCGGTGAGCTGCCGGGAAACCAACAGCGTGAACACAAACGAACCAAACCCAGGAAGCCGCCGGATCAGAAAATCCAGCAAGCTCCGGTAGTGATACACTCTGGCTTTGCTCAACGCTGTGTCCACAAACTGCCCCCATGGTTGCGCATAATTTACATTATTCTAGCCGCACAGGCTGATTTGTCAAGGTTACAGCGTGCATAGTATGTTTGGTTGCACAGATGCTTATATCTCACCGTCAGGAGCATGAAAAACCACCTGAAGCAGCAAAATAACACGGGGTGATACCATGAGGCTGATCAAATCGGTCAAACCAGACGGAAAGAACACATCGTCCAAAAGCAAGCTCCTGCCAGGGGATGCTGTGAGAATGCCAAAGGGTTTTTACCGCAGCAACATGAGAGCCCCGAAATGACTGCGGAGGAGAGCACCGGCTCTCCTCTCCCTCCCTAAAAGCCTGTGCCATCCCCCGCTCCGTTCTCAATTTGATATATGTAATAATTTGCTTCGCGCGCATCATGATCCGCCATCAGCGGGATCAGCATCGAAAGGATGCGGCACTGCAGCAGACCCCGCGTGCCTGCCAGATCAAAGTCCCGGATGTCTTTGGCTGCCTGAAGACTTTGCCCGGTCACGGCGCCCGCAACTGCCGGAGCGGATGATGCCTGTGCGGCCGCATCGGCCAGCTTATAGAACTCAAGGCTGAACTGGTTTGAGGTGCTGATCAAAACTTCCTCCGTGGGATCCAGCATCCCCCGTGTGAACGCCGCGTGGTCACCCAAAACCCGGTTCCAGAATGCTTCCTGAGCGCTTAGGTTTTGGTCCAGGGGGTCTTGCCGATTTTGCAGCATGACCAGCATGCCGATAAGAAGTGTCGTCTCCCGCAGGATGTGGTCCATCAGCAGGGGATAAACATTCATGAACAGGCGGCATGTTTTCACATCGGCGATCAACCCCCTCACAAACTCGGCCAACGCGGTCGCGGCTGTGATTGCCCGCCGGTTCAGCTCGTTGATGCGGGGCTCCAGCATGCCGTGGATGGATGCGTGCGGGCCGGGCTGCAGCATTTCCTCCTGCTTGGTCAGCGCGGTGTCGATCACGGTGCCGATATATTTCTGGGTGAGCAGTTCGGCATTGAGCGTGTTGACGGTGATGATCTGGCCGGATTCCAGCACATCCCGCGGCAGCACACCGTCAGCCACGCCGACCGCCTGCTGCAAAAGCCAGTTGAACTGCCTGCGGAAATAGCCGGCGGTTTCCGTGAGGTTGGTATTCCGTTGCGTGAAGGAGGATTCCAGAAACAAGGAGTGTTCTTTGGAGATGCGCAAAAACACAAGGTTGATTCTCAGCGACTGCTCAACAAATCCTTCCAAAGACAGCATGGAGCCACGACCCTTCCACAAAAATTGCGAACGGCAACCAAAGGTCATAACAAGACCTGGATACATTGTATGAAAGGGGCAGAGCATTTGACACCATAAAAGAAAAAAGCCGGGGGCTTGATGCCCCGGCTCATTGCATTGGCCTGTTTTAGACCGCAAGGCTTCCCGTCTCGGTGTTGATGATTTTGAAGATGTTGGCTTCCTCACCGGTGACGGCGTCGATATAGACATAGAATGTATCTCCGCCAAAGGTGCCGCGGAATTCCCAGCAAAGCTGCTCGCCGCCTCCGGCTGTTGGGATCATTGCCAGTTGCGAGCCGGTGATCTGCAGTTGGGGGGAAACAAGCTTTCTGGCATCCTGCTCCGTGATGGAGGGTGTGATCGCGGGTCGGGCAAGATGGTTCATCCAGTATCCTGATGCGTCAAGCCCGCAGATATGGCCGTCATCCATGCTCACCTTCACCTTCACAAGATCGGTATAGAGCAAGGTGTTATCCTGCACAGCAGCGAAGTTGATGACCAGAGTGCCGCTGTATTGCTGTTGAAAGGTTGCGGCCATTGCGCCGAACCCTTGCGCGGAAAGCCAATCTTTTGCCCTGGCCGCGCATTCGTCAGCAGTGAGAGCCGGCGTGACCGTCGCTGTATCCATGATCATCTGAAGCACCTTGCCGCCTTGCTTGGAGACCTGTACGGTCGCCTTGCGGCCGGATGCGTCGGTCGCATCCAGGTTGTACGTGTCTATCATGCCCTTGCTCTCACTGGACAGTGTGATGTTTCCCGTATCCGGCATGCCGAGCAAAGCTGCCGCAGCGGTTTTCGCCCCGGTCTCATCGGCATCTCCCTGCGGCAACCCTTTCGGCTGCGCGTTCAGAATGCTCTCAGAGAATGGCCCGTCATAAATCAATGTCGGGTATTCGGTGGTGCCCTTGTCCAGCTCTGAGAACTGGGACGAGAGCATGTCGCTCTGCGCCACATCATAATAGGTTTTGTTGTTCAGATTGGTGAACTTCACCTCTCCGGCATTCTGCATGCTCCTGAGCTCATTGGTGACCTGCAGGCAGCTGTTGTAGAGCTCCTTGAGTTTCGCGATGTCATCGGAAGTCAGCGGGTGCCCGTCAGACGCCTTTTTGCGGAGGCTGCGGCAGTAATCGCCGGTCAAAGACACCAGCCCCATCGTGTTGGAAAGCGCCGGATGAGTCAGCGGCAACTCGGAAATCTGCTGCACAGCATTCTCCGCCTTGGCTGAGATGTCGGAGAGCAACTGGATGTTGCCGCCGGATGAGTTGGACACCATGAGCTTGGAGAGCTCCACCTGCACATTGTCCATGCTGCTCACCAGCTCATAGAAAGACCGGGTATACATGTTCTTGAGCTGAGCCTCATATCCGGCTCTGAGTGCATTCTGATAGACGCCCCAGGCCAGCGCTGAGACCGCCGCAATACCAAGCAGGGCCGGCAGCAGCACCCTCTTGCGCATATTTCTCCATCTGTCAAGCTGCAAAGCGATGCCTCCCTATCACCACAATCAGCGGTCTGGACCAGATCCAGGCGCTTGTGGCCGTGTTTGGATTGAAATAGTAAATTGCCCCGCCGCTTGGATCCCATCCGTTCAGAGCGTCGCGGGCGGCTTTGATGGCCGTCTCATTGGGCGTGAGGTTGATCTGCCCGTCGGAAACACAGGTGAATGCACCTGGCTGATAGATCACGCCGGCAATTGAGTTGGGAAATTTGGCGCTGGCCACGCGGTTCAAAATGACTGCCGCCACCGCCACCTGCCCTGCATAGGGCTCGCCCCTTGCCTCACCATAGACAGCTCTGGCAAGCAGATAGACGTCCCCGCTGGATGTGCCGCCGCCGGAAGGCTTATAGGAGCCGCCGTCGCTGCCGATTGTAATGCCGATGGCCGCAGCTGTGCGGTCGCCGACAATGCCGTCGGCGGCAATGCCGTTGCGCCTCTGGAAGAATTTGACCGCGTCTTCTGTGCCCTGTCCAAACACACCGTCAACGGGCCCGTCATAATACCCCCACTGTTTCAGCCTGCTTTGAATTTTCACCACATCATTGCCGGTGGAACCCTTTCGTAATGTCCCCCCGGGATCCGGAGACGCCATGCCCAAACTCAGGCAAAGGCACAGCACCACCGTGAGCGACGCAACGAGCCGAATCATGCGCATCATCAATCATCACCTTTCACCCAGTATTCCCTGGCCCATTTCATAAAGTCTTCATCCCACTGGCCTGCGCCAAACAGCTTGTCAAACAGCCATGACCTGACCGGCGCTTCCGGTGCTTCAGCCTCGGCATCCAGCTTCCTGACAAGCTCCTTATAATCGTCAATGCTCATCTCCCCGTCTTCACCGATCAGGCACAGCGGCGGAAACATCACGCACCACCAGTTGCGCCCTGCCGCAGCGCCGAGTTCCACCCGCAGCGCGTGGTAACGCCCTTCGGGGAACACCACACCGTCATAATCCTTCTTGGGGAAGTCATACACACCAGCCTCAACGGTTGCACCGTAGTCTATCTTGTGATCCTTCAAATAGGCATCCACATCGTTTTTAATATCGGGAATCAAATTGTTCAGCGCGCTCCAGGCCTCCTGGGAGCTGCTAAGCTCCATCAGCTTCTTGCCCCATTTTTCCAGCAGCCAGTCTCGCACTTTGAGTTTTGTTTCCTGATCGGCGTTGCTGTCGCTGTTGGCAAGGATATGAAGCCGGATCACACTGCTTTGCAATGAGTTTGCCGGTGTCCTGCCACCGCCAAAGGCGACGTACAAGCCGCCAATGACCAGCGCGCAGGCAACCAGTAACAGGACTTTCTTCAAATCTGAACCTCCCTTATATGCTGTTATGGTAATTGTTGACAGCAAAGGAGGGATTTATACAAAAAGCATTGAATGGGAAAAGAAAAGCCGGGCTTTCGCCGCGGCTTCCAAAGGTGATATTTCAATGTTTCTTATCAGTCTGATCCGGAAACCGTAACGACGCCATCGGCAACAGTCACGGTGATATCGCCCTCCAGATCGGTGCGGTGAATCTGCGCGCCGATCTCCGCAAGGCGTTTCAACACAGCTTTGTCCGGGTGCTTGTAACTGTTGCCCTTCCCCACGCTGATCAGCGCAACGCCAGGTGAGACAGATTGCAGAAATGCCTTGGTGCTGGAAGTGTCGCTGCCGTGGTGGGCCACCTTGAGCACGTCGCAGCGCAAATCACTTTCCTGCTCCAGCAGTTTCTTTTCAACCGCCTTCTCCGCGTCGCCGCACAGCAGCACCCGGCGACCGCCCGCGGAGACCAGCATCACGATGGAGTGGTTGTTGTCGTTGTCAGATTTATACTTGGCCGGCGGCCAGAGGAATTTGATATCCGCCTGACCAAGTTTCATCGTGTCACCGGGTTTGGGCACGGTAATCGTCAGACCCGCAGCCTCCACCGCGTCCAGCACATCCTCATAGGTCTCAGTGTCGGCAGTCCGGCGGGGCAGATAGACCGCTTCCACGGGCAGCGATTTGATGACCGTGTCCAGCCCGCCGATGTGATCGGAATGGGGGTGCGTGCCCACGACGGCCTTCAACCCGGTCACGCCCATCCGCGCAAGGTCTCTCACTACAAGCTCACCCTTGTCGTTTTCACCGGCGTCCACCAGCACATATTCGCCTCCTGAGCCAATCAGAATGCTATCGCCCTGGCCCACATCCAGCATCACGACCTTGAGCTGATAATCACCGGGATCGCTGCTTGCCGCAGTGGTTGCCAAAAGCATGTCGCAGCCGCTCAACACAGTGATCAGCGCGACAGAAAGCAAAACAGTGGCGGCAAGCTTGAGCAATAAGCTGCTCCGTCGATGGATCATCCTTCACGCTCCGTTGGCCAATAGATCAATAATAGCCTGCACCACCTGGGGGAGGTGGTAATAACAGCCCGGTCGACACTACTTCTTCGTCAGCACATCCACACCCACCCACTTGCGCAGCGGCTCCGGCACAGTGACCGACCCATCGGCCTGCTGGTGCTGCTCCAGGATTGCCGGCAGGATGCGCGAAGTGGCCAGGCCCGAGCCATTGAGTGTGTGGATGAAATCCACCTTTTTGTCCGCGTCACGGCGGTAACGCATACGCCCCCGGCGTGCCTGATACTCATAGGCGTTGGAGATCGAGCTGACCTCCTTGTATTCGTTCATCGACGGCAGCCAGACCTCAATGTCATAGGTGGTCGCCATCGAGGCGCTGCAATCCCCCGCCGCCAGCTTCATCAGGCGGTAATGGAGCCCCAGGCCCTGCACCAAGCGCTCGGCTTTTTCAATGAGCTCCTGATGGGCGGCCTTCGATCCCTCCGGCGTGGTGAACTGGAACATCTCCACCTTGTTGAACTGGTGGCCGCGGATCATGCCGCGCTCATTGGCACGGTAGCTGCCGGCCTCCCGGCGGTAGCAAGGCGTATAGGCAAAGAGCTTCTTGGGCAGAGCGCTTTCCGGCAGGATCTCATCCCGATAAAGGTTCACAAGCGCCGTTTCCGCCGTGGGCAGCAGGAAAGCCATCTGATCCTCCTGCAGGCGGAACACATCCTCCTCAAACTTGGGGAACTGCCCGGCGGTGAAGCCGCACTCCCAGTTGAGGATATGCGGCGGCAGGATGAACTCATAACCGTCCTTCAGGTGCTCCTCCACGAAATAGTTCAACAGCGCCCATTCAAAGCGGGCACCAAGGCCTGAATAAATCCAGAAACCGCTGCCGCCCATCTTGACGCCGCGCTCATAATCGATCAGGCCCAGCGAAAGCTCCAGCTCCACATGATCCTTGGGCTTGAAACCGAAATCGGGCTTTGCCCGGAACTCGCGAAGATATTGGTTGTTTTCCTTGCCGCCGGCGGCCACATCATCTGCCGGCAGGTTTGGCAGCGCCGCCACAAAGGCTTCAATGCGGCTGTCCAGCTGGCTCACTTCCTGATCCAGCTCCTTGATGCGGTCGGCGGTCTCCTTCATCCGGGCCAACAGCTCGTCGGTGTTTTCCCCGCGCTTCTTCATCTCGGGCACTTCCTTGCCAATGCGGTTGCGCTCGGCCTTCATCGTCTCCACTTCTGTGATGATCTGCCTGCGCTTGCCATCCCAGGTCAGAAACTCGGAGAAATCCACCTCATATTCCCTTTTGGCCAGTGCTTTGGCCACGGCTTCGGGGTCCTTGCGAATCAATGCGATGTCCAGCATATTGTTCCCTCCGTATCATTTTGCATGAAAAACGCCCCCTGGTTTCCCAAGGGGCGGTATGAACCGCGGTGCCACCCTGCTTCCCCGCTGCGCGAGGCGCTCAACCGGCTGTATCGGGCCTGCCCGTGGGGCTCATCGCTCCAGCGCTCCGGGACGGAAAGGCGACTTGCGCGCCGGCTCGCACCACCCGCCGGCTCTCTTGAGCGCTGATTGGCCATTTTTCCCATCAAAGCAACATTTATTATATTGTATCGGAATGCCGATTACAATACGCCGAGGGTGTTGTTTTAGTTATTTCTGTCCGTAATACGCATTTGCCCCATGCTTCCTGAGGAAGTGCTTGTCCAGCAGTTCCTTCTGGATCGGCTTGACGTTGGGGTTGGTAAGCTCTGTGGCATAGGCCATCTGTGCCACCTGCTCCAGCACTGCCGAGCTTTCCACCGATTTGGCGGCATTCTTGCCCCAGGTGAAGGGGCCATGCTGAAACACCAGCACAGCGGGGATCGTTGTGGGATCAATGCCCTGGAAACGCTCGATGATCACGCTGCCGGTGTTGGCCTCATAATCCTCCGCGATCTCCTCCGGCGTCATGGGGCGCGTGCAGGGCACCTCGCCATAAAAATTATCGGCGTGGGTGGTGCCGTAGCAGGGCACGCCCCGCCCGGCCTGCGCCCACATCGTGGCCCAGGTGGAGTGGGTGTGCGTAATGCCGCCAATGCCCGGGAAAGCGCGATACAGCGCCAGGTGCGTGGGCGCGTCTGACGACGGGCGAAGGCTGCCTTCCACCACGCTGCCGTCATCCAGTGACAGCACGACCATCTGCTCGGGCTTCATCGTGGCATAGTCCACGCCGCTGGGCTTGATCACAACAAGACCCTTTTCACGGTCAACGGCGCTCACATTGCCCCAGGTGTAAAGCACGAGCTTGCGCTCCACCAGCTCCAGGTTCGCCTGCCAAACCTCATATTTCAGTTCGTTTAAACCCATTTTCATCACCTCAGTGATTTGTTCTGATATCGTATTATACCACAGAGATCAAATATTTACCATTTCAAGTATTGCATTTTTATACACTGGATCGTATAATTATTGAAACAGTCAAAATGTGGGAGGACAATGATGTTCAACCTGGTCGAGAAAGCAGGCATCCTCATTGAGGCGCTGCCCTATATCCAGCAGCTGAGCGGAAAGACCGTGGTGATCAAATACGGCGGCAGCGCGATGGTGAGCGCTGAGCAGGAAGAGACGATCCTGCAGGATGTCACCTTGCTGAAATACATCGGCGCCAACCCCGTGCTGGTGCACGGTGGCGGCCCTGCGATCAACCAGATGCTTGACAAGCTTGGCATAGAGTCCAAATTCCACAACGGCTTGAGGATCACCGACGCCGCCACGATGGACGTTGTGCAGATGGTGCTGATGGGCAAGCTCAACAAGGATGTGGTCTCACGCCTTAATGGCCTGGGCGCCAAATCCATCGGCCTGTGCGGTAAAGACGCAAACCTGATCGAGGTGGTGAAAAAGCCGCCGAGAGAAGGTGTGGACTATGGCTATGTGGGCCAGATCAGCCGAGTGAATGTGAAACTGCTGGAGATGCTGGCCAAAGAGGAGTATATCCCCGTGATCGCGCCCATCGGCGTGGGGCCTGACGGCCAGAGTTACAACATCAACGCCGACACTGTGGCCGGTGAGGTTGCCGCCGCGCTAAAAGCCGAAAAGCTGATGTTCCTCACCGACATTGACGGCATCCGAATGAAGCCCGATGACCCATCCACATTGATCTCCGTGATATCGGTGGACAATGTGTATCGCCTGATCGAGCAGAAGGTGATCTCCGGCGGCATGATCCCCAAGGTGATGGGCTGCATCAAGGGCATTGAGCAGGGTGTGAACCGCACCCACATCGTGAACGGCACCGTCCCCCACCCCATCCTGCTGGAAATTTTCACCGACAAGGGCATCGGCACGATGCTCACGAGGTAACCTGCCATGACGATTGATGAAATCAAGGTGCTGGACAGCACATACTATATGAACACATTTGGTGACCGGGGGGACTTGTATTTCACCCACGGAAAGGACACCAAGCTGTTTGACAGCCAAGGGCGGCGCTATACCGACTTTTTCACCGGCATCGCCGTAAGCTCCCTGGGCCACGGCCACCCGAAGTATCTGGAAGCTGTGAAGGCCCAGCTGGACAAGCTGATCCACGTGTCCAACTATTATTACAACGAGCCCCAGGCGCTGCTGGCGGAACAGCTGGTGACAAGCACCTGTGCAGACCGCGTGTTCTTCGGCAACACCGGCGCGGAAGCCAATGAGGGCGCCGTCAAGCTGGCCCGGAAATACCACAAGGCTCGCAACAAGAACCGCTTTGAAGTGATCTCGCTGGTGAACTCCTTCCACGGCCGCACGCTGGCCATGGTGGCGGCCACCGGCCAGGAGAAGTATCAAAGGCCCTATGAGCCGCTGCCGACAGGATTTTTGAATGTGCCTGCCGGTGATATCGACGCATTGGAAAACGCGATCACCAACCACACCGCTGCCGTGTTGTTGGAGACAATCCAGGGCGAAGGCGGCGTGATCGAGCTGGGCCGGGAGTATCTGCAGCAGGTGGCGGATCTCTGCAAGATCAACGGCGTGCTGCTGATCCTCGATGAAGTGCAAACCGGCATCGGGCGCACGGGCAAGCTCTTCTCCTATGAGCATTTCGGCATTGAGCCGGACATCTTCACCGCCGCCAAGGCGTTGGGAGGCGGCATCCCGATCGGCGCGATGCTGGCAAAGGAGGAAGTGGCGGCAGCCTTCAACCCCGGCGATCATGGCACCACCTTCGGCGGCAACCCGCTTGCCTGCGCCGCAGGGCTTGCAGTGATGAGCATCCTGAAGGAAGAAGGCCTGATCGAGCAATGCGCCGCCAATGGCGCCTACTTCAAAAACAAGCTGTTGGAGTTGAAGGCCGGCCAGCCCGCCGTAGCCGATGTGCGCGGCATGGGGCTGATGATTGGTATAGAGCTGGACGGTGCTGTGGCAGCCAAGAACGTGGCGAAGCACGCGCTGCATCATGGTTATGTGGTGGGCACCGCCAACCACAACACGCTGCGGTTCCTGCCGCCCTTCACAATCACAAAGGAAGAAATTGACGGGCTTTGCGACACACTGGACCGGATTCTGGCGGAGGTTTGACATGGATTTGATGCAGTATCAGCCAAAGAAGCCCTTTTCGCAAAAGCACCTGCTGAACCTGCAGGGCTACACCGAGGATGAGATCCTCACGATCCTGTCACTGGCGATGAAGCTCAAGGCGGAGCAGAAGGCCGGTATCCCCCACCCCATTCTGGCCGGTAAAACACTGGGGATGATTTTCGCCAAGTCCAGCACCCGCACCAGGGTGTCTTTTGAAGTGGGTATCCACCAGCTGGGCGGCCACGGGCTGCTGATGAACTCCGGCGACATCCAGCTGGGCCGGGGCGAAACGATCGAAGACACCGCCAAGGTGCTGTCGCGCTACATCAACGGCATCATGATCAGGACATTTGACCACGCTGATGTGGCAGGCCTTGCGCAGCATGGCTCCATCCCGGTGATCAACGGCCTCACCGACCTGCACCACCCCTGCCAGGTGCTGGCAGACATTCAGACTGTGTATGAATACAAAAAGCAGATCAAGGGGCTCAAACTGGCATTCGTGGGCGACGGGCACAACATGGCCCACTCTCTCATGGAGATTTGCAGCAAGCTGGGCATGGATGTGGCGATTGCCTGCCCCGACGGCTACCGGCCCAAGGCTGAGATTGTGTCAGCTTGTGTGGAAAACGGCAAGCTGAGCGGTGCCAAGGTGCTTGTAACCAACAACCCTGCGGAAGCCGTATCCGGCGCTGACGCCGTCTATACCGATGTGTGGACCAGCATGGGCCAGGAAGCGGAAACCAAGCAGCGGCTGATTGACTTCAAGCCCTTTGTGGTGGACGAGGTTCTGATGGCCCATGCCAAGCCAGACGCGTTGTTTTTACACTGCCTGCCGGCCCATCGCGGCGAGGAAGTGACCGCCCAGGTGATTGACGGCCCCAACTCCGTGATCTTTAACGAGGCCGAAAACCGGCTGCACGCCCAGAAGGCCGTCATGGCCCTTCTCATGGGCGGAATCCAACTGTGAGCGTGTATGTACGCCCCGCGGAAACAGAGGATGCCGAAGCGATTCATGGCATCCTCCAGTCTTCTTTTGGAGAATACCAGGCGCTGCTGAAGCTTTCGGAGAAGCCGGCGGCGTTGCTGGAAACGGCGGATGATATCCGGGCTGCCTTCGAAAATCAGGCTGTGTTTGTGGCGATCTACAATCGCATGAAGATGGTGGGCACGATCCGTGTGAGGAAACTGAACGACGCCGTGGCCTACATCAGCCGTTTTGCCGTGCCCCCCACCTGGCAGCAGAGCGGCGCCGGGTCGGCACTGATGGAAGCTGCGGTGGAATGGTGCCGGCAGCAAGGGTTTCGGGCCATCACGCTGCACACGGCGGTCAAGATGATCCCATTGGCGCGGTTTTACCATGGATGCGGGTTCTATGTGCACAGCGTGGAAGCAACCAAAGCGGGTTACCGGCGGGGGCTGTTTGTGAAGGAACTGGAAGACTGCGGCGATCTGGATTTTGACCGGCTGACTGTGTGAGATCATATTGCTGGACCGCCCTCCCCTCCAACAAACGCAGAGCTATACAGAGCTATAAATGGTATACTGATATGCAGACGGTTTTCCGGCTGCATTTTCTGTAGCATGCAAAAACGAAAATTCGCTGTTGACTTTGACGTCGCGTCATCGGCTATGCTTGAGCGGAAGAAAGGAGGTCACGCGCACATGGGACTCATCACAATCCGGCAAGTCTTAAATTCCTATGGCATCACACCCCGTACGCTGCGCTATTATGAGCAAATCGGGCTGCTGGACAGCTGCCGCCAGCCCGGGTCGGCTTATCGGGCCTATGATCAGGATTCCATCCTGCGCCTGCAGCAAATCATCATCCTGCGAAAGCTTCGTATCCCTTTGAAAGCCATCGGCAATATTCTGAAAAGCAATGATGCTTCGCTGGCACTCGACGCATTCCATCAGGCTTGTGCCGAAACCGACACTGAACTGGAAGCCCTTTCCACCATCCGGACAATCCTGACCGCATTGATCCGCCGCTTGCAGGAGCGCAACCAGATCCAAGTGAAGGCTGACTTGTTTGACGATGACACCTTGCTGCGCCTGATCGAATCCTTGTCTTTGGACAAAATCCGTTTCAAGGAGGAACCTACGATGGAAGATCTGAACAAGGCAAGCAAAAACCTGTCAAAACTCACCGACGTGCGCATTGTTTTCCTGCCGCCAGCCACAGTGGCCGCCAGCCATTTCGTGGGAGAGAACCCGGAAAGGAACGCCGCCGCCGCACTCGACAAATTTGTGACGGAAAGCGGCCTGACCGGCATCAAGCCCGACCTGCGGCATTTCGGATTCAACCACCCGAACCCCAGCGAGAGCAGCCCCACCTATGGTTACGAAATGTGGGTGACGATCCCAGACGACATGGAGGTGCCGGAACCGCTGGTGAAGAAGAAGTTCCCAGGCGGGCTGTATGCCGCGCACATGATCCCGATGGGCAACTTCCACGAATGGGAGTGGCTGTGGGACTGGGCGCACAACAATCCGGATTATGCGCCAAACATCAAAGAGGATAGCGGTGAGAACATGTTCGGGCTGTTGGAAGAATGCTTGAACTATATCAACAATGTGAGGCTTGGGAAATCCGATGATGGCATACAGTTGGATCTGCTGATTCCGATCAAGGCAAAACAATAGCGATGAATTGTTAAAGAGAACCGCTCGTGCTTCGAGCGGTTCTCTCATTTCATTGGAAACTAGAATGCTTTTCTATAGATCTCTTCAAGCTCCTTCACCAGCGGCATCCTGGGGTTCGCGGTGGTGCACTGGTCTTCAAATGCCCGGTCCGCAAGATCCGGCACTTTTGCCAAAAATGCTTTGTGATCCACCCCGCACTCCCCGATGCTCATTGGGATGTTCAGCTTTTGCATCAGGCCGCGCACCGCGCCGGCAAGGCTTGCCACGCCCTCTGCCGCGGTGTTTGCTGGCAAGCCCAAAGCGCGGGCGATCTCGGCGTACTTCTCATCGGCGATGAACTTCTCATACTTGGGGAAGGACACAAACTTGCTCGGCTTCTTCCCGTTATACTCGATCACATGGGGCAGCAGCACGGCGTTGGCCCGGCCATGAGGGATGTGGAACTCACCACCCAGCTTGTGGGCCAGGCTGTGGTTGATCCCCAGGAAAGCGTTGGTGAACGCCATGCCGGCAATGCAGCTCGCGTTGTGCATCTTTTCCCGCGCAACACGGTCATCACCGTTGTCATAGGCCCGGGGCAGGTATTCAAACACCAGCTGTATGGCTTTCATCGCAAGTGCATCGGTATAGTCGCTGGCAAGCACGCTCACATATGCCTCGATCGCGTGGGTGAGCACATCCATGCCGGTGTCGGCGGTGATCGCCTTGGGCACCGTCATCACAAAATCCGGGTCAATGATCGCGATATCCGGCGTCAGCTCATAATCCGCCAGAGGGTATTTCACATTGTGGGCTCGGTCGGTGATAACCGCAAAGGATGTGACTTCCGAACCGGTGCCGGACGTGGTGGGGATCGCGACCATACGCGCCTTCTTGCCCAGCCTCGGGAACTTATAAACCCTTTTCCGAATGTCCATGAACTTCAGCTTCATTTTGGCGAAGTCCGCTTCCGGGTGCTCGTAGAACAGCCACATGCCTTTCGCCGCGTCAATGACCGACCCACCGCCGATTGCGATCACGACATCCGGCTGGAAGGATGCCATCTGCCGGGCTCCGTTCATCACAGTCTCTACCGACGGATCGGGCTCCACCTCGGAATAGATTTCACTGTGCACGTAACCCTCACGCTTGCGCAGGTAATACAGCACCCGGTCCACATACCCGAGCTTCACCATATAGGGATCGGTCACGATAAACGCCCTGGCGATGTCCGGCATCTTTTCCAGGTATTGCACCGAGCCGCTCTCAAAATAGATTTTCTCCGGGATCTTGAACCACTGCATGTTCACCCTCCTGCGTGCCACCCTCTTCCGATTGATCAGGTTCACAACCGTGACGTTGCTGGTTGTGGAGTTTCTGCCGTAGGAGCCGCAGCCCAACGTGAGCGACGGCATGTTGGTGTTGTAGATGTCGCCGATTGCCCCTTGGGAGGAAGGCGTATTGATGATGAGCCTGCCAACCTTGATGGTGCGGGCAAACAAATCCTTCACTTCTTCATTTTCAGTGTGCAGGACCGCCGAATGGCCAAGGCCGCCAAAGCTCACCATGGCCTCGCTCATAGCAACCCCCTCCTGATAATCTTCCACAACGTAATACGCCAGGATCGGGCTCAGCTTTTCTCTGGACAGCGGATACTCCGGCCCCACCCCCTGCAGCCTGGCGATCAGGATCTTGGTGTTTTCCGGCACCGCAATGCCGCACTTTTCGGCGATTGCCGACGCCGGCTGCCCCACGACTGCAGGGTTCATCGCCTTCTTGTTTTCATCAATGGCATATGCCGCAAGCTTCGCCGTGTCGGCCTCATTCAGAAAGACGCAGCCGTTTTCGGCCATATACCGCTCAAACTTAGCCTGGATGGCACGGTCCACAATCACGGCCTGCTCGCTGGCACAGATCATGCCGTTGTCAAAGGTCTTGGAGAGGATCAAATCGGTGCATGCCCGCTCCACATTGGCAGTTTTCTCGATATAACAGGGCACGTTTCCGGGCCCCACGCCCAGCGCCGGTTTGCCGGTGCTGTAGGCAGCCTTCACCATGCCGGACCCGCCGGTGGCCAGCACCAGCGAAACACCACGGTGGTTCATCAGATATTGTGTGGCATCCAATGACGGGTTCTCAATCCACTGCACGCAATGGGCCGGTGCGCCGGCGGCAACAGCCGCATCCCGCAATATGCGGGCGGACTGCACGCTGCATCGCTGCGCGGAAGGGTGGAAAGCAAAGATGATCGGGTTGCGGGCTTTTGCCGATATGATTGCCTTAAACATCGTGGTGGACGTGGGGTTTGTGACGGGGGTTACTCCGGCGATCACACCAACAGGTTCGGCAATCTCCTCATAATCCTCCATCTCATTGTCGTCCACGACGCCAACGGTCTTGATGCCCTTGATGCTATGGTAGACGCTCTCGGTGGCGAAGAGGTTTTTTGTGATCTTGTCTTCGTAGACCCCTCTGCCCGTCTCCTCCACAGCCATGCGCGCGAGCATCATATGGTTTTCCACACCGGCAAGAGCCATGGCTTCCACCGCGCGATCCACTTGCTGCTGGTTCATGCGCAAATACTCTGAAAGTGCATGTTTGGCGTTATCAACCAGTTCGTCGATTTGAATCTGGTATTCAGGCTTTTCAGCCGCAACATTCTGCTGCTTTGTCATGTCCAGGCTCCTTTCATTCCTCTTGGTTGAGCACCCGCCGGCCTGCGCGATGTTCCAACCCGATCCATGATTGTTAATTATTTAACAATTACAGTATAGGAGATTGTTAAAGTTTTGTCAATTTAGTTTTCCCTTTCCTGATGCAAAATAATAATCACAATTTCTGTACAATTTGAAGTAAAAACGAAAGGCGGAGCAACAGATGCTCCGCCTTGCCTTATCTGCCTGTAGGAAGGACTAATTCCCTTCTTTGAGCGACTCCTTCTTCCCCATCCACAGTGACGCCCCCAAACCGATCAGGAATACAACCGTGCAGATCAGCGGCACCGGGAATACACCGGGCACGATGATCAGCGTGGAACCGATGACAATGCCCAGAATGATATGATACATCGTGGCGTGGGCATGATCAAACAGATAATTCATCAGCCGCGCCAGCGCCAGCACGCATGCCGCAATCCCGATGAAAAACGGAATGATCACAGACAGGTTGAAGCTGCTCAGACCTGCCATCAGCGGCTCCAGGAGGCCCAGGAAAATCAGGAAGTTGGACGGCCCAAGACCGGGCAGCACGGCGCCCAGGCCCATCAGTGCGCCGGTAAAGAGCCACACCCAGAAACTGCTGGTCGGTATCGATCCGGTAGCCCCGGCGTTTTGCAGAAGATACAGGCCTGCATATGTCACAACGGTCATTATAGCAAGCAGCGCCCAATGGCTCTTCTTCCTGCCCTGCTCGCCGGACTTTTTGAAGATCGCCGGCAGCGTGCCGGCAATTCCGCCGATGAAAAACCAGATCAGGTAGACTTCGTATTGCTCAAACAATGTCTTCAACAAAACGGCAAACAGGAACAGCCCGAGCAAAGCCCCGATCCCCACCGGCAGCAGGAAGAGGAAGTTCTTCTTGAAGTTGTGCCTGAAATCACCGAGAAAACGCATCATCGGTTCATACACGCCAAGCACAACGGCCAGCACGCCGCCGCTGATGCCCGGCAGCAGAAAGCCGGAAACAATGATCATGCCTTTGATCACCCGCAGCACCCACTGCGCCGGCGAGTCTTTTCCCATCACGGCCTGCTGATTCATCTTACTCAACTTCCTATCAAGGCAAATGCCGGGTTGTGCGCCCGGTATCCAGAATGTGGCTATTATACCATAGTATATGGAGGGATTAGAAGCGGAGATTAGGCGTCTTCGTTTGCCTCTTCCTGCTTTTGCTCGCGGGGGTTGAAGATCACAACGCGGTCTCCGTCCATTTCCACACGCAGGCGGGAGCGGCCCTTGACACCGATCTGCTCAAGATACTCCGTGGGAATCTGGAGCCGGCCGGCACCGTCGACAACGGCGAGCTCCACGTGCTGCTCGCTCTCGTTGAGGTTCTTCACGTTTTTCAGCTCATCCATATAAGACACACGGCTCACATACTCGCTGGAGGTGCGCCCGTCGCGGATCGCAACGATACGGTCCACCTTGCCGGACAGGGACGTGTCATGGGTCACAATGATGATCGTGACGCCCAGCTGCCGGTTGACATCGCGGAAGATATCCAGAATCATATCCGCGGTGCGGTTATCCACCGAGCCGGTGGGCTCATCGGCCAGCAGAATCTTCGGCCTGTTGGCCAAAGCAATGGCGATGGCCACACGCTGCTGCTCGCCGCCGGAAAGCTGGCTCAGCCGGCTGCGCCAGCGGTGAGACAACCCCACAACATCCAGCAGCTCCCGCGCCCTCTCCTGCCTCGCCCGCTCGCTGGTCAGCACCATGGGAAGCTGTATGTTTTCCATCGACGTCATATACGGAATCAGGTTGCGGGCATTGTTCTGCCAGATGAAGCCCACCGTTTCACGCTTGTATTTCACATAGTCTTTTTCGGTGAACTTGAGCATGTTTTTGCCGTCCACCATCAGTATGCCGGCGCTTGGCCTGTCCAGACCCCCGATCATATTGAGCAGGGTGGATTTGCCCGAACCGGATTTGCCGATGATTGCCATCATCTCACCGGTTTCCACAACCAAGTCCAAGCCCTGCAGCGCCACAACCTCCGTTTCGGAGGTCTTGTAAATCTTCACCAGGTTTTCAGCCTGTATCATCTCGCTCAAAGACAACCCGCCTCACCTTCCGCCGGGAATGTGTGGAGCACCTCGTCTACGATCGCACCGTCATCCAGCGCGTAGACATGATCGGCCAGATCCATCATGTTGGGGTCGTGCGTGGTCATCACAATGGTAATGCCTTCGCAGCGCACCAGCTCCCGAAACAGTTTCATCACCTGCAGCCCCATGTGGGTGTCCAGCTCTGCGGTGGGTTCGTCGGCAAAAATCACTTTGGGCCTGTGCGCGATTGCCCTGGCAATCGCCACGCGCTGCTGCTCGCCGCCGGAAAGCTCGCCGGGCCGGTGCCTCATGCGGCCCTTCAGGCCGATGTATCCCAGGCACTCCTCCACCCTGCTTTGCCAGAGATTTCTGGGCATACCGCTCAGGCGCAGAGCAAACTCCACATTTTCATAGGCGGACATCAACCCAATCAAGGCAACCGACTGGAACACGAAGCCGCACTGCGTCCGGCGCAGCCTGTCACGCTGCCCCTCGTGCATCAATGTGATATCCTTCCCGTCAAAAAAAACTTTACCGGATGTGGGCTGGTCCAGAGCGCCCAATATGTTCATCAGCGTGGTCTTGCCAGACCCGGAGCGGCCCTTCAGCACCGTCAGTGTGCCAGGGTTCACGTCGATGGTGATGTCCTTCAATGCGTGCACCCGCTCCACGCCCGACTGGAAGATCCGGTTTACGTTGTCTGTGGAGATGATCGGTTTCCTGTCCATCGCTCAATCCTCCCCCAGCTTGATGGCCTGGGAAACCTTGATCCGCTTCACGAGTATCCCCAGAAGTGCCAGGCCGGCAACCAGCATCCCGCCAACGACCACATATAGCCTCAGATAATCCTCCCGGCTGGCAATCACAGTGAACGGAGGCACCTGCTCCGCCGCGCCATAAACCAGGCCAAGCAGCGGCACAAACAGATTGCTCATCACTCCCCCGATGATCAAGCCCATCAGTATGGATGCGCCGGAGATCAGGATCTGCTCAAACACAAGCATCAAAATCACGCGGCCGGCACTCATGCCCATCGCGCGGAACACACCGAAATGCAATGTCCTGGCTTGAATGGACAGGATCCAGTAGATAAAGAACCCGATCATGCTGATCGCCAGCGTTACAACAAACCCAAGGGTCATAGCGCCGTTTGTGCCTTGCAGCAGCGCGTCATTCTTCTTTTTAATGATCTCCTGCCTGGCATCCTTGACCCATTGCAGTTTCATCTGCTTGGCCTCAATGTCATCATAGATCTGTTTGGTGGTGGCGCCCTCCGTTTTTTGATACCAGATCTGATAAGGCTCCTTGGATGTCTTGGCCTGCACATAGTTCAGGTTGGCGATGATAAAGTTGCTGCTGTCACTTTCATATGGGTTCAGACCGGGCCAAAACTGCACCGCGGCGTATACAACCCCGTCCACGTCATCCTGACTGCCCCAGCGATATGTAATCGGATCCCCCGGCTTCAGCTTGAGGTCGTCCATCAGTGGTTTGGAGATCAGCACCGCGTTGGGCGAGCGGCTCAGCAGGTTCAGGTATTCGTTGATATGGTGCCCCAGAAGATCTGGCTTGCTCCAGGCCACTCTGCCGAACTCATCCGGGACAACGGCCATCAGCTTGCCCGCTCTCTGCTTGCGCTCACTGCCGTAGATGCTTATGCTGCCGGTGGGCATAAAGACCCGCGCGGCAGCGGCTGTGCCGTCAAGCTTGGAGTAGATGTGAAAATCGGGCTCCTGATAGATGATCGCCGGCGCAAGCGGTGTCGTTGTGTCCACCGTGGGGAGCCCGCTTGGCACCGCGACGGTGTCTTTGATCTCATTGCTCTGCCACTCCATCTGCAGTGTCAGGTCCGCACCATACTGATAGTTCACTTTATCCACGATGTTCTGGTTGATGGTGCGGGCTGAGTTGGCATTAAACACGCCAATGGAGATTGTCAGGATCAGAAACAGCATCAGGAACTGCTCTCTGCCGCCGGATCGCCCCACCTGTATGAAGGAGGAATAGATGGCCGGTGACCAGACTTTTCTGCCGGCCCAGGAAATCAGGCGGATCACCAGGGGGTACACCCGCAGGAAAAGCAGACCCGCGCCGATCACGAAGGCTGTGGAAATGATAAAAAGGAATGGATCCACCGGGACGGACATCCCCTCTGCGGCCGTGACCAGAATGGTTTCCTTGCGCAGGTTATACTGGAACAAACCATAGAGAGAGATGCCAAGCAGGATAAAATCCAAAAACATTTTCTGCCAGAGAGGTGCGTTCCAACGGCGCGCCCTTTTCTGCTTGTGCTCCACAATGGAGATTCTCGATGCCCGCACAGCCGGAATCATCATCATTAGGATGGAGAAGAATGCAGCGTAGATGGCATACAGGACTGTGTTCCAGTCCATTTCAAGCGGAAGAGCGGTGCGCGAAACAAACTCCAGAAAGCCGTTTGCAGCACCAAGCACCCGGCATATGAAAAATGCCACAATAGGCCCTACGGCAACCGAGATGCCGCTGAGAATCGCGCTTTGCAGCAGATAACTGCCAAACACCTGCATTCCCGATGCGCCGCGGCTGCGCATCACCGCGATTTCGTTGCGGTCGTTTTCAATGATGAGCTGGCTCACCATAAAAATGTAGAACGCCAGCATGAGCAGGATTGGCACCTGCATCACCCATAGCGTGAGCCTTAGCTGGTCTGCACGGACGGCGTATTGATCCAGGATCGGCTTTGCCGGGAACTGCCACTGCGTGCCGGCATACTTGGTGAACGACTTTTTCTGCTCATCGAGAAGATGGCTGAACTCTTTCAGATCGGTCACCTTCAGCTTGGTGTAATCCAGCGCATAATACCAGTAAGCGGTGACGATCGCCCGGTTTTGCTGCACGATGTCCTGCTCCATCATGCGATAATCCATCAGCAGCGCGGTGTCATAAGTGCCGATACCTTCGCTCCACCATGCGTCCGCCACTTCGGGCCGGCGATACAAACCCACGACCTTCACACGGATCTGATCCATTTGCTTGGTTTCATCCCTCAGGACGAGGGTCTCATTCAAAACGATGTTCAGGCTGTTCTGCTGCGCCGACTCTGTGGCCAGAACCTCATAAACGCCGTCCACCGGCATGGCCGCAGGCAGCCTGCCGGCGACAAGCTCAATGTGCTTTTCGTAGTCGGTCACGCCATACAGTTTGCAATATATTCTGGCAGGCTTCTCTTCCTTCTGTACTTCCGGCACAAACGTCATATAGTCCATGCCGATGCGCTTGACCTTGAGATAGGGCAAGCCGAACTGGTCTGCCATGCCGTCGGTCCGAGCGTCAAACCAGCGATAGGTGTTCACCCGGCTGTTGGCATCACCGGAATAGTGAGTGAATGTGTTCAGGTCCATCTGATATCGTCCGGGGTATTTTCCGGTATCCAGCTGGAACTGCTCCAGGTCTTTGAGCAGCATCCGCTGCAGGATCCCACCTGTATAGAGCGGGATGCTGCTGACCATGGCAACGGCCAGAATGGAGCCGACCAGCAGGCAGCCCATCAGCCATTTGTTGTTCATGATCTTTTTCATTACCAAAAAGAACAAGGGGCCCCCTCCTCGCTGAAGATGAGTCTCAGCGAACGATGATCTTTTCGCCTTCTTCCAGACCGCTGATGACCTCCACCTCAGTGGCGGTTTCCAACCCGATCTGAATATCCTTCTCCACCTTTACGCCATCGGACAGCACCTGCACATATTTGCGCTGCAGGTATGTGCGAACCACGCTTTTCGGGATCTTCAAAACATCTTTTCGCTCACCAAGGATCAGGACAAGTTTCGCCTCTTCCCCCACTTTGGTGTTTGCCAAAAACGCGTCCGGCACCTTGATAAACAGCATCTTATTCAGCTTTTCATCATCATACTTTTCCCGTTCAAGGGGCGTGGACACCACTTCCCCCTCCGTCGTGCTTTTGTCTGAAATAAGGGTGACCTGCACCTTCATGCCAATCTGGAAATAGGATCGGTTCAGATCATCAATATAGGTGAGCATCTTCTGGCTTTGGTCGGCGATCCGCACCAGCGTGCTATACGCATCCACATAACTGCCCTGGCGGGCATATGTCACATAAACCACGGAACCGTCAATCGGCGCCCGCAGCGTTGCGTTTTCAATTTGCTCCGACAACCGCTTGATCTCAAGTTTCTGTATTTGCAAGTCAATCTCCGCGTTTTTCAGAGGTGTCTTGTCACGAGCCCCGCGCATCTGCTTTTTCATGGAGGCGTAATTGTTTTCCATCTGCTCCAGCCTGAGCTTGGCCACGGCCAGCTGATGGTTCAAGTCATCCACATTAAGCTGGATCAGCACATCGCCCTTTTTGACCATGTCTCCCAGCCCCACATTGGTGCTCTTGATGCGGCCGCCGCCAGCTGTGAAATAGACATCCTCCAGCCTGACGCTTTCCAGCCTTCCCACTCCCTGCACGGAGTTAACCAGATCACCTTTGACCACGTCAACCGTGGTGTAATCCACATTTTTCGGTGCAACCAGCGGCGGCGCCAGCGGTTCTTCTTCAGACGGAAGAATATACTGGCATCCGGAGGCCAGCACAGCGATCATCATCGCGACAAGAAGCGCAAATAGCTTGATCGGGCGGCTCGCATACATACTTGGAATCCCCTTTCAAAATGGTTGCAGGCAATGTATTTCTTGATTATAAGCTATCTAACTAAATAACTCAATCTACAGATAAGCCGATGGGGCTAGCATTTCTTCGTCTTGTCTTTCTTTTGCAAATTGTAGTAGCCGAAGAAAACTGTTTCAATGAACCACGTCGGCATGATCATTTTGAACGGAAGCATTTTCTCAGCGGCACGAAACACGTTGTACCGGATTTTGGGTTTGCGGCTCATCAGGATTTTGTACACCGTTTTGGCCACCATGATGGGGTCGGCGCCGTTGGCTTCATCGTGGTCAATCTTTTCTGTGACAGTCTTGAAGTCATCTGCATATGCCGAGTCCGGCGAGAGGGCTCTCGCAGCGCGACGGCGATAGTTCTGTGATCCGGACCTGCAATCACCCGGTTCCACCACTACCACATGGATCCCCCGGTTCTTGACTTCCCAGCGCAGCACCTCGGAAAAGCCCTCAACCGCAAATTTCGAACCGCAGTAGGCGCTTTGAAACGGGATGCCGATGATGCCGCCGCCGGAGCTGAAGTTGATCATCAAACCGCTCTCCTGTGCGCGCATGTGCGGGAGCGCTTGTTTGCACATCCGGATTGTGCCGAAGAGGTTGGTATCGATTACTTCACGGTATTCTTCCATGGACAGATCCTCCACGGATCCCAACGTGATAACAGCGGCGCAATTGACAAGAGCGTCGATCCTGCCCTGTTCACGGATTACCTTCTCCATCAGGAATGCGGCGCTGTCTTCGCTGGACACATCCAAGTAGACCTTGTGCAGCTCCCCCGCACCGTGTTCCACCGATTCCTCCCGATAGGAGCGGGCGCCGGCATATACAATGCAGCCTTTCTCATACAAATAGTTCGCAGTGGCCAGACCCAACCCCGAGGATGCCCCGGATACCAACACAACCTTGCCCATCGTAACCCCTCCGCTTCCTCTGGCAGTGCAACGATCCCAATAAGCTTTTCGATGAATCATAGCGCCTTTGAAATACAAATGCAAGACAGCGGCTCCATCACACATTGATAACCCAATATAAATCGCAAAAAAACAGCATTGAATGACCGAACGGTGGAAAATATGATATAATTGCTCAACAATGCAATCATTGATCATTTATCAGGAGGCAACCCATGGACATTTTCGAAAGGTGCTACAAATTCACAGACGCAAAGGAAGCCATGAAGTCAGGGCTCTATCCCTATTTCCACGCGCTGCAAACCGCACAGGACACAGAGGTCACCATTGATGGCCGCCGGATCATCATGATCGGGTCAAACAACTATATGGGCCTCACATCTGATCCAAGAACGGTCAACGCCGCCAAAGCCGCCCTGGACCAATATGGCACAGGCTGCTCCGGTTCCCGCTTCCTCAACGGCACACTGGTGCTTCACGAGCAACTGGAAACGGAGCTGGCAGACTTCTTTCACAAAGATGCAGCCCTGACCTACAGCACTGGCTTTCAGACCAATCTCGGCATCATCTCCTCCATCGTCGGCTGGCACGACTACATCATCAACGATGAGGAAAACCACGCCAGCATTGTGGATGCGTGCAAGCTGAGCTTTGCCAAGCGCTCGGTGAAGTATCGCCACAATGATATGCAGGATCTTGAGGAAACACTGGCGCGGCTGCCTGCGGAAGCCGGCAAACTGATCGTGACCGACGGTGTTTTCAGCATGAGCGGAGATTTAGCAAATCTTCCGGCCATTGTGGAACTGAAGAAAAAGTACAACGCCCGCCTGATGGTGGATGACGCCCATGGCGTGGGCATGGTGGGCGACTGCGGAAGGGGCACCGCCTCCCACTTCGGCCTTGAGGATGAGGTGGACATTATCATGACCACATTCTCCAAGAGTCTCGCTTCGCTGGGCGGTTGCATCGCGGCATCGGAACCGGTGATCCATTATGTGAAGCACAAATCCCGCCCGTTCATCTTCAGCGCGTCCATCCCCCCGGCCAACGCCGCCGCCGCGCTGGAAGCCTTGCGCATCATCCGCAGCGAGCCGCAGCGCCAAAAGGCACTGATCGACATCGCAAACTACATGCGCGGCAAGCTGAAAGAAGCCGGCATCCCCATCATCGACGGCGACTCCGCAATCATCCCGGTTTATACTTACAACATGCAACGCACGTTCCTGATCACGAAGATGCTTTTTGAAGAGGGCGTCTATGTGAACCCGGTGATTCCGCCGGCCGTGCAGGAAGGCCAGTGCATGCTGCGCACCAGCTACACCGCCACCCACACCACCGAGCAGATGGACACTGCTGTGGAGGCATTCAAGAGGGTTTTCTCCAGGGTTTGAGCATGACGTGATCATTATGCCTCTCCCGCGGAGGGAGAGGCATTTTATGTTACAGAAACAGAGCAGATGGGTATCAATCAAGCAGGAGCATCATTGAGTATCGAGCATCAAGGCGGCAATGAGATGGAATTGTATGTTGCGCGGCAGCCCATATTTGACCGGAACAAGGCTGTGGTCGGCTACGAGCTGCTGCACAGGGAATCTGAAAAGTATAATGAATACAGCACACCCGATGGGGAGTTGGCAACCTCCAGGGTGATCACTTCAGCCTTTCTGACAATGGGGCTTGATTCGCTGACCAACGGAAAACTGGCGTTTATCAACTTCACTGCCGACCTTTTAAAAAGCGGTGTCGCCAACCTTTTGCCGCAGGACCAGCTTGTCATTGAGATTATGGAGAATGTGGCACCCACCAGAGATATACTGAACACCTGCCAGCAGCTAAAGAGAGATGGATACCGGCTTGCCCTGGATGATTATGTGCTTGACCCCATCTTTGAACCGATGACAAATCTGGCAGACATCATCAAGGTTGATTTCCGCCAGCTCTCTGCGGATGACCAATATAGGGCCATCCAGATGAACCGCCACAAGGGAATTGAGTTTCTCGCGGAGAAGATCGAAACCGAGGAAGAGTTTCATCGCGCAAAAGACCTGGGCTACAGCCTTTTTCAAGGTTACTTCTTTGCTTGCCCCGTCATCATGAAGACAAAGACAATGGTGGCAGGAAAGCTTGGCTATATCCGGCTGATGCAGGCTGTCAACAGCGCCGATCCTGATATCCGCGCAATTGTCTCGGCCATTGAGTGCGATGTCAAGCTTTCGATGGAGACAATCAAGCTGTCCAACTCCGCTTATTATGGCCGCCGGCAGAGGATCTCTTCGTTGCATCAGGCAGTCATGGTGTTGGGGCTGGAGGGCATTCGGAAATGGATTTATCTGGCCTCGCTCCGCCGCTTGAGCATCGGGAAGCCCGAGGCCCTTGTTTCAACCTCCATCATCCGGGCCAAGTTTATGGAGTTGCTGGGGCCGCTGAACGCGCAAACGGATAAGAGCTCTCACTACTCGCTGCTGGGGCTGTTTTCACTTCTGGACGCCCTCACCGGCTGCCCGTTTGAGCAATTGCTCCCCTCGATGAATCTAGATGAGGAGATCAACGCAATCCTCACCGGTGTTGCATGGGACACACCCATGGCGCAGACATTGCAGCTGGTCCAGAGTTATGAGCAGGGTAAATGGCAGGAAGCCAGCCAAATGTCTGCCAAACTGGGGCTGACTCTTGGTCAGGTTGCGGCGGCATACTATGAATCCCTGAAATGGTATCATGAACTGGTCAATGCAACCCACTCCATTTAGCCGGACCAAAGGCAGACTTACCTCATCCGTCTTTGGGCCGTATCCTGTTGAAAACAATCAACCCCGCCGCGGCGGTCAATGTGAGCCACCCCATTGCCAGAAACGTGGCTCGCATCCCGATCAGCGTGACGAGAAAGCCGCCAAGCAGAGCGCCGGCAACCCGTGACGCGCTGATCACCACCGCATTCACAACCCCCTGCCCTGTTGCGGACAGCTCTTTGGGGAGCTTGTCATTGACATATCGTGCCATTGCCACATATATCACGATGACGCCCAGCCCATGCAGTGCATACAATGCAAGCAATTGCCACCATCGGACCGCGAAGGCCGTGAGAAACCACCGCAAAGCAAAGGCCAGGCCGGGGAGGATCATCAGCTTGCGGATGGAGACTTTGCGCAGAAGCCTGCCGCTGACCGCGAGAAACGGTGTTTCCGCGGCGGCCATGATAAAAATGCCAATGCCATAAACCCACCCGGGAGCATTCAGCGCCCGGAAATAGATGGGCAAAAAAGCTATTGCCAGGCTGTGCGTAATGTGAACCAACAGGCTGTAGATCAGAAGCAGCCTGAACTCCTTATACTCCAGCAGACGGCGGGCATCCACGCGATGGCCCTTGCTTTGAAAGCCGGGAACACCGGGCAACAGAAAGCTCGCAGCCAGTGCCAGAAGGTTGATCGCGCCGCACAGCAGAAACACATTGCTTGTGTTGCGGGATGCCACCACGCCCGCGGCCAGGCCTGCCGCGGCAAAGCCCCAGGAAAAGCTGATGCGGATGCCCCCATATCGTTCCGGCATATCCTTCCGGCGCAGCTCATCCAGAATGACGGCGTTGGAAAGCCCCAAAGCGGCGCTCTGGGCAGAGGTGAGTGCGGACATTACGACAAGAACATAAACCCATGGGCCCGGAATCCAGTGCAGGAACGCAGAGATCGCCTGCACAAGCAAAAGAATGCGCAGCACGGTGTTTTTGCTGCGGGCACGGTCAGCGCCTAGCGACAATACAGGCTGCAGCAGAATTGCAACAAATGCGCTTGCGGCGGACAACGCGCCGATTTGCATCTCCGTGTAACCAATGGTTTTTTGCCACAGCGTCACAAAAGAGACGTAGGCGCTCATACCAGCCGCGAAGATAGCGTAGTACACCGACATTTTTGTGCATATTCGCTGGCTGTTATTCTCGATCATTGGTATTCCCCACAAAGTTAGTATTCTAATAAATTATTGAGCCGCCATTCATTGCAGAATGCCCCGGGAATGGTTAGAATAAGCAACGTTACAACATATAAAGCGCGTTGCCTGCCCGGCAGCGACATCACAAATGCAGTGGCCCTATGAGAAACAGCCATTGCGGGAGTATGCCACTTGAACAGTTTTAAACGCATCCTGCACTTGATCAAACCTTATCGCGGCAAGTTTATCCTTGGCATGTCAATGACACTAGGATTTGTCGGCACTGCTGTCATAATGCCCATGGTATCAAAATACCTGGTGGATGACGTGATCGAAGGCGGCAAACTGCAGCACCTGGCAGTTGTGCTGATCTTGATGATCGGTCTTGCGTTCCTCCGGGCGATTATGATCTTTGTCCGCGGTCTCACGCACGAAAGAATTTCGCAGAACGTGGTCTTTGACTTCCGCCAGAGCCTTTATGATCACCTGCACAGTATGCCCTGGCGCTTCTATGACAACCACCGGATCGGCGAGATCATGAGCCGCATGACCGGTGATATGGAAGCGGTGCGGGCCTTGCTGGCCGGCGGCTTGCCGATCATTCTGGAGCACTCGGTGATGTTTGTGGGCTCGATCGTGGCAGTATTTCTGCTGGACTGGCGGCTGGCGCTGGTGATCCTCTCGGTGACGCCGATTGTGGCCTGGCTCACAAAGAAATACGACCAGGTCGCCCGGCCCCAGCAGACCAGGATCCGGGAGCAAAACGCATTGCTGAACACACGCACCCAGGAAAACATTTCAGGCGTGCGCGTAGTCAAGGCTTACGCACGCGAAGAGTATGAGATTGAATCCTTCCGCGAGCTCAACAACAAGCATCTGGAAATCGGCATAGACATCACCCGCACCAACGCAGACTTCCACTCAATGCTGGATTTCGTGGGCGCCCTTCCATCGGCGCTGCTTGTGCTGGCCGGCGGTTATCTTGCCATGGGCGGGGCAATCAGCCCCGGCGACCTGGTGGCTGCCATCGGCTATATCTGGATGATCATGATGCCGATGAGGAACCTGGCAAACACGATTAACATGGTGACTCAGGCCATATCATCCGGCGACCGGCTGTTTTATTACAGCGACTTTGGCTCTGAAATCAAAGAAAAGCCGGGCGCCCGGTTCCCTGAGGAGTTCAGGGGCCATGTGAAGTTTGAAAACGTGACACTGCGTTATGAGGACGAAACAGTTCTGAACAATATCAATTTTGAGGTGAAGCCTGGCCAGACGCTTGCAATCATGGGCACCACTGGCGCCGGCAAGACCTCCATCGTCAACCTGATCGGCCGGTATTATGACGTGAGCTCCGGTTCGGTGACGGTGGACGGCATCGATGTGCGCGACTACAAGCTGCGGGAGCTGCGCCGCCGGATCGGGTTTGTGATGCAGGAGACTTTCCTCTTCAGCGAGACGCTGGAAAACAACATCGCTTTCGGCAATCCGGACGTCACACCCGAGGAGCTGGATATGGCTGCATGCGCCGCCTGCGCCTCTGAATACATCGCCAAGCTGGACGACGGTTATGGCACGATTGTGGGCGAGCGCGGCATGGGCCTCTCCGGTGGCCAAAAGCAGCGGGCCGCCATCGCGCGGGCGCTGTGCTACAACCCCTCGATCCTGATCTTTGACGACGCCACTTCTGCGGTGGACATGGAAACAGAATACGAGATCCAGCAGGCACTAAAAAAAGAGGCGGAAAACCGCACCACCTTCGTTGTGTCTCACCGCATCTCCGCGGTGAAGGATGCCGACGAGATCATCGTGCTGGATGGCGGCTCCATTGCCGAGCGCGGCACTCACGCGGAACTCCTGAAAAAAAGGGGCCTCTATTATAACATTTTCATGGACCAATACAGGGACTATACCAATGTTGGCGGTGAAAGGCTGGTGGTTTGCTGATGGCAAGGGCAAGGCGTGCGCTGCTGCTGGAAGATGAGAAATACATCAGCGGCTTCAACAAGGGCTATCTCATGCGCGCACTGGCATATCTCAAGCCCTATCGGGGCAAGGTGGCCCTCTCAATTGTGGCGATGGTCATCAACATGCTTTGCAGCCTCACAGGCCCCTGGCTCATTGGCCTGGCGCTGGACCGCTGCGTGACCGGTGGGGATTACTCCATTCTGCCCTGGATTGTGGCGGGGCTTGCGGGCGCATCCTGCCTGGGTGCGGTGATGCTGCGGGCCAAGGTGCGCATGATGAACGTGACCGGCCGCAAGGCGCTGGCCCAGATGCGTGAAGATTTGTTCCGGCACATCCAGTCTCTCGGGCTCGATTTCTTCGACTCCAGACCGGCCGGGAAAATCATGATCCGCGTGATCAACGACATCGACTCATTGCTGTCGCTGTTTTCTCAGGGCATCGTCAACATGCTCACAAACGCACTCTCCATCCTCGTGATTGCAGGCCTGATGCTCGCGCTGAACTGGAAGCTGGCGTTGATAGCCTTCTCCGTGCTGCCGCTGCTGATCGTGATCGTGTTTGTGCTGAAGCCCAAAATCCGCAAGGCCTGGCGTGAGGTGCGCTGGAAGTCCAGCTCGCTCAATGCCTATCTGCACGAGAGCCTTGCCGGCATGCGCGTGACCCAGGCCTTCACCCGTGAGGAGGAAAACAGCCGCATCTTCCGGCAGGCCAACGGCGAGATCCGCCGCACCTGGATGAAGGCGATCTTTGTCGGATCGATCTTCTGGCCGGGCTTTGAGCTTGTGGCCTCCGCCGGCACCTGCCTTGTATATTGGTTCGGCGTGCACTGGATGAACACTCCGGTGGATCCCCTCTCCATCGGCACGCTGTTTTCAATGGTCTGGTATTTGGGCCGCTTCTGGGAGCCTTTGAACCAGATCTCAAACATCTACTATGAAATACTCTCAGCGATGGCCTCGCTGGAACGCATCTTCGAGATCATGGACACCCCCGCCCTCATCAAGGATCAGGAAGGCTGCGAGGACATGCCGGAGATTCAAGGACGGGTGGAGTTTGACCACGTGACCTTTGGTTATGATTATGAGGCCGGCCAGGTGGTGCTGGATGACGTGAGCTTCACCGTGGAGCCCGGCCGCACAGTGGCGCTGGTGGGCCCGACCGGCGCGGGGAAATCCACAGTGGTGAGCCTGATCAGCCGTTTTTACGACGTAAACAAAGGCCGCCTGCTCATTGACGGCCACGACATTCGCAATGTGAATCTCAGATCGCTGCGCAAGCAGATGGGCATTATGCTGCAGGACTCGTTCATTTTCTCCGGCACACTGATGGACAACATCCGCTATGGGCGGCTGGACGCCACCGATGAGGAAGTGATTGAGGCGGCCAAGGCCGTGCATGCCCATGAGTTCATCATGCAGATGGAGAATGGCTATCAGACCGAGGTGCGGGAACGCGGCAGCCGCCTTTCCACCGGCCAGAAGCAACTGATCAGCTTTGCGCGGGCTCTGCTGGCCAACCCCAGAATTCTGATTCTGGACGAAGCGACTGCCTCCATCGACACCCACACCGAAATCCTCATCCAGCAGGCGCTGGAGAAAGTGCTGGAAGGCCGCACCAGCTTCGTGATTGCTCACCGCCTTTCCACCGTGCGCAAAGCGGACTGCATCATGGTGGTGGATCAGGGCAAGATCATTGAGGCCGGCAGTCATGACGAGCTGATGGAAAAGAACGGAGCATACCGCGATTTGTGCGAGGCGCAGTATCGTTTCATGCAAGCAGTTTAACAATATGTATCTCTTTAGCGCACTGGCTGGTGGATGGTGTTTCCCAGCCTGTGGATCGTGAACGCTGCGCCGAAACCAGGCCATTCACCAAGCAATATGAAAAAACAGGCTGCTCCCGCGCTTTCGGCCATTTTGCGGGAGCAGCCTATTGTATCCACAGAATTTATCCACAATTCCACAGCCAGATCCTGTTATTCGGCCGAAATGCGGGAGAATCACGGATTTGCGGCGGTTTGTGGCTCGATGTTATCCACAGCCCTACTTGTTGGACAAATGCTCGTTCAGCTTCTTCACAACCTCTTCCGGATCAATGCCGTGGGTTGCGCAAGCGGCTTCAATGCTCTCAGACGATGCCATCGGGCACCCGATGCAATGCATGCCAAATCCAAGAAAAATGTTCGCTGTGGACATATCCATTCTGAGCACCTCAGAAATCTGCATATCCTTTGTAACCTGTTGCATGACAAGCCTCCTGAAATAGTTTCGTTGTGTCGTACCCTTTATTTTTTGATCGAGGCGCTGCCGAACGCCGTCGATACATTCACCATTATCATGTTCCCATCGCCTGATCCGTACTCCTCTTCCTTTGTGTCAAACGAGAAGGACTCATCCGGCAAATTGACGGAACCAAATATGCTGGACGCCTTGACCGTTGTCTTTGCGGCCGGGAGCTTGACCGAGCAGGATCCGAACAGGCTGTGAATGCTGACTTCGGAGCCCGGCTCCAACTCGGTCAGGTCATAACTGGCTGACCCGAAAACCACGAGATACTCACCGCTGCCGGTGATGCTCACGGTTTCCCAGCTGGAAAAAGCGACGGTGTTGCCATCCCCCACCTGGAAGCGGCCCCACCCTGGAGGGCTTGTGAGCAGCGACACGCCAACCAGAAGGACGAACAGGCCGAACAGCATGCGCCCCACATTGACATGCGCCTTCAAAAGCAATGTAGCCAGGATCAACACGCCGGACGCCAACAGGTAAACACCAAAAAATAACAAGCTGAAAAGCGTCATTGTGCCACCCCTTCTTCACAATTCCGGAAGATAATTCATCATAACCCAAATGCTGGGTGCAGTCAACAATTATGGCCGGCAAGATACCCGGTGGAAAAGGCGATTTGCAGATTGAACCCGCCGGTGAGCGCATCCACATCCAGCAACTCCCCGCAGAGGTACAAGCCCTGCACCAGCCTGGATTCCATCGTGCCCGGTGAAACCTCTTTGCAGGAAACACCGCCCCTTGTAATCACGGCTTCTGCCAAGGGCCGCAGCGCCTTGGGGGTCAGGCGCACATCCTTGAGAACGGCGGCCAGGCGCCCCCGCTGCTCTTTGGTGATCTGGTTGCAGGGAAGCTCGCCATCGATGGAGGACAGCTCCAACGCAACCGGGCAGAACCTGCCGGGTAGCAGCTCGTGCAGCGAATTCTTCAGTGCCCGGTTGGGGTTGCCCTGAAAATCCCTGAGGATGCGGGCATCCAGCTGCTCTATTTCCAACCCCGGTTTCATGTCCAGCGAGAGCCGTGCTTCTGCCAGAGCATCGGCCTTGAGCAAGCTGCTGGCCGTCAGCACCAGCGGGCCGGTGATGCCGAAATGGGTAAACAGCATCTCTCCCACCTCGGAAAATACTTTCTTCTTTCCTTGCCAGGCGGTCAGCCGCACGTTTTTCAACGCCAGGCCCTGCAGCCCGGCGGCCCACTTCTCCGCTGTCTCAATCGGCACGAGCGCGGGCAACGGCTCATTCACCGTGTGCCCCAGCACTTCAGCCAGACGGTAGCCATCACCGGTGGAGCCGGTCATCGGATAGGAGGCGCCGCCGGTCGCCAGTATGGCGGCGCGGCATGGGAACTCCCTGCCATCCTCAAGCCTGACAGACGCCACCGCGCCATTGCTGACAGCAATGGCGCTCACGCGTGCATTCAGAATCACCCGCACGCCAAGCCGGTGCAGCTCGTTTTGCAAGGCGCGGGTGATATCACTGGCCTTGTTGGATGCGGGAAAGACCCTCCTGCCCCGCTCCTCCACCAGCGGCACACCCAGCCGCTCCATGGTGTCCATCAAATCCCTGCTGCCCATGGCCGAAAACGCGCTGAACAAAAACTTGCCGTTACGCACCGTGTTGGCGATGAGCTGCTCGCGGTCAGAGGCGTTGGTGAGGTTGCAGCGCCCCTTGCCGGTGATATAGAGCTTCTTCCCCAGCTTTTCGTTGCGCTCCAGCAATGTTACGGCATTGCCCCGCCTGGCCGCCTCAATGGCCGCCATCATGCCCGACGGGCCGCCGCCGATCACGACAATATCCTGCTCCATCCTGCCCATGCTGAGGATTACCGGCCCTTATCAATGTAAACGCTGTATTGATCCCAGATCCGTTCCAGCTCCATGAAGTTCTCCGAAGCCTCCTGCCGCTTCTGCAGGCCGATTGCCACAATGAAGGCGTTGGCGATGGAGAACGGCGCCACCAGCGAATCCACAAAGGAGGCGATGTTGCTGTGCGCCACCAGCACATGGCTGGCGTATTCATTCAGAGGCGATGCGCCGGAATCGGTGATGGCAATGATTTTAGCCCCCTTCTCCTTGGCAAAGCGCACGCCTTCGATGGTGCGTTTGGAGTAGCGCGGGAAACTGATGCCGATCAGCACATCGTCGCTCTCGATGTGCACCAGCTGCTCCATGATGTCGTTGATGCCGGAGGTGACAATCTGCACATTGTCCAGCAGAAAGTTGAGGTAATAGCCCATGAACTGCGCAAGCGGCGCCGAACTCCTGGCACCCAGCACATAAACACGCCGAGAGTTATAAACCAGGTCCACCACCTGCTCGAACTCCTCTGCGTCAATGCTTTCTATGGTCTGCCGCAGGTTGCTCATATCGGCCCGCAGCACTGTGCGCAGCACCATCGACCGGCTCATGTCGCTGGTCATTTCCATGCGCTGCAGCGTGGTCAGGCGATTGCGGACCATGTCCTGAAGCGCCTTTTGCAGCTGGGGATAACCGGAATAGCCCAGATCCATCGCAAACCGCACCACCGTGGACTCGCTGACGCCCACGCTGTCGCCCAGCCTCAGCGCGGTCATATAGGCGGCTTTGTCATAGTTTTTCATGATGAAGTCCGCAATGCGCTTTTGGCCTTTGCTCATTTCAGAGAGGGAGGCCTCGATGCGTTGGCTCAGGTCTTTTGTATCCGGCATGGGATCACCTCACGGTCATTGTGACTACTATTTTACACAAAATCCATCAATTGTTCAAACTTTTGCACATGAGCCGCAACATCCGTAAGCACCATATCATCGGTCAGGTCAAACCGGAGAGGCGTGACCGTGAGATAGCCGCATTCCAGCCAGGCGTCATCGGTGTCAGACCCATGAGACGCCGGGATCTTGTCGCCGGCGAGCCAGTAATACTTCCGCCCTCTGGGGTCTTCCCTCTCCATATAATTCTCACCGTAGTCCAGCACGCCCAGCCGGGCCACCTTGATGCCCTTGGGCTGCCCTTGAGGGATGTTGATGTTGATCAATGTGCCGAAAGGCATCGGGAATTTCATCGCAATGCCCACCGCCTGCCTGGCCCAGCGGGCAGCCAGCTCAAAATCCCAGTTGTCGCCCCAACCCAGCGACACCGCAACGGATGGGATGCCCTGCATCGCGCCCTCCATCGCGGCGGAAACAGTGCCGGAAAACAGCACGTCGGTGCCCAGATTTGCGCCCCGGTTGATGCCAGACACCACAAGGTCCGGCTTTTCGTGGAAAACCCGGTCAATGGCCAGCTTGACGCAATCGGTGGGTGTGCCGTCCACGCTGTAACTGGGGAACGGGATGCCCGGCACCGCAACCTTCTCCAGCCGCAGGGGTCGGCTCATCGTGAGCGCGCGCCCCACCGCGCTTTGCTCGCTCTCCGGAGCGCACACGGTCACATCACCGAATGCCGACACCGCCCAGGCAAGCGCCGCGATGCCGGGGGCGCGGATGCCGTCGTCGTTGCATACAAGGATTCTCATCGGCCACACTCCATCTTCACCTTTATGCAATCAGTATATCATGCGGTGGGCTGCGCATACAAAAAAGGAATGCCTGCGCACGATCAGTCATCAAAGCGGGATGCTGATTTCCTCCCCCACCGACAGCAGATACAGATAAGCTTCCGCAACGGGAATGCCGGTGATCTCCTCCAGCGCCGTGCGGTAGGTCAGGATCTGCGGCCGATAGTGTGCCGCGATGGCCTGGGCGGTATTGCTGCCACCCACGCGGTTGGTTTTATAATCCAGCAGCACCCATTTGCCGCTTTCCATAAAGCAGCAGTCAATGATGCCCTGCACCAGAATCTCCTCCTCGCCGGTCTCGCCGGGAAAGACCACATGGGCGGGCACAGCCAGGTTGAAGGGCAGCTCCTGCCGCACATCCGGAGAGATTCGCATGCGCCGGGCAATATCGGATCGGTAGAACCGCACGATCCAATCCATGTTGATGGCCTCCGCCGCTCCCTCCGGCAACAGGCCCTGCCGCTCCAGCGCGGCCACCGCCTCGGGGATGGCGGATTGCTCCAGATTGATGTCCAGCAACTGCAGGGCCGTGTGCACGAAGGTGCCCAGATCGGTGGCGCTGAAGGCCTTGCGCTGCTCCAGAAACCGCGGCACCCGGCGAATTTCCGGGGCCGGGATGGGGCCGCGCCAGTTGCGGTCGCGATCCAGCAATGACGTGGCGGAGACCTTGCCGGGCAGTGCTGACACATCACCCCAGGGATACTGCCATTGGAATGCGTTTATTATCTCCGCAGGAATCGGCGTTTGCTTGGCAGCCGCCAGCAGCTTTTCCAGCGCAGCGGACCGGTCAGCGCGCTCGGGCCGGAGGGCTTTAATCTCCGCACCAGGCAGCACCGTGACCTGCCAGTCCTTGGGGCTCATGGGCAGCGGCGCGGCGTCCAGGCCATAAGGTGCAAACGCCGCTGCACCGCTCTGCGTGCGGGCTGCCATGGCTCCAAGCCAGTCTGCCCAGCTTCGTGCCCTGCCGGACAATCCCTCCGGTGACAGCGGCAGAACCCATTTTCTGAGTCTCCTTTTGAGATCCTGCACGGTGCCGACAATGACAAGCCGCTCACGGGCCCTTGTTACGGCGACATACAGCATGCGCATCTCCTCGCTCAGTGTGTCCTGCCGGATGCGCTCGGCCAGGGCAGCGCGTGCCAGCGTGTCGGCACGGGTGCGCTTAGCCGCGTTGAAATAACGGGGCCCCAGGCCCATTTCACCGTGAATCAGCATGCTCTCGCTCATGTCCAGCATGTTCATCGTCTTCCCGACGTTTGCCAGGAAAACAACAGGGAACTCCAGACCCTTGGACTTGTGCACGCTCATGATCGTGACGGCGCCGGCGGCCTGTCCGGACGGGCGCGGACGGATGGTTTCGGCCAGCGCCGGGAAGTCATGGATGAAGTCATACAGCCTGCCGGCATATGCCCTGCCCATTTCGGCCAGCCGCTTGATGTTGTCTTGCCGCCGCTCTCCCTGCGGCAGAGTGCCGGCATAATCCAGAAAACCCGCGTCGTCGCAGACGCGATAAACCAGCTTTTCCACATCGGCGTGGGCCGCAACGGCGCGCCATCGGTCCACCTGCGCAAGGAAGCTGCCGATCCTGCCGGAAAGCTCTGTGTCAAACTGTGCGCGGTATTGCGCCACTGCCTCGGCAAAGCTGCCCTCGTGAAACAGGCCGCGCACCTCCAGCAGGTCCTCCAGGGAAAACCGCCCAAAGGGTGAGTGCATGCTGGTGATCAGCTCATAATCGCGCTGCGAGTTGTCAATGAGCCGGAGCAGGTTCACAAGGAGCTCCACCTCAAGCTCGCCGGCAAAGCCCCCTTCTGCCTCGGCATAAACCGGAAGACCTGCCCGGCGCAGTACCTCGGCATACTCTGCAGCCACGCCGGACACGGTGCGCAGCAATACCACCACATCGCTGGGCCGCACCTTGCGAAACGCATTTGCCTTGCCGTCCCAGAGATCGGCACCCAGCAGCGCCCGGATGCGCCCGGCCACCACGGTTGCTTCCCGCTCGATCTGCACCAGCTCCTCCAGACGGGTCAGCTCCTCCTCGCCCATCCCCTCATTGTCAATCATCACCAGCTCGTTGTCGCAGCCCCTCAGCGCCACGGCGGGCTGCGGTGCGCCTTGCACCAGCATTTCGCCGCCGGCATACTCCACGCCGCCCAGACGGCGGGACATCAGGTGCGTG
This sequence comes from Bacillota bacterium, assembly GCA_023428265.1. GTDB lineage: Bacteria > Bacillota > Clostridia > Christensenellales > UMGS416 > JAEYRA01. The sequence continues at coordinate 25,414 of JAEYYW010000013.1, read as the reverse complement.
AACAGGTAGTTGGCCAGCTCCACCACGCGGCCGGCGCTGCGGAAGTTGCGGTTGAGGTCAATGCGCCGTTCAGCGGCATCCGGATCGCGGCTGGCCTGCTGAAGCCGGCGGATGAAGATTTCCGGCTCGGCCGAGCGAAACCGGTAGATGCTCTGCTTCACGTCACCCACGCAGAAGAAGGCGCCGGGGCGGCTCACACGCCGCAACAGCTCATCCTGGATGGGGCTGATGTCCTGATACTCATCCACAAACACATAATCAAAGCCATCGCGCACTTCTTCCCGCACGGCTTCGTCGCCCAGCACGGCCAGGGCCAGATGCTCCAGATCGGAGAAATCCAGCACATTGGCATAACGTTTCTCCGCTGTATACCGGATGTCAAAGGCCTGTACCAGCCGGTGGAGCGCCCGCATCTGCGGCAGCATTGCCCGGGTGCGCTCCGCGGCGCCTCCAAGATCGCAGACGACGGGGTTTTCGCGGGCCTTTTTGATCAGCTTCTTGGCTTCCTCCCGCTGCTCTTTCACAAGGTCACCCAAGCCGGTTCCATAAGTGTCTTTCCAGCCGGGCAGGCGGCCAAACAAGCCGGGGTTGGCGAGGGCCTGCCCCAGCGCATCCATGTCACGGGCAAAGGCATGGGTGACCAGCGCCCGCACCGCTTCCCTATCCTCCATGAGCCTCGGCAGATAGCTCTGCGGCCCGCTTGGGTGGGAAGCGACGCGGATGGCGTCATCCAGAGCCTCGGCTGCCATCACAAGGGTCTGCGTGAGCTTGCGGCAGAGCTCCTCATACCATGGCGTTGCCACGGCGTCGGTGAAACTGAAATACTCCGCACGCTCCGCAAGCCACCCCAGCGGGTTCGGCTGGTTGCGGGCGTGGGTATAGACCTTTCGCACCAGGTCAGCCAGGCCTCCGCCGGCCCTGCCGCCCCAGCAGTCAGCAAGCGCGAGGAAATCGGCCTCGCCCCGTTCAAAGCTCTCATCGAGAACAGCTTCCAGCGCCTCGTCGAAAATACCCCGGGTGATGCTGTCATCCTCCGTTTTGAAGGTGGGCTCGATGCCGGCTGCGTTATAATGCTGCCGCAGGATTTCACCGCAGAAGGAATGGAGCGTGCCGATCATTGACCGGTCGATCTTCATCAGCTGGTCGTTGATCCTTCTGCCATCAATCGGGTTGTCGTCAATGGCCTGGATCAGGCGCTGCACAATGCGCTCCCGCATTTCAGCCGCCGCCGCCCGGGTGAACGTGGCGATCAGCATGCGCTCCAGATCGGCGCCTTCCTGCAGCACAAGGCTGCAGATGCGCTCCACCAGCACCGCTGTCTTGCCGGAGCCGGCCGCCGCCGATACGATCAGGTTGCAGCCGCGCTGCCGGATCACCTGGCTCTGCTCACCGGTCCATTTCATCGCTGCCCTCCCCTTTCTCCGCCAGCATCCCGTCAATCGTTTGCTTGTCCAAAAGCGCCCGGTATTGCTTCGGATCGCACACATCAAACCGGCACAAAGCGCCGTAAGGGCAGCTGGAACAGGCCGTTTCCCTACCGCTGCGCCAGGGCCTTGCCCCGATGCGCCCCTTGCGAATATGGGTGACCGATTCCCGCGCATTGCCGGCGATCAGTTCCATGGCCCGCTCCACAGTCTTTTCATCGTGCAGGCCCGTCTTTCTGGACGCGTTGAAGGCATAAAGCTCCGACTTGCCGCCGGTCGCGTTGCGGTCCATCGCAGCGATCACTGCGTCTTGGTTGAGGCACCAGCCCTTCAGGCGCAGCTCCATGCGGCGATCCTTCTCCTCGTCGGCCCCTTCCTCCACCCACGGGTCAATGAGCGGGAAGATGAACGCGCCGGCAGCCACCGCAGGCCTGCCGCCCACACGCTCCCAGAGCGCCCGCAGCGCATAAAGGTAAAGCCAGGTCTGCATCTCAAGGCCGTTGACTGCGTCATACAGGTCGATGGCGGTGCGGCCGCTCTTGTAGTCGATCACGCGCAGAAAATCCGCCTCATCGGTCCGCCACACGTCCATGCGGTCAATGCGGCCCTGCAAAAAGCAAGTTGCGCCGTCGGCCATGAGGATGGGCGCCGCCGGCATGCCGCCTTTGCCGAACCGCACCTCCTGCCCAAAAGGCACGAAGTCGCCACTCATGAGCTGGCGCGCAAACGTGGACGCCGCCACAACACAGGTGCGTCGGAGGTTTTCACCGGTCCAGCCAAGCCGTGCGGAGCCTTTCAGCAGGCCGTACTGGAATTCGTCGGCCAGCTTGCCGGTCTCTCTCGCCATGATCGCGGTGACCTGCTCGGGAGCAAGGCTGCTCACATCAAAACGGAGCTCCTGCAGACGCCGGCTGAAACGCTCCATTGCCGCGTGCAGGAAGAGCCCCGCGTCGGCGCTTTCCACACCGTGCTGCCGCCACGGCTGGGGTGCCAGCACATAATCCACAAAGTGGCGGAACGGGCAGTTCCAGTAGGCTTCCAGTTCGCTGGCAGACACCGCGGATGCGCTACCCAACGCAAGACCCGCCGCAGGCAGATAATCCGGTGCAGATTCACCAGTGACGCCCTCCATGAGACGGGAGACTTTTTGCTGATAGACAGGCTCGGCAAGGTACCACCGCAACACCGCCAGAAGCTCCTCATCGGGCTCCTGCCCCTCCGCCGCTTGCCGCAGCCGCAGAGGCAGGCGGGCAAAGCCGGCCTCCGCAGAGACGGACCGCGCGGCCAGTTTAGCAGCGTCCAGAATGTCTTTCGACTCCAGCCGCAACAGCTCGCGGATGCGCTCCACAATGCGGTCAGGCTTGCCGTCTCCCACCTCCGGCCAGCTCACATAAAGGCCGGACGCGCCTTTGGCGATGGCTTGATACAGCGCGAACCGCCGTTGCGACTCCTTGATCGCGCTGCCGCGCCCCACTTCCACACCCAGCGCCGCCAACGCATCGATGTCACGGCCGGTCAGAATCCCTCCGCTTTCGGCGGCCACACCGGAAAGGCTTCCGTCGGAAGCGCCCAGGATCAGCATGTATTTCAGGCCGCTGTATTTAGCCCGGCCGATGCTGCCCACCTGCACCTGGTCCACACCGGTGGGCAGGATGCCTTCCTCCACCGCTTCCAGGCCGCTTTGCAGGATGGCCCGAAACCCTGCGGCGTCCAGCTCCTCATCGCCCAATATTTCATCCAGCTGGTCGATCAGGTCCACCACGGCGTTCCAGACCCTTTCGGTCACGGCAGCCTCTTCAAGCATGCCTTCTCTCCGGAGCTCCGCAGCCTGCCCGTCCAGCCGCTTGTCCATCTTGATCTCCGCCAGCAGGCTGTATAGGGCCTTGGCCCAGCAGCTGCCGGTGGCTTTTTTGCCGCCGGCCTGTTTGGAGAGAGACTGCACAAGCTCGAATATGGTTTTGCGGCTTTTGTTCAGCTCCACCAGGTCATAAGCGTCCTGCCCCTTGTCCCACTCTCTGGCCCACATGCGGGCCCCGCGGGGCGCAAAGGCGGTCGGCCACACTTCCAGTTTGTCGGCAGCTTCCGCTTCCACACCGGCAAACCCTGTTTTGACAAGCCGCAGCACATCGTCCAGATGCCAATCGCGCTCCAGAATGCGGAGCAACGACAAAACGAACCGCACTGCAGGATGGCCGATGATGGCCTTGCGGCTGTCGATAAACACCGGGATGCCATATCTTTGAAAGACGCGGCTCACGATGGGGCCATAAGCGTTGAGGTCGCCGCATTGAACGGCCACCTCCCTCCAGCGCAAGCCGTCTCGCCGCACCTGCTCGGTGATCCACGCGGCGGCCGCCTCAATCTCCTCCTCTGCTGAAGAAGCCCTGCACAGCGTAACGCCGCCTTCCGCCTGCTTCGGATCAGACGGCCATGAAAAGAGCGCACGCTCCAGATGGGCCACGTCCGGCGGCATTGCGTGAAGCCGCTCGCCAGATTTCAGATGCGTCCATTTAATCGGAGCGCCCAACCCCTCCGCAATGGCGCTCAGGCGGGCAATGTTCCACTCCGCTGCCCGAAACAGACCGGTGTCGGCGCTTTCAAAGCCATCATAATCCAGCGTGACCGAAACACTCTCCGCCAGGGCCAGCAACTCGCCAAGCATGCGGCAGTGCTGCGGCGAGAGTGTGTCAAACCCATCGAAATAAAAACTGCAGCCTTTCAAGAACTCCGCTCTGGATATGGCGGAAATGAACCCGTTGAAGCGGTCGGCACTGTCCATGAAGCTGCGGGATTCCAGAAACGCACCATACTCCCGATAAAGCGCGGCGATATCCTTCGCCTTGGCTTTGAGCGCGCCTTTGGCCGCTTGCGACGCTGTAAGCAGCTCCTCCGGCGCAACGTCATAACGCTTGAGCTCTGCGATCAGCTTCACCATGCCCAGCGAGAAGCCTTGAAAACCCAGCACAGGCCGGAATGCATCCAGCTCACCGGCGATGCGCGCGGCGGAAGCACGAAGGGCCATGGCCAGGCCACACTCACCCACGGCGGTCCTCCGGCTTTGCTCCACCTGGGAGAAAACCTCCTCAGCCAGCCTTGTGGGGCTGGTCACGCGGGCTTGCAGAAACCCCTTTTTGCCCAGCGAGGCCAGCAGCTCCTTTTCTGTTTGCAGCGTGTATTGCTCCGGCACGACCACATAGACCGGCTTCGGACCGGCCTCCATGTCACGCCTCACCGCGTCATACACCCATGTGGATTTTCCCGACCCCGCCCGGCCGGCAACAAATCGCAACAGCATCAGCATCCCTCCCGTCGGTGGGAACCTATTGATAAGCTAATTTTACTATATCTGGTGTGCCAAATGCAGCAGGAAGAACAATATTTTGACAGGATGTACATAATAATCCCTACCCTCCCTTGTTTTTGCCGCAGGCAAAAATTCAAGGGGGGATGCCGCCGTAGCGGCAGGGGGGATTTATCAGGGATATGCTCGGCTCTCGGCATTATCCCTGGCCGGGATGGAACCCGGCCCCTACTGGTCAAGGGCTCGTCCAGTATCAAATATAAGATTTCAACAACACCATTCTGCCATCCAGCTCCACCGCCCCGGCGGCAGCAGGGCTCACGAAGGACTCGCCAGTAACGACATCAAAACATTTGCCGCCATTCTTCCAAACGGTGCCGTTGCCCTTGATGACTGTATAGGCGGCAAAGCTGGTATGGCCGCCGTCTGCAAACGGGCCGGAGACATCCAGCTTTTCCAGTGTGAAACTCGGGTTATTGATGTATCGCGTGCGGACACAGTTTTTTTCCTGTATGGCCGTGCCCCTCGCTGCGCCATGATCCGGAAAGGACCGGATGACCTTGAGTGCCGCGCCCACATGCAGCTCTCGGGGTCTGCCGGTGGCGGCATCCACCCTGCCCCAGTCATAGAGCCGGTAAGTGGTGTCTGAATTCTGCTGCACCTCATAGACGACGATGCCCGCCGTCAGCGCATGCACCATGCCGGGGGGGATGTCCAGCACGTCGCCGGGCTTCACGGCAAGCCTGCGCAAGCGGCTCTCCATCTCGCCGGACTGCACCGCCGCGGCAAACTCCTCCGCCGTGCCGTCAATGCCATAGATAAGCTCGGCCCCATCCGGGCAGGCCAGCACCACCCAGGCTTCTGCCTTGCCGGCTTCGCCGGGGCGGCAATCTTCATCGCTTGGGTGCACCTGCACGGAAAGGTTGGCTGTGGCGCCCAGAAGCTTGATCAGCAGCGGAAATTTCTCATATTGTGTGGACCCGTAGAACCCCTCGCCTTGCGCGTATTCTCTAAACGGCATGCCAGCGGCAGGCCCGGTTACAACCATCGATTGGCCTTTGGGGTGAGCCGAAACCTCCCAGCTCTCGCCGATGTCGCCGGAGGGGGTGGCTTTGCCCATGTGGTCGCGCAGCAGCGTGCCACCCCAGATGTAGGAAAAGTACCTGGGAAAGAGCTTGACGGGTGTGCTATATATTCCATGATTCATTGGCATCGCTCCTTGCTGGTATGATACAACAAGAACCGCTGCTTTTCCAGAAAGACCGGCTCCGATGCTGAATGCTAATCCTTTGCATAATCAATGGATTCGCTGATTGACAACAACCCATATTTAAAATACCATTGAACCTGATTTGTTGAGGTGTCTTTTTTGAAAAAGAGATCGTGGAACCCCCTGAAAAATCTGTATAACCAAAATGGTGTGGCGGATAAAAAGTTAAGGAAAGACCTTAACCTTTTCACATATGCGGTGGCGCTGGGTTCTGTGTTTTTCTCCGTATCCAGCGGCACGCCGTTTACCGGTTTTGCAAGAGCTCTCGGCACCGACGATTTGCAGTTCAGCATTCTGATGGCAGTCCCTGTTGCCACCAGCTTTTTGCAGTTCTTCGCGTCCTGGCTCATGGAGCGAACCCGGAAACGAAAGGCCATGTTTGTCATCGCCGGGATCATCCAGAGATCGCTCTGGATTCCGGTTGCCCTTGTGCCGTTGCTAATGCCGATGGACAGGCCCGTGCTGCGGTTGTGGGTGGTCATCGGCTTGATTTCCGTGTCTTCCGTCGCCGGCATGTTTATGAATGTGACGTTCTACTCCTGGCTTGGTGATCTGGTGCCGATGCACATCAGGGGCCGCTACCTGGGGCTCCGCCAAAGCGTTCAAACGGCAACGGGGCTGATCTCCGCGCTACTGGCCAGTTTTGTGCTGGATCTGATGCCGGGTTTGACCGGCTACGCAATTGTGTTTGGCATCGTATCTCTGTTTGGCGTGGCCGATATCGCAATGTTCATTTGGATCGGTGATCCTCCGATGCAGCAAGCGGAGCATGAGCCGCTGCTGAAATCTCTGTCCGGGGTGCTCAAAAACAAGGGGTTCCTGCTGTATTTGCTGTTCTGGACAGCCTGGGCGTTCGCCTGGAACCTGCCCGGTCCTTTCTACAATAAGTACAATATGGACCAGTTAGGGCTCTCCCTCTCCGTGACAACGCTGACCGGACAGGTGGCATATGGTGTGATGGCAGTGCTCTTTGTGCAATGGTGGGGGCGAAAGCTGGACAAGCATGGCCACCACTGGGTGTTGCTGCGCTGCGGCCTTGTGCTGTGCGCGCTGCCGTTGGTCTGGATTTTTGCCACACCGGGCTCTTTTTGGCCAATGCTGATCTTTTCGCTGAGCATCGGTGTGTTTTTTAGCGGTGTGGATCTGACGTCGGTGCAAATGCTGGTCACGGTGACGCCGCAGAGAAATCGAAGCATGTATGTGGCAATGTATATGGTGATCACCTCCATGGTGGGCGTTTCGCTGGCCAACCTGACAGCGGGCAAGCTGCTGAACATGATGGGTGATCTTACATTCCAACTCTTTGGGATACAATTTGACCGGTATAAGCTGCTGTTTGCGGGCGCCTGCGTGCTGCGCCTTTTCATCGTGTTGCTGCTTCTGCCCGCGATCGCACACCTGAAACAGCATGAGAATGAGAACGCCAAATCAAACATCAAGGAGGTCGAGTCCAATGAAGTCAAAGAACTTGCCTGAGCGAAATTCTGCGGACAAAAAGTGGCAATGGAAACTGGAAGACCTTTTTCTGACCAACGAGCAATGGGAGAAGGAATATACAGCTGCCGATGAATCCCTGCAGAAGGTCGCCGCGTGGGAAGGCCGGCTGGGGCAATCCGCCCGGGAGCTGCTGCAGGCGCTGGAAGAGATTGCCACAGTGTCGCTCTCGGTGGAAAGGCTTTATTGCTACGCCCACATGCGCCGGGATGAAGACAATGGCTTGAGCCTTTATCAGGGCATGACGGATCGGGCTTCCGCGCTGAGTGTTCGGCTATCCAGCGCCTTGTCTTTCTTTGACCCCGAGATTTTGGCGATCGACCCGGCGCGGCTGGATCGTTTCTTTGAGGAGGAACCGGGTTTGGCAGTGCACCGGCACAACATTGAGCGCATCACGCGGCGCAGAGAGCATACGCTTTCGCAGGCCGAAGAGAAACTGCTGGCCATGGCCGGCGAGGTGATGCAGAGCGCCGGAACAGTCTATACGATGTTCAACAACGCCGACCTCAAGTTCCCCACGATCAAGGGAGAGGGCGGCGAAGACGTGCAGATCACCCACGGCCGCTACATTCCGCTGATGGAAAGCCGCGACCGCGAGGTGAGAAAGGCTGCGTTCAAGGGGCTCTACTCCACCTATGGCAGCTTCAGAAACACCGTGGCCGCAACACTCTCGGCCAATGTCAAGGCTGATCTGTATGAATCCAGAGCCCGTAAGTTCAACTCATCTCTGGAAGCCTCGCTTTTTGGCGACGCCGTGCCCGTGGAGGTGTATGACAGCCTGATTGCGGCGGTGAGGGCCCACCTTCCCTCATTACACCGCTACATGCGGCTGCGGAAGCAAGCGCTCAAGCTGGATGAGCTGCATATGTATGACCTTTATGTGCCGATTGTGCACGATGTGGAAATGAGTGTGGGCTATGAGCAGGCGTGCAGGATGGTCGCGGAGGGCCTCGCGCCATTGGGAAAGGATTATGTGAGCGCCATGCAGGCGGGCATGGAGTCCGGCTGGGTGGATGTGTATGAAAACCAGGGCAAAACCGCCGGCGCCTATTCCTGGGGCGTGTGGGGCACCCACCCCTATGTGCTGCTCAACTGGAATGACACGCTGGACAACGCCTTCACGCTGGCCCACGAGTTCGGCCACGCAATGCACAGTTACTACTCCGACAGGCAGCCCTATGTGATCGCACAATACCCGATCCTGCTGGCGGAGGTGGCCTCCACCTGCAACGAGGCGCTGTTTATGGACTATATGCTCAAGCGCACCACCGATAAGGGGCAACGGATGTTTCTGCTGAACCAAACGCTGGAGCAGGTGCGCACCACGGTAATCCGCCAGGTGATGTTTGCGGAGTTTGAGAAAATCATCCATGGCATGGCGGCAAACGACGAGCCGCTGACGCCGGAGTCGATCTGCGCGGTCTATCGCAAGCTCAATGTGGAATATTATGGCCCCGACATGGTCGTGGATGAGGAGATCGACATGGAGTGGGCCCGCATCTCCCACTTCTACCGCAGCTTTTATGTGTATAAATACGCCACAGGGTATGCCAGCGCAATCGCGCTGGCTGAGCGCATCCTGAACGACGGCGAGGAAGCCCGGGCCCGCTATCTGAAGTTCCTGGGCAGCGGCGGCACGGATTACCCGCTGAACCTGCTGCGGGAAGCCGGCGTGGACCTGACCAAACCAGACGCCGTGGAAGCATGCCTGGCGAAGTTTGGCGAAGCGGTTGCTGAAATGGAAGGGCTCCTTATGGTATAATGTGGATGATCCCGGTGAAAGGAGATTGAGAGATGAAGCTTGCATTCTCAACGCTTGGCTGCCCCGAGTGGGGTTGGGATGATGTGCTGTCCGCCGCCGCAGACCTTGGTTATGACGGTGTGGAGATACGCGGCCTCAGCAATGAGCTGTATGCGCCGTCTATCCCGGAGTTCACCCACCGCCACATCGCTCAGACAAAGGAGAGACTCGCAAAACTTGGTTTGTCGATCCCCTGTCTGGCTTCGGCCTGTGTGTTTGGCGCGGAAGCAGGCTATCACTCCGCCCTGGCGGAAGGCCGCGCATATATTGACACCGCAAAGGCGCTGGGCGCTCAATTTGTGCGTGTGATGTGCGAAGGCACCGCAGCACCGGAGAAAAATGTGGACACCTCGCTGGTGAAAAAGGCGCTCTGCGAGCTCGGCACGTATGCGGAGCCCAAAGGCGTGACGGTGCTGCTGGAAACCAACGGCTGGTATGCCGACAGCAACAGGCTGGCGCAGCTGTATACGGAGATAGATGCACCGGGTCTTGGCATTTTGTGGGATGTGCACCACCCTTATCGCTTTTTTGGCGAGCAGCCTGCTGAAACAATCTCCCGCATTGGAAGATGGGTGCGCTATATTCACATCAAGGATTCCATCATTGACAACGGCTCGGTTCGGTACCGCATGCTGGGCCAGGGCAATTTGCCATTAAAAGACTTCATAACCGCCCTTAATGACATTGGTTATGATGGGTGGTATACTTTAGAGTGGATCCGGCGATGGGATATGACATTGGAAGAACCAGGCATTGCGTTCGCGCACTTTATCGACTATATGCGCGGATTGAGATCATAACGAACGAGGAGACGGCATATGAAAAAGGTTGTGACAATCCTGCTTGTCGTAATGCTGCTGGCATCGATGCTGCTGCTGGGCGGCTGCGGCGGCGGAAAAATGAAAATGATCACCGGGCGGTGGAAACTGGCTACCGTGGGTGCAGGCAACGGCGGAAACCAGCAGGCGTACTACATCCCGGTCACTGTGGATATCTTCCCAGACGGCACATTGAAAATGTTTGATGCCCCATTCGGCAAGTGGACCATGGATCGTGATACCTTTACATTCACAAGTGAAGACGGCAGCATGGACCTGACCGGTTCGTTCAAAATCGATTATGTGAAGAACGAGGAGTCCGGCAGCACAATCCCCCAGCTCACCGTGTTTCCAGACAATGAAGACGCCAGCTATGTGCTGAACAAAATCGCGGATCTCGGGCCGTTGGAATCGGCATTGCGCGCTTCTGCAGCGGCGCAATCGGCCGCACCGGCCCCCACCCCCTCCGGCTCCGGCAGTTGATGATCCAGATGCGATAAAGTCTTATAGAAAGAGGCCGTTTGGCCTCTTTTTTTATTTTGCCTCTTTGCCGGTGGTGCTCTCCAGCAGGACGCGCACCTGATCCTGTTTATCAAACAGCAGGCATCCGCCGGCATGCTCCCCCAGTAGGAAGTCACCTTCCCGCATACTGCTGAGAAATGGTGACCGAAGCGCCTGCGCCAGCGTGGTATCCTTCAGGCTGGTGTCAGAGTAAGGAGAAAACGGGCAAGGCTCCACACTGCCATCCATGTTGATGTGTACAAAGCCCCTTCCGGCTGCCAGGCATCCGCCGGTTTCCTTTTCATCACCTGGGAAGGATATCACAAGCAGCCCGGAGCTTTCCTTGAGAGATTGGATATTGGTTTCCAGAATCGCCCTTTCCCGCTCAGTGGGGGCAAGAGAAGCGCTGATCTGATCCGCCGGCACATATTCCACATAAAACACAAGGCTGCAGCCCATTTCTTTCAGGCCGCTCACATAGTCCCGGTCGGTCACGGCCTCAACGTTTTCACTGGTGACGGTGATGGATGTGCCGAAAAAAACGCGCCTAGCCTTTAGCGCCGCCATTGCCCCTGCCACTTGATCATACACCCCTGCCCCACGCCGGCTGTCGGTGGTGGTCCGGTCTCCTTCCAGGCTGATCACAGGAATCAGGTTGCGGTGCTTTTCAAAGAAATCCAGCATTTGGCCGCTGAGCAAAGTGCCGTTGGTGAATATGGGGAAAATGATCTCCGGATACTTTGCCGCCGATTCCAACACGTCATAGCGCAGCATCGGCTCGCCGCCGGCCAGCAGGATGAAGCAAACCCCCAGCTCTCTGGCTTCCGCAAACAGCGCATCCCACCGGGCGGCATCCAGCTGCTTTTTCCCGGTTGTGCCACCGCATGCCTGATGGTTGGCGCGGGAGTAGCACCCGGCACAAAGCAGATTGCAGTTGGCCGTGATGCTGGCAATCAGGAAGGGAGGCACATGCAGACCGGACGCTTCCTGCTCCTCCCTCCGCTTCTGCGCCTTGCCAAGGTTGCTCAGAAACGCACGCAGGAACTTCCGCTGCGCCGGCTTGCCGGCAGCAGCCTTCAAAGAGTCCAGGATCATGGTGCGGATGCCGGCGCTCATAAACGAAAGAAGATCAATCATCTGTCTGTCTCCAAGCCATTGATCAGCCACACTGTGAAGAGCCGGCCCATACCCGGCTTTGCCGTCACCGTCAGTATATAGAATATGATGACAACTGACTAGAGATGCCGGCAGAAAACATCAGTTTTTCGTATCAACCCGACATATTGCTTGTCTATCCGCCGCCAATATTGTAAGATAATGATGTAGTCATTTATTGCATATCAAAGGGGTGTCTCACATGGCAGAGCAGAATTTTATCATCACCACGGATTCCAACACTGAGTTGCCGCTGTCTATTGCAAAGGATTTTCAAGTGGTCTATGTGCCAATGGATTACTTGCTGGACGGTGAGGAATACTTCTATGACCTGGGCGAGAAGACCGATTTCAAGGCGTTTTTCAACGCGGTGCGCAGCGGGAAGCTCCCAACCACTTCCACGTATCCGCCGCAGTATTACATGGAGCTTTGGCGGCCCATGCTGGAATCCGGCAAGGATGTGCTGCATCTTGGGTTTTCCTCCAAGCTCTCCGCAGCCTACAGCTATCTGTCCGAAGCCAGAGATGTTCTGAATGGTGAGTTCTGCGACACCGGCAGGCGCGTGGTCACCGTGGATCTCAAGGGCATTTCCGGCGGTGCCGCTCTGCTGGTATACAAAGCGTTGCAGCAGTATCGCGCCGGAAAAACACTGGATGAAGTGGCCGCCTGGGTGGAGCAGAATGTTGATCACGCTCACCATTGGTTCACCGTGAATGACCTGAACCATCTGCGGCGCGGCGGCAGGCTTTCCGCCACCACGGCCATCGTGGGGTCGGTGCTCAACGTCAAGCCCATATTGATCCTCAACAAGGAAGGCCGTGTTGTCGCGGCAGACAAGGTGATGGGCCGGCGCAAGGCAATCAACTATCTTTCGGAGAAAGTGCGTGAATACGCGCTGGACGCGGAAAACAATGCCTGCGTGATCCTGCACGGCGATTGCCTGGAAGATGCGGAAGAGCTTCGGAAGCTGGTGGAGACCCATACGAAGTTTAAGGAAGTGTTTGTGCAGTTTGTGGGGCCGGTGATCGGCACCCACGCCGGGCCGGATGTGCTGGGCATGTGCTTCTTGGGCAAGGAAAAGCCGGAATAAAACACAAAAGGCGGAGGGAAATCCTCCGCCTTTCTGCATGGTTGCGTTATCGTTGAACCCGCCCTGTGCCATCGCCGCCCATCAGCGTGGTGATTTCCTGCACGGACGCCAGGTTGTAATCTCCCGTGATGGTGTGTTTCAGCGCGGATGCCGCCACGGCAAACTCCAGGGCGTTCTGCGCGCCCATGCCGGCGGTCAAGCCATAAATGAGCCCGGCGCTGAAAGAATCCCCCCCGCCCACACGATCCACGATCCGGATGTCGTAGTGCTTCGAGTGGTAAAAACGGCCGCCTTCGTAGAGCATGGCAGACCAACCGTTGTCGGAGGCGGAAATGCTCTCCCGGATGGTGAACGCCGTGGTCTTAATGTTGTGCCTCTGCTCCAGATATTTCGCCATCTTCTGGCAGCGCTCCACACTGAAAGGCTTGTCTGTATCCACCGGCACCACATCGGCAGGGTTGATGGCCACATCCACATAATCAAAGAGCCGGCTCATCACATCGGTGGCCTTTTCAATGCTCCAGAGTTTCTTGCGGTAATTCACATCACAGCTCACCGTAATACCCCGATCGCGGGCTTTTTGACAGGCCTCAAGCGTGATGGCCTCCATATTGCCGCCCAGCGCCGGTGTGATGCCGGTGAAGTGAAACCAATCGGCTCCGTCCAATATCCTGTCCCAATCGAAGTCGCCTGGCGACGCGCAGGCGATCGCGGAGCCTGCACGGTCATAAATCACGTTGCTTGGGCGCATGGATGCGCCGGTCTCCAGGTAATAGGTGCCAAGCCTGTCACCGCCGCGCGCAATGCAGGAAGTGTCCACGCCAAACCGCCTGAGTTCGTTGCGGGCGGCATCGCCCAAAAGGTTTTCCGGGAGCTTCGTCACATAGCGGGCCTCCAGGCCGAAACCGGCTGCCGCCACGGCCACATTGGCCTCCGCACCGCCATAGGTGGCGTCGAAGGATCTGGCCTGCAGAAACCGCTGATTGCCGGGGGTGGAAAGCCTGAGCATGATCTCGCCAAAACAAACCAATCGTTTCATGCGGTCACCTCCTGTTGGCCAGCCCGTGCAGCCCGGATGGCGCTCACATACTGCCGCGCGATTTCAGTTATTTCCGTGTAGTTTCCAGTTTTCGCGCCTTTGATGAGCTCGCTGCCCGCGCCCAGCGCCACCGCTCCGGCTTTGATCCATTCGGCGGCGTTTGCGGCGCTCACACCGCCGGTGGGCATGAGCTTGGCCTGCGGCAGCGGCCCTAGCAGCGACTTGATCACAGAGGGCCCAAACAGGTTTGCCGGAAAGACCTTCAGTATGTCAGCACCGGCCTCCATCGCCAGCACAGCCTCTCTGGGCGTCATCACACCGGGCATGCAAGCCACGCGATAACGGTTGCAGAGCTTCATGGTGGCTTCGTCAAAATAAGGGCTGATCACATATTGCGCGCCGGACAGGATGGCGATGCGGGCCGTCTCCGGGTCCAGCACGGTGCCGGCGCCGAGTATCATCTCCCCTTTGGCATATTGCCTGGTCAAATCCTCAATGACCCGGTGGGCGCCTGGCACGGTGAATGTGATTTCCATCGCGGCCACACCGCCCTCCAGGCATGCCTCGGCGATTCGCTTGGCTTCCTCGCCGCTGTCCGCACGGACAACAGCAACCAAGCCGCCGTCCAGGATCCTGCCGATGACCTGTTCCTTCTCCATTCCCAGCACCTCTTTCTGTAGTTTCCCAATTTCACCTAAACCAGTGCGTGCTTGCCCAGAACGTAACTCCGGGCTCGCAGGCGGCGCCAAATTCAAATAACCCTGCGCCTGTTTGGCGGCAGGGTTATTTCACTTGTAATCGGATGTGTCAGGCACGCTCCATATACTCGCCCGTGCGCGTATCAATCCTCAGCTTTTCGCCGGTGCTGATGAACAGCGGCACCATGACGGTATATCCGGTCTCCAGCTTGGCGGGCTTCAGTGTGTTGGTGGCCGTGTCGCCCTTAAAGCCCGGCTCGGTCTCCACAACCTTCAGCTCCACGAAGTTCGGCGGCTGCACGGAGAAAGGCTTGTTCTTGAAGAACTTGATCTGCACGCTCATGTTCTCAATCAGGTAAGGCAGCGCTTCCTCGACCTGCTCCCTGGTGAGCGGCAGCTGCTCGAAGTTTTCGTTGTCCATGAAATGATAGAACTCGCCGTCTTCATACAGATATTGCATGTCCTTGGTCTCGATCATGGCGCGGGGCATTTTATCCGTAGGGTTAAAGGTCCGCTCCAGCACAGCTCCGGTGATGACGTTCTTGATCTTCGTCCTCACAAATGCGGCACCCTTGCCGGGTTTGACATGCTGGAAATCAACGATGACAAAGACGTTGCCTTCGATCTCGATCGTCAATCCCTTTCTGAAATCACTGGCATTGATCATGTTCTTCCTCCGATTACAGTATTATCAGGCTCTTTTCAGAGACAAACAGGCTTTCATAGCCGGCATCAGTGATGATGCAAGTATCTTCAATTCTCACACCGCCCACGCCTGGCAGATAAATCCCCGGCTCCACGGTGACGGCCATGCCGGGTTCCAGTATTGTTTCGCTGCGATAGCTCAGCACGGGCTGCTCGTGTATCTGCAAACCCACGCCATGGCCCAACCCATGGCCGAAGTATTCCCCATATCCTTTTTGCGCGATCAAATCACGGGCCACGGCGTCCACTTCGCGGCAGCGCTTGCCCGGTGCAAGCGCCTCGGCGGCTTCGGCCTGCGCCTGCTGCACTATCCGGTAAATCTCCAGCATCTTGTCTGACGGTTTCCCCACCGCGACAGTGCGGGTCATGTCGGCATGATAACCGGCATATTCAGCGCCGAAATCCAGCGTGATCATATCACCGGCACGGATCAGGCGCTCAGAGGTGATCGCGTGGGGCATCGAGCCGTTTTCACCGGATGCCACGATGAACTCAAAGGACGGCGAGGCTTTGTGCTTCATCGCCATATAGTATTTGAGTTCAGCGCTGATTTCAATCTCGCTGACGCCTGGTTTGACAATGCTCAGGAAATATTGAAACGCCTGGTCCGTGATGCGGCAGGCTTCACGCAAAAGCTCAATCTCACCGGCATCTTTGACAGCCCGGATCATGACGCAGAGCTCCCCCATCGGGATGAGCCTTGCGGGCAGGAGAGCCTTGAGGAACTGGTCGTGCTGGGCAACAGGCAGGAATTCATCCTCAAAGCCCAGCGCCTCAATGCCATGGTCCTTGGCAAGCTTTGCGACCGTTTCCGCATAGTTGCGGTTAGCCGGCTCCAGCACAACGCTGCCGGGCGCTTGCTTGCGCGCCTGCTCGGTATAGCGTGAGTCTGTGAGCAAAACGGAGGCACCATCGGCGAGGAACGCACAGCCCTCGCCGGTGAAGCCGGTGAAATAGCGGATATTCTCCTGGCTGTGGAGCAGAGCCGCCTGAGCACCGGCGGCACGCAAGCCGGATATAAGCTTTTCTTCTCGCTTGGTCATGGATTCTCCTTACCAATTAGTCGCAACACTCGCAATAGTATACCATAACACGCCGCCAATTAACAAGAATTAACAGCGCAATCCCTCATATATGGCCTTCATCTGCAAGGCATCTTCCGCCATCACGTCTCTGGATTCACAGATGATGACAGGATGTAAATCGCACTCCCGCAGCACCTGCGCCAGCGGCTCAAACGCCGGGCCATACTCGCCGTCTTCAAACGTCAGATGCTTTATTTCGCCTTTGCTGCCATACTGTATGTGGCTGAAATGTGCATGGAACCCGTCGCACTTCACCGGGCCGAGCCGGGCGTTGACAACGTCGAGGATGCGACGAAAATCGCCGGCTGTTTTCAGTGAACCCTGTTCCAACGCGTTGATATGGCCGAAATCAATGGCCGGATACACATTTTCCCCAAGCAGGCAAAGGGCCAGCACCTCATCCAGCGTGCCCAATTGTGAGGCCCTGCCCATTGTTTCGGGGCAGAGGATCAGATCACCCAGCCCCTGTTGCTGCAGGCCGGCGAGCACCTTTTCCAGCTCGCCCATCGCGAGCTTCATCGCGCTTTCCCTGCCCTGCCCCGCTGACGAACCCGTGTGAAACACAATGCGGGTGGCACCCATCAAGCTCGCGGCTGCGGCGCTGTCAAACAGATATTGGCGGGACTTTGCCCGCGCCTCTTCGCTGGGGTTTGCCAGGTTAATGTAATAGGGCGCGTGAACGGAAAGTGCAATGTCAAACTGCCGCGCCTCATTGCCAAGCCTGGAGGCAAGATCCTCTTTCAGGCGCACGCCTCTGCCGAAAGAATACTCATATGCGTCCAAACCAAGACCATTGAGCCAGCGGGGCATTTCGTCGCTGCGCTTGTGGCCCTCGGCATAAAAACTTGCCGAATTGCCGGCAGGGCCAAAGCGGACTCGGCGGTCACTTGCCATGCTCGCCGGCCTCGTGGTCAAAGGTGCGGCCGGTGATCAGTTTCTCAAACCTGCGCATGAAGCGGGTCCATTTGTATTCACGGTTGGAGATGGGCTTCACCAGGATTGTGCGTACACCAAGGATGTTGGCGCCGAAAATATCTGTAAAGACCTGATCGCCCACAAACACACTGGTGTGCCTGTTGGACTTCAGCGCCTTGAGTGCTTTCAGATAACCGCCGAGAAACGGCTTGCAGGCGCCCCAGACCCCTTCCACTTCCAGAATCGCGGTGAGCTTTTTGATGCGCCACTTCTGGTTGTTGGAGATGATGCAGATCTTGAAACCGCGCTGCTTGGCGCTCTGGATCCATGCGTTTGTCTTTTCATCGATGTTGAACGTGTGCCACGGCACCACGGTGTTGTCCATATCCAGGAGCAGCGTGTCGATTTGCTGCTCCCGCAGCATATCCAAATCGATGACAGGCAGTTTGTCCACTTTCATCCATGGTTCCAGAAGTTTCATTGATTCACCTTGCTTGTTGGTAATTGAGTGCTCCGCACTGTCATTTTGCTTCAACGGCGGAAAGCGCATGCGTTTATCATAGTAAAATGGCTAATCGTTGTCAACATCGAACAGTGCCGCTTCCTCCCAGAACTCCTTCACAGAGCGCTCCACATCAGCTGTATTTCGGGCTGACAGCATGGGGGTCCACCATTGCGGGATCATTTGCCTGTATTGCTGCCAGGAAAAGCGGCGGTCCGCAAGAAGCACAACGCCTTGGTCTGTTTCATTGCGGATCAGCCGGCCAACCGCTTGCATCACGCGGTTGAAGCCGGGAATCACATAGGCAAACTCATATCCCGGCTCCTCCTGGCCGTCATGGTATTGCTGGATCAGGTTGCGTTCCAGGCAAAGCTGTGGCATGCCGACGCCCACTATGGCCACGCCAATCACACGGTCTCCGGCCAGATCAATGCCCTCGCCAAAGATGCCGCCCATCACCGCGAACGCTGCCATCCCCCCGTCATGCTCGCCGTCAAAATGCCGGAGAAATGCCGCCCTGTCCCGCTCGCTCATGCCGGATGCCTGCATCGGCGCAAAGACGCCGGGGTTGCGGGCTGTGAACTGCTCATGGGCCTTGCGCATATAGGAGTAAGATGGGAAAAAGAGAAGGTAATTCCCCACCCTGCCCCGCACAAATGCTGTGAGCGATTCCACCAAGCGCGGCAGAGTGCCCTCCCGGCGGTTGTAGGTGGTGTCCACATCCAGTGCGATCACCCGGAGGTTTTCCCGCGGGAACGGCGAAGGAAGCAGCAGGCAGCTGGCGTCCCCGCCGGTGCCGGTGAGGCGGGAGTAATAGGGAAACGGCGTGAGTGTCGCGGAAAAGAAGATTGCACAACGCACTTTTCGAAGGGCCAGCTTCAGTAACTCGGATGGGTCAATGCAACGAAGCTGGAGCACAAGCCCTTCCTGGGTCATGCCCAATATCACGCGGTAGCGCTGATCCATTTCTTCCGCCACATCGATAAAGACCTTCGCCATGAAATACAGATTGAGAAATTCCTCACCGAGACCGCGATCCGCTTGATCGGCCAGCAATGGCTCAGCCTCCCCGATGAACCGGCCCACCGCGTCCAGCAGCTCGCCCGGCACTGCCTCCAGCGGCACCTCCTGCCCCTGCGCTTCTTCCAGCGCACCGCGCAGCCCGGTAAGTTGCTCCACCATGGCACTGGCGGCGTCGGAGAGTGCCAGCACGCTTTCCTCCAGAAAGAGCGGCAGGCTGTCCAGAAACGCACGGAGCGCCGGCTCAGCCAGCTCCGCGGAAAACATGTCGCGGGCCCGGTCCACCATGTTGTGGGCCTCGTCCACCAGCAGAGCATAGTCCCCTCCCCGCTCGAAGAACCGCTTGATCTTCACGCGGGGGTCAAAGGCATTGTTATAATCGCAGATCACCAGGTCACAAATCTCTGCAATGAACAGCGCCAGCTCGTGGGGGCAAAGGTTATGCTTTTCTGCAAGCTTCTCCACATCCTTGCGGCCCATATGGCCCACCGGCGGCACATCATCCAGCGCCGTAAAAAGCCTGTCATAGAACCCCGCTGCCCTTGGGCAGTGCTCCGGGTGGCAGGGTGTGCCCTCCGGCATGGGGCAGAGCCTGTCTTTGGCGGTCATCGTGATGCCGCGCAGCGCAAAACCGCGGCCAAGCAGCGCCTTGAACGCTTCCTCCGCCACGGCTTTCACTGGGTTGCGGGCTGTGAGGTAAAACAGTTTGCGGCAGTGGCCGTCCGCAAGGGCCTTGATGGCCGGAAACAGTGCTCCCATTGTTTTGCCGGTGCCGGTGGGAGCTGATACATACAGGCAATCTCCGGATTTCACATGCTGATAAACGGCAGCCATCATTTCCTGCTGGCCGGGCCGAACCGTCTCATAGGGAAACCCCAGCGCGGAGATGGCGCGGCTCATTTCCATGAGCCGCTGCTCCTCGCGATCTGCCCACTGCACATAACGGGTGCAGAGGCCGGTCAGCCAATCCAGCAACTCTGCGGCGGAAAACCGGCGCTCATAGCGATGCTCCCTGGCGTGAGGGATGTCATAATACACAAGCTGCACCGCGATGGCGGAAAGCCCATTGTCGCGGGCATAAATCGCGGCATATGCCTTGGCTTGGGCCCAGTGCACCTCCAGCCCGTCAAAGCCATCCCGGGGGGTGTGGCCGCGCACTGACTTGATTTCCTCGATCGTAACGCCGTCATCATCCTGCATCAGGCCGTCGATGCGGCCAAACAGGCTCAGCTCCGTATACTCCCCGGCAATGGTAAATGATACGGAGACCTCGGCGGAATAGCGCTCACCGCGGTTTGCCTGTATGGCTTTGTGCGCGCGGGTGCCTTCCACAGCACGCAGCGGCGAGGCCGCGGCGACAAGGTCGCCTTCCATAAAGATGGACTCGACAAAATCCCGTATGGCAAGGCGGATCTGGCGCTTCTCCAATGGATGCCTCCATGGTTTGTTCGGGCTTCATTCCATTTCGTGCGGGTGTGATTAAGAACAACCCCCTTCCCCACGCATGGGAAAGGGGGCATTGGAATAGAGTCTGGCTTACACCGGGTGAATCGCGTTTTTGGCATCCAGCAACGTGGAATCCACCTTGTACTTCTTCGCTTGCCGATATTTGAAGAAATCCAGCGCCACCTGCGGGAACAGCGCATAGGACAGAATGTCCTCCTCCTGCTCCATATATTGCTTGATTTCGTCACGGTAGCGGCCCAACTCCGGCTTGATGTCGTCTGCCGGGCGGTGCGTGATGCGGGGTTCGTCGCCCAGCGCCAGCTTCACCACATCCGGATTGGGTTCAGCGGGCAGACGGCCATATTCGCCGCGCAGCACGCCTTTGGATTCCTTGGTAAACATCTTGTATCTCTGTCCGGCCATCACGTTCAGCACTGCCTGTGTGCCCACGATCTGGCTGGTGGGTGTGACAAGCGGCGGATAGCCGAAGTCCTCACGCACGCGGGGCACTTCGAGCAGCACCTCAGGCAGCCTGTCGATGGCGCCCTGGCCTTTGAGCTGGGAAATCAGGTTGGAGAGCATGCCGCCCGGCACCTGGTAGAGCAGCGCGTTCACGTCCACGCCCAGCACCGCGGGATCCAGGATGCCTTCCTTCATCATGCGGTTGGCCACGCCGCGGAAGTGCTGTGCAATCTCGCTCAGCAGCTTCAGGTTCAGCCCGGTGTCGTATTCCGTTCCGGCCAGCGTGGCGACCAATGACTCGGTAGCCGGCTGGCTGGTGCCGTTGGCCAGCGGCGAAAGCGCCGTGTCCACGATGTCCACACCGGCCTCGATGGCCTTGAGATAGGTCATGTCACCGGTGCCGCTGGTGTTGTGCGTGTGCAGGTGAATCGGAATCTTCACACGCTTTTTCAGCTTGCTCACCAGGTCATAGGCTGCGTATGGCAGCAGCAGGTTTGCCATGTCCTTGATGCAGATCGTGTCTGCGCCCAAAGACTCCAGCTCCACAGCCATGTCCACGAAATACTGCGTGGAGTGTACCGGGCTGATCGTGTAGGAAATCGCCGCTTCCACGATGCCGCCATACTTTTTGGTGGAAGCAATGGCGGTTTTCATGTTTCGGATGTCATTCAAGGCATCAAAAATACGGATCACGTTGATGCCGTTCTGGATGGCCTTCTTGACGAACATGTCCACCACGTCGTCGGAATAGTGCTTGTATCCCAGAAGGTTCTGACCACGCAGCAGCATCTGTAGCTTGGTGTTGGGCATGGCCTTTCGCAGTGTTCTCAGGCGCTCCCAGGGATCTTCGTTGAGAAAGCGGAGGCAGGTGTCAAATGTGGCGCCGCCCCATGCTTCCAGCGACCAGTAACCAACGGCATCCAGCTTTTCCGCCATTGGCAGCATGTCTTCGGTTTTCATGCGCGTGGCAGCCTGCGATTGGTGGGCGTCACGCAATATGGTGTCTGTGATATGTACTTTTGCCATGAGCCCTCCCCTTATCCCACAACTGCCAGCAACGCGCCGGCGTTAACCATCGAGCCTTCTGAAACAGCGATGGCGCTGACGGTGCCGTCCACCGGTGATTGAATTTCATTTTCCATCTTCATGGCTTCCAGAATCAAGAGCACGTCGCCGCGCTTGACCGCCTGGCCGGGGGCTGCCTTCACCGAAAGGATCTTGCCGGGCATCGGCGCGTTGACCTTGGTGCCGCCCGCGGGGATGTTGGCAGGTGCCGCTGCGGGAGCAGGCGCTTCCGCGGCCTTGGCTGCCGGTGCGGCGGGTGCGGGGGCAGAAACGGCGGCTGCCACCTGCACAGGCGCTGACTGAATGCCAGGCGCTGCCGCGGCAAATGCCTCCACTTCTTCCACTTCCACTTCGTAGGTCTTTCCGTTTACAGTGATCAGAAAACGTTTCATGCCAGTTCCTCCCTAAGCATCAATCAAGATTATCGTGTTGAACGGCTCCATGCCGTGGAACCGGCGCCAATGGGCCGGAAGGAGCGAAGGACATACTGCTTGCCTTGTTGCGCGCCAAACGCAGCGATAGCTGCGGAAAGCACGGCAATGAGATCATTGTCTTCATTCACCGGGGAGGGTTGCACCGCCGCCGGCGAAGCCACGGGCTTGCTGCCGCTCAACTGCTTGATCTGCTTGCGGAGCTTTTCATCGGGAAGCCCTGCCGCCCAGATCACGCCGAAAACCGAAAGGAAGAAGCCCGCCCAGAACCAGCCCTTGGGGTGGCCCTTTCGCTCGGCGATCACCTGAGCCAGCAGGCCCAGCAGCACCTCTGCAACAAAGGCTACAACCCAAAGAATGACGGCATTGTTTTGAATAAACTCGTTCATCGGCACCTCACAACGTCAAGTTGCCGCGCTTGCCCACCAGCATCTCCAGCGCTGCCGCCACATAGGTGCGGGTGGAAGCCGGCTCAATCACATCGTCCACATGGCCGCCTTTGGCTGCAACCAGCGGGTCAGAATCCTTGGCCTTGTAACGCTCCACCAGAGCCACGCGGGCAGACAGCGGGTCTTCTGCAGCGGCGATCTCTCCGGCATACAGGATATTCACGGCCGTCTCCGGCTGTGCCACGGAAATCTGTGCGTCAGGCCAGGCATACACGGTGTCAATGCCCAGAGAACGGCTTCCCATCATCGCAAACGAGCCGCCGTGGGCCTGGCCACATACCACCGTGACCTTGGGCACCGTGGCGCCAGCATATGCCCGGATCAGGGAAGCTCCGCCGGCCATCAAGCCCCGGTTTTCCTCCGCGGCGCCAATCGGCAAGCCGACGGTGTCCACCAATGAAACCAGCGGGATGTGGAAGCTGTCGCAGAAACGGATGAACCGGGCGGCTTTCTCGCAGCCGGCGGCATCCAGCGCGCCGTCCTTCTCCTTGGGCTGGTTGGCGACCACGCCGGTTGTGCGGCCATTCACCCGAATGAAACCGGTGATCATATTCGGCGCATATTCTGTGGATGTGCCGAAGAAATAGCCACCGTCGGAGATGGCGGAAATCACAGTGTTCATATCATAGAGACCGGGAATCAAATCATTCAAAGCGGGCGAAGATGTGTTCAAATCAGCCTGGATCATGGCAGAAGGAGCGTCTTCCTTGCAGTTGGCCGGAAGAAGTGAGAACAGCTGCCGCACTTCAGTGAAGCAGGATTGCTCCGACTCATAGGCAAACTGGGCGGCGCCCACCTTCACGGCACTCCACACACCGCCGCCGGAGGCTTCGGTGATCTGGGGCCCCCAGGTCTGCATGCGGGCTTCCTTGCCGGCAAGGAACACAAAATCCATCAACGACGCGGCATATGCCGCTCCGCCGATGCAGGGCCCGCACACCACGCCGATCTGCGGCACCGCGCCGGAGCACCTCACCAGCCTGCGATAAACCTCGCCGTATCCGGCGATGGCATCAAGCCCCTCATGGAGCCTGGCACCGGCGGAATCAAGCAGCGCCACCACCGGCACGCCCGACTTCAGCGCCAAGTCCATCACTTTGCAGATCTTACGGGCATGAACCTGCCCAAGCGATCCGCCCAGGACGGTGAAATCCTGGGAATACACATAAACCGGCCTGCCATTGATCGTGCCAAAGCCGGTCACAACACCCTCGCCCACGGCGCTTCCGCCGGTGGTAAAGGCATCCGACTCCAAAAAGCTCTGCGGATCAAGCAGCAAATTCAGCCTCTCCCGCGCAGTCAGCTTGCCTCGCCGGTGCTGATCGGACACCTTCTCCTGCCCTCCGCCGTCCATGGTTTTCAGGCGGAGTTCATCGACTTCTCGCTTACCCATTGCATCAACTCCTGAAAGCATATCAGAGTAATTATAACATACCGGACACGTTTTTTGTGCGACTTATGGGTTGAATCATTAAAATGATAATGAATATATACGGCGCTGATCAGCCGCCGCCAAGGCTTGCGATTTCAGTGTTGTCAAGGGGCCGCCACTGGCCGGCCTTCAGCTCGCCAATGCGCACATTGCCGATGCGCACGCGCTTGAGATAGACCACCTCATGGCCCACTGCTTCCAGCATCTTGCGCACTTGCCGGTTGCGCCCCTCATGTATTGTGACATTGAGCTGCGTAATCATGCCACCCCGCTTCACCTCGGTAACGGCGGCGGGCCATGTGCGTTTGCCCTCGATCATCACACCATGCTGAAGCGCCCTGACTTGCGCGTCTTCCACGGTGCCCTTCACCTTTACCAGATATTCTTTGTCCAGATTGAAGCTGGGATGGGTGATGCGGTTGGCCCAGTCGCCGTCATTGGTCATCAGCAGCAGGCCTTCCGTTTCATAATCAAGCCTCCCCACCGGAAACACGCGAACCCCAAGGTCCTTAAAAAAGCTCACGGCGGTTTGCCGCCCCTCGGGGTCTGACGCGGTGGTGACTACGTTGGATGGTTTGTAAAATGCGATATAAACCTTTTGCCCGGCCGGCTCCACCGGCTTGCCGTCCAGCGTGACGGTGTCGCCCTCGGCCACGCGCACGCCCATCTCGGTGACCACAGAGCCGTTCACGCTCACGCGGCCCTGCGCGATCAGCTCCTCACACTTTCTGCGGGATGCTACTCCCCCCAGGGCCAGATACTTCTGAAGCCGGATTCCTCCCCGTTCCTCCGCCATTGAAACCTCTCTATCACAAACTTTAGATACCAAAGATAAGTGCGCCGCTGGTCCTCTTCCAACGTGATCACCGGGAAGCTGGCCAGCGGCTGCCCATCCAGCATCACGGCGCCTTCCCCTATGACCTGACCCTTTGCCACCGGCGATTCCACGGCGGCCTGCATGTGGATGCTGGTGTAGACACGCTGCCGTTCTTCCTCGCTCAATGGCAGCGTGATCTTTTCCGGCACACCGAAGCGCACTTCCCCTGTTATGCCCTCCTCGGTCTGCACGGCGCCATAGGCCAGGTTGGGCGTGATGACCGGCACCATGTCATATTGAGCAAAGGCTTCGTCCATCAGTGCCGTGGCTTCTTCAAACATCGGCCCGCAATTCAAAACCACGGAGATGAGCTGCATCCCCTCCCGCTCCGCAGCACCCACAAAGCACCGGCCCGCATCGCCGGTATAGCCGGTCTTTACGCCGTTGGCCCCCTCGTAGGAAGAAAGGATGCGGTTCTTGTTTTTGATGTAGCG